>CAYWMU010000007.1:0-34352 GCA_964459395.1 uncultured Bacteriovorax sp.
CTATGCCTGTCTTATTGAATTAACGCAGTGAAAACACCATTAAGTGTGAAGAACGCATCTTTATAGCTTTTCTCATTCTTCAATAGTTGCTCACTACTTAGCTGCTTAGGAATTGTTGAAAGCTTGCCATTTGTTTCGAGAACTACGGCTTCGACCTGACTAAATGTACTTAAACCATTCTCCCTCAATGATGCGAGAATCTCATCTTCACTCACCCGCTCATTATTCATAGCTTCCTGAATGAACTCTCCTCGATGATAGAGCAAGACTGGATCAGCCTTAATAAGCTTATCAAACTTCTTAGACTTAACGGTGGCCTTGGTAATGAGGTATTGCATGAATATAAGAAGAAAGAGAGCTGTAATCGTGTCAGCGAAAGCAACATTCTTATCGAGCAGGCCACTTGAGAAAGTGGAACCCATAGCAATTGTAATGATAAAGTCGAAACTATTCATCTGAGAGAGTGTTCGATTCCCTGAAAACTTTAGCATCATAATCAGGCCAAGATAGGACAGAAGGCCAATTACTAAAATTCTTATTAAACTATCCCACGAAGTAAAAAAAATCATCTGCTCTACTCCTTTGAACTCATTCTCTTTACTCGCATCCCAAATGACTTCTTTAGATATTCCAAAACTTCGCTCGAAATTAAGGTTAAAATGAATGGCACCGATTATTGGCACTTATCTCTTAGGAACCTTTCCTTTCAAATTGGGAATAAATCTAGCAACGGGATATAAGTCATTGAAATTTCTTGAACTAACTTAAGTATGGCAGATATGGCCGGCTTTTGACTTTTGCACCTGCCGTTATAATTAAGCTATGAAAATTGTTAAGCGAATCTCATTTAACCAAGTAGGTATGTCACTCGTCACTGTACTAGCTTCAGTGGCATTGGGCTTAGGTGGAATCACTTATTTAATTAAAGAAGCTCTGCCTCGCCTACAAAGTGAAAAAAAGAAAATCGATTCTCAACTCGCCTATCGGATGTTTATGTCCAGTGCGAACGATTATCTTGTTCACGGAATAAGAGAAAGATGGTGCCTTAACTATGAGAATGGTGTTTCTGATCTTCTCCTTTCAAATTACTGTTCAAGTAAGGCCAGTATGGAGGACATTGTCACCTATCCTGGAAATCTCGAGAGAGTTCTTTGGGGACCTGAGACAATTGGAAACAAACTCGACTCAGCACCATCTGTTGAAAATGCAAATAAAATTTTATCTCTTAACTATCTTAGACTTCAGTCTAAAAAAACCAACAGAGAACTTGATGTTGACGATATTGTTCCTAAAGATGGCAAATTAAACTTCCGTATTACTGAGAGCATTCTCAGAGATATGAATGACTCTCACCCGCTCTACCTGATGTCTCGTAAAATCATGGATTGTGTAAATCACATCGATGTAGAAGTTTTTCAGGTAAGAGATTTTGCAAACCTTGCTACTGGTGAAGAAAGTAAAATCGGAATCAGAATCGCTGCAGATATTAAGAAGACGAAAATGAGTTGTATGGCCATTCAAAGAGCTGAATCTGTAAGTTATTATACTTTCTACCCAAGAAGACTTCATACATTCAGTTTGATTAAGTATGGAGACCTTGTTGGTAATCACTATAATGAATTTCATGGCCCTGTTTATGTCGCTGGAAACTTTATTCTTCCAACTAAGGACTCTAATAAAGAGCAGACTACAGTATTTTATGATTCCTTAACTTTAGGAATCTTCAATGGTGGATCAAGATTAAAGAAACTCATTCCAGGGCAAATCTTAACTCCTAATAAGACCGTTTATACTTTTTCAGAAAGAGGACATCCTTACTTATCTAAGCAAGATAATTATGAGGGATTCAGAGGTTTTCTAGGAGGCGTTAAACTCGATTCTTCAGAGGATAAGGGTTTTTATAATCTCTTTGATCACACTTCCTCTACAGCTGCAGACTTAGGAATACTTGAAGCTTGTATTGAAGATAACCAATCTCGCCTTATAAGAAGTAAGAACGCTCATTCGCAATTTCTTTACAATACGCTTTCAAAAAGTAATGACTCCATCAATATAAAAGTTTCATTCAATCAGAAAAATAGATTTGATATTTCTGATCAAAAGCCACGAATAATTTCTTCTCCACGTGATGGTCGTTTTAGCAGTAGTCATTTTAACATCAGTGACAAAAACACTGCTAAGTCTGACGCTCTTGCAGATGTAAGGTTCGTCATCGAAAATAAATCCGACGGTCACTTTCTAAAGTCCTCACGAGAAACATATGAAGCTTCAATTGGAGATGAGTCTTCGGTTCTTTTTGATGTAGATTTTGAAAAATTCAAATTGGCCGTGGACAATCTAGAAGATTATCAAAAGAATTTAAAAAAAGTTGATAGATCAAATTATTATAAAATTATCGAGTCTGATGCTTTAAAGACAAGTACAGAATATCGAGAATTCGATAGCGCAGCCAGAGCTCTTATTAATAAATGTGACCAGAGAGTAACTGTTGATTGCCAAGTTATTGGTTACAAAGGACCAAGGTGTTCTGCCAATCCTCCTAGAGACGGAGATGGTGGTGGAAGAGGTAGAGATGGCGGCGGCGGCGGCGGCGGCGGCGGAAGAGAAGTTTACCAGCAAGAGCGCCAAGAAGACGATCGATTCCGCGTAGAACCAGTTTCGAACGGTTGTACTCCTGGAGATTATGCATCAGAAGTAAATAGATACTCCAATGCTAAGACAAAACTTGATAACAAGATTGCCGAACTAAAACAATTTCAGAAACAAAAAAACACCTCTCTTGAAATTAAAGTAGAGCAAGTCCCTCCTCACAAAGGTCAGACTGTACTCAATCAAAGAAATCTCAAGATGAATTTTTCCGAAGGATGGCGTGAATACTTTAGACTGATTTATGGAAGCATCAATAAGTTTGAAATGAGTTTTACTCCTTATCATAATGGTTTCAGGGACTCATTAAATCTTGATTTTGATTTTATGGGGTCATCGAGTGGAAATAATCCAAGAATTATTACAAAGAAATTATTCTCTACGAGTACTCAAGAATTAAAGACTTCGTGGAGTAATACAAAAAATAATGATCATGTACCTACTCCCGATCCGCTTGTGGAGCTTAATTGTCCTCAAGGGATGAATCTAGCTGACTGGGATCTAGATATGTCGGCCAGTTCAAATTTTGCTTGGAACTACGCCAATACCCCAGCAGGTGCTTTCGTTGATACAAATGATCACGAGCAAGCAGCACCAATCATTTTTCATCCAGGAACTCCCCCTCTAGAAGGGCACGCTTACTCTACGACAAAATCTGTTGTTGAAGAATGTATAATTCCACCTACAAGAACTCACGTATATGGTTTTTATGTTTGTAATAAACTTACAATCCAAGATCGGACTACACCGCTTTATATGATCGGAACTTTCATTGTTGCAGAACTGTCTCTTCCACGAAGTTCTCAAGTTCCTATTCATTGGCATAGCATCTGGGACGCTAAGTCCACAGATCTTATTATGACTGATCTTAATGGAAACAAAGCAAACTGCAAAAGTGTGAAGGACCTTACTTCAAAAACTTGGAAGGACGTGGTTAGCACCCCTCATATAGCGGCGACCGTCGATTCATGTGGTCCACTCGACCTTGTCTCGAACGGGCCTAATAATTTCAGCTGGACCACCGTCGATCCTGATGTAGGGATTGCTAAGGCCGGTGATGTAATGACAAGTCAGAAAGTTAACAGGGTACAAAGATGGATAATAAGAGAAGAATCTCGATCAGATTTAATTCGCTAAGAAAGCTAATAAATACTGAGAAAGGTTTAAGTTTAATTGAAGTGATCACAGGTTTTGCCATCGCAGGTTCAGGAGCTTTCTTGATTCTTAATGGTGTCGATTTTCTTGAACGCCGAAAATCCTCCATGGATAAGAGTGCTAATCAAGAAGCGATCGTTTCTGGATTAGTGGAATCCATAAGATCAAATATCTCCATGGAGAAAATTGACTTCAATCCTGAGCCTTTTCTAGAAGCGAGAGAAGTTGCAGAGTTGCTACCGTTTTTAAAACTTTGTTGGCTGGACGGAGGGACTGTTCCATTAGAAGAGTTTCCAAACTGCCAAGGAAGATTGGGATATGTGGTTTACCCTCTCAAGATAGGAAATCTTGAATATAGAGGAATGTATAAGGTTACGATAAAAATAACCCACGAGACACTTATTCCAGGGCATTTTAAACAATATGATTTCATTGTTAAGGATTAGTGATGAAGAATAATCAGCAAGGTTTTACTCTCGTTGAAATGATAATTGCCATGGGACTAGCAACCATTCTTGGGGTTAGTGGCTACAGCCTTTATCTTTATTCAAAGAAAAATACTGATCGTATCTCAGATGATATTCAAACAACTATTACCCGTTTAGGAGCATCATCAATTCTTAAGCGAGATCTCTCTGCAGCAGAACTAAGCTTTAATTACATTAATGTCCTCGATGATAAAGGGTTACCATTTTTCACTCACGCAAAACATCAATACTGCAGACATAATGAATGTTCCAGAGAACTAACACTTTCAATTTCTAATGATGACAAAAGATCTAAGGCCATCTACTTTATCATTCGTAAAAGTCTTTTAAATGAAACCCAAAAACTCACTATCCATCCGAAGTCGGTTTTTAATGGGAAGAATTACGAAGGGATTAACTGGAGATACGATTCACCTACTCACTCACTTTCAAGAGAGCACTTTCCTCTTACCTCTTGGGAAGAAAAACGGGTAATGCTCGTTAGTTCAGAAAATGATTTTTTTGACTGCAATCTTTCTAGTAATTCCAACAGTTCAAGTCAGTGTCGACTTGAATGTGGAGTATCCGGTCAATGTGACTTCACTATCAAAAGACCATATCGTTTCCTCGGAGCCGTTGAAGGCAAGCCTTCAAGAGATTTAAAAGAAGTTGTCGTTGATAACTCGAACAATCTTCTTCTCAGAAATTATAATGTGTGCAGGCCTAATAAGAATAATGGTTGCGCAAGCTATATACCTGTAAATATTAATTCAAGCAGAAACCTGTACGAAAAATTGCCTTATATTCCTGGCATTGATGATCGCACAAGTATCTATTATGTCGATGTGGTGAAATATTATTTAGAAAAGAGCGATAATACTAATAAGGTAAATCTTATGAGAGCACTTGGCTCTTATGATGATGGAGGGAGAATTAAATTCGATCACGCGGTAAACATCATGAGTGGGATTAATGCCTTGGTGTTTAGTAGAGTGAATATTTCAAACCCCGTGATTGAATACAAGTTCATAACAACCAATAAATCAATCTCTAATCTTTAACAGAGAGGTACGTTTGTGAAAAAGCTTTTAGTAACATTAACCTTGGTATTATCCGCAGAGACATGGGCCCAATATACCGTTGCCCCATTTGGATCTGGCAGTACTTCAACTCCCCCAGTAGGACAAAATCGAAAGAACTCTTGTGCCGGCGGTGGCTGTGAGTTTGAATTAAATATTAAACCATATTGTTTTGGAACGAACCTCAGAGCCTATTCGGTTAGCAGGCAGCTTAATCCTTCACAAGATATCTTTATGGGCCTTGATTTTAAAGATCCAAAAAGTGGGAAAGAAGATTCCTTTAAGGTGCAATTCCCTGCTAGGCTCACTTATGCTTCAAAAGGTGTAAATGTCGATTGTATGTTTGAACCTGATCAGGATATGGATGAGCCTGGCTATAAGAAAATTTCTTGTCCTATTGCTTGGAAACAAAAAGATTATAAATTCATGCTTTCCAATTGGTTACAAAGTACCAACCCTCAGGACAATCCTTACTTAGGAGCAGATTTTAACAAGTACGCGGGAGCACCACTTCCAGCAACAATCCACGGCGCTACCGATCCTGAAGTTGATAATAACATTAACTGTTTTTATAAATTCACCTCGAACAACAAACATGGAACTTTATTGAAGAGTTCTGTGAGTTGTTATTTCCCAAGTTCACTTCCTGATTACTCTAGCCAGGTAGTTGTACATAAGGATGGGAATCCTCTTTCTCCTAGTCAATATGAAGTCAGTGCTCACAGTAATAGCATCAAAATCAAATTAAAAACTCAAGTTAATGCTATTACGGGAAATAATCCTGTCCGACACGGAAAACTTGTGGTGAGTACTCCACCACGTCATAGTTCAACTTTTGAACAGCCGGATGGAGAGAACTTCAGAACTCTTGCCAGTAAAAAAGAGATCGAATCTTTTGATCAGGCCAGTGGTTATAAGAGTTTCACTGCACAAGTAAAATTTCCGGGAATGGAAGGCTTTTGCGGTGGCTATTACTCACCTCTCATGCTCTTCTTTGATGAGAAAATCCCTCACTTCACAGGAGTCTCCCTTTTCCAATTATATGGTATTGAACCCGGTACCAGAGTTCATTGGCCAGAAAAGAATGCTCCAGGATATTTCTTGGCACATCTACCTAAGGGTGTAAAATCGATTACCTCTTATAAACAACTCTTTAGTCAGACAGATCAATTTGCTAATGGTTTTGACACCCTTGCTGAGTATGATGCCAACAAGGATGGAATCATTGATCATAAAGATCCTATCTTCAAAGATTTAAGACTCTGGAATGATAAAAATGGTAACGGTGTTTCAGAAGCTGATGAAATCTTCTCTCTAAAAGATAAATCGGTTACTTCCATCTCTTTAAAGTATGATGCCAGCAGAACAACGAACTTCGGCGGAAGGGCCACTGCTCGCGAGAAAAGTATTTTTAAGTATAAGAGCAATGGAAAAGAAGTTGCTGCACAAATCTATGACGTTTGGCTATCACCTATCGACTAAAGCGCATAGGTTCTTAGAGGGAATTTCTCCCTCTAAGAACCGTGTATATGACCTTTATTAATTTCTCGTATAATGAGTTCATTATCTTTTAAATCAAACAGTACTCTATAACCACCATTGAGCCGTACACTCTGAGCGTCGGGACCAAACTGCGGTATTTTTTCCCAATGCCAACGACCAGGAGTATTCCGAATTTCAGCAAATCCTCTTGGGGCCAAGGCGATTTCAATAAACTCATCAACTTTCTTCTTAAGATTTTTGGGTAGAGTTTTAAGTTCATTTTGGGCCCTCTTATTATAAGAGAGTCTTCTTGCGTGTGGATTACCAACAGCAACCCCTGGAGAGGAATTAACTTTAGGGGATGTTTGGAACTTTGAATGAAGCTGTCTAAGAGCTACATCAGAGTTAACACCCTTACTAACTAATGCTGAGTAATCTTCCCAGAACTTTTCATTATTACTTAGAACAGGATCTTTTAAGGCTTCCGTTAAAAGACACGAACTTCCAAAACTAAAGCTGTTAAAACAAAAGATAAAAACAAATAAGTAAATTCTATTCACAACGAATGACCTCTTTTACAAGTTTGTTATTATCAGGAAGCTTTATTCCCTTTTTTCGTAGAGAAGCAGCAAGAGCAATATCAGCAGTCATTTTCTTTAGACGAGTAACGACCAGAGGAAGAGATCGTGCTAGGGCCGCAGGTCCAAGAAGAAAGGATTGTGCGACAGAAACAAAAATATGCCCACTCATGTGACAAGCAATTTCCAATTGATCCTCTAAGTTCATTTCTCCCAAATTAGAAAAAATCTCTTTTAACTCATTATTGATATTTAAGACGAAGTCTTTTAATTGAATGAAACTTTCTTTCGTTTCTTTCCATAATTCCTTTGGGTTTGTGGCAAGCTTTTTAAAAAAATCAAAAGTGTTACTCACATTATCCTGGGCCCCTTTCAGTACTTCGAGACCACACTCTCCTATTTTTTTTAAGAGAGCTTGGTTTGACAGCGAGCTTGCAATACCTTTAAGTTCATCTCCCATCCCCGGTAGCTCACAACTATCAGCATAAGCTGAGGGTATAATGAGGTTCAATAAACTCGTTTTTCTTATTTTCAACCAAGGCTTTATAACCTTTTTAAATTCACTATCTGAGAAGTTAAATCCCATTACCATGTAAGATATTTCTCGAACTTTAAAATGAATGAGATGAACCTCTAGACTTGGTTCATAGATAACCACACCATCTAAATGCTTAGGTGCTACTAATCCTGACTTGATTACGAGGTTCTGTTTAAGTCTGTAGCCAAGATAAGCGTTATCAAACGGTAATCCAGTCTTAGAAAGTGTCGTATCAGAAAGTGAAAATAGGCCTTCGGATTCAAAATGCTGAGAAATTTCGTATTGATCGAAAATGGATGGCCGGAGAAGAGGCTCCTCATCTAACTGATAGTGCCAAGCATGGGCCTGCGGCAAGAATAATAAAAAAATGAAAACAAATAAAAGCCTCATCTCCGACTATATCGGGTTGTTTTATATGACACTTGAGGCAATTACTGATTATTCCTTTGTTTCTATAAACTCGATTTTATAGCCATTAGGATCTTCTACAAAAGCTATAACTGTTGTCCCATGCTTCATAGGCCCTGGCTCCCGAACCACATTCACTCCTGCTTTTTTTAAACGTTCGCAGGTTTTGTAAATATCTGGAGTTCCTAAAGCAATATGTCCCCATTGATCCCCCATAACATAATCCGTTTTACCGTAGTTATATGTAAGTTCAATACATGGATCATTTTTAGAATCACCGTAGCTGAGAAACACTAAAGTAAATTCTCCCTCAGGAAAATCCTCATGAGAGATAACTTTCATACCTAAAAGTTCGCTATAAAAACGAATTGATTCTTCTAAGTTTTTTACTCTTATCATTGTATGTAGGTATTTCATTAATCCCATCCTATAACTTGATAGCCTTGTTCAGCGAGACATTGGTTAACATATCGCTGTTTAATTTGGTCTGGAGAGAGAGCACCACTTGTTGCTCCTACTGCCCCACCAACTGTAGCACCTCTAACAATGCCTCGGCCATAATCCCCAGTAAACAGTCCTGAAACAACACCCCAAGCAGCACCGATGGCGGCACCTACGCCAGCACTTTTTCCAACCTGCTTTGTTTTACTATTCTTTAAATACTCTTCTGATTCTTTCATGCATTGATCGATGGCCGTCTGTGCGGCTTCTTTCCCTACCGATTTATAATGGGCATTCGGATAAAGAGTTGGTTTAGAGGCACAACCTACAATTAGAAGTAAAATAAACACTTTTTTCATTGATACTCTTTAGGAAATAAATCTGCATTTAGATATCTTAGTACCTGTAGAACTTTGGCCATGTGGAGATTTTCATCTCCCGTTTCTAGTCTCTTTAAAAAAGCAAGTCCCACTTGAGCGGAGGTCGCCAACTCATCTTGTGTTAGTCCAAGATTCTTTCTTCTTTTCCTAACAAAATAGGCGATTGTTCCAATCTCTCTTTCAATTTCTTGATTCGTACGACGAGTAACTTCCATGTCTATCTCTCCTTACATTCTTCTCAATAGTTTAATGCCCCTATGAGGAGATGCAAGGAGGATAGATGATATTTAATACTAAAAACTAGTCACTGAACTCACTAAACTCCGCCGTCTCCGTCGCTTCATCTGGGCGAAGCTCTGGCTCTACAAGAGCTTCAGGATCAATGATAGCGGAAGGCACTCTCTTTCTATAAAAACTAACTCGCTTCACTTTTGGTTTTAAACTAGCGATTTCTCTTACCCCTTCTTCTTGAAGGGTGTCAGTGAAAGATTGTAACTCAGGATCTTTAAATCGTGAGAGCACATCAAAGCCACTAATCCCTTCCTCATTCTTTTCATCAAAATCAATATTCTGCTCTTTTTTCCAATAAGAAATAGCATTAAAGCATTTCGTTTTCCCGGCAGCACCAAGTGCGTTGCCACCTTTTTGATTTTTGGCCATTGGGTTGGCCCCAAGATCCCCCAAGAAACGAATCTGATCTTGATCACAAGTCTCCACTGCTTGCGGGAGAACCTCTGAAGCTGCAGTTTCAATGCCCGATAAAACTTCAGGATTATCTTTAGAAAGATTTAGCATTTCACTTTTTAAGTTCGGTTTACTTGATTTCGCTATAGCTCCAATGAGTGGAACGAGCTGATTAGCCGCTGCCGCACTTAAGGTCCCTATTCCTCCCCCTACCTCAGAGAGCTGTGAGAGGGCCCCATTAGCGTTTTTTATCTCTTTTGAGTCATGGGTATAAACATGTGACTTGACCTCAGGAGCTAGAGTTACTGCTTTTTGAATAAACTCCAACCGCTCATGTTCTACAATGGCCTGGGCAAGGGTTACTTTTTTTCCTTCTATATCGACTTCAGCAGTGAGACTCCCACCTTGCTTTATGTAAGCTTCAAAAGGCTCAAGCTTATTCTCTTTGATGGCTTCATAAACGACTGAAGCTGGTATTTTTATTTCTGGTGACTTGTTATGAGTAGTGGCGGATGCTTGCTTATTTTCTTTCTTCTGATTAGTTGAGATTAAAACAGCAGTCGAAAATGTAAGTAAAACAGCGCAACCACCCAGTATCAGTTTATTTCTCGACTTCATAAGCCCTCCTATTGTCAAACACAAGGCCATTCTAGCTCTTTTCTCAAAGCAGTTTTGGGATTAAATCTCTTATGATCACGAATTTCGATAAGATATAAAGCAATTGCCAACTTCTTTAAATAGCCGTTGCCAAATATTTAAGTCAGCTATTTAATCAATATGAATGCATTCTTTTGTTATATCTCTCTTCATTATTCTCGTTGGTCCAGTCTTTGCTGAAGAAGAGACTTCTGATAATTTTCATCTTCTCGATAAGACTCATTACCTCTTAAAAAATAATTTGGATTATCTGGCCAACAGAGTGGACTCCTTCTTTGCAACAGAGCGAGCTGATGATGAGTTTGGAAGATCTACTCTAAGAATCAGAACAAACTATGAATTACGTGAACTCGCCAGAGGTGAGTCAGATATCAATTATCGCATCAATTTTAAAATACCTAGTCTCAACAGAAGAATAAAAGAATCCACTGACAAGCTTTTTCCCAATAAAAAAGATAGTGAAGACTCAAGTTCACAATCTCAAATCCCAACAGAATCAAGAAGAGACTGGTACTTCAATGCTGATGTTGGTGTGAATGCAAGCATTCCTCCTAAGGCAGTCTTGAGAACACGTCTCAGAAAAAACTTTCTTTTTGAGAAGTGGTCTCATCGTTTTTCAGAGGAAGTAACCTATGTCACAGAAGAGGATGGGCTAACAGAAGAAACTATTCTTACAAGCGACTTCTCCATCTCCACCAATCTCCTCCTTCGAATAACAAACAGTAAAGAATGGAAAGTTTTGAGTAAACAGTTTCGCACCAATCATGGGCCCAACCTTATTCATCAAGTAACTGAGCGTGATGCTTTAAGTTACTCATTAATTGCTCAATCAATTATCGAGGAAGAAGGACCTTGGATATTAAGTAATTACCGACTTTCAACTCGTTATCGACGGGATCTCTACCGACATTGGATATATCTGGACACGATTACTGGTCTGGACTTTCCTAAAGAATATTCTTTTAGAAGAAACCCCTTTGTCATTTTTCAACTAGAGGTATTATTCGGTTCTTGACGTTTTTTTTATTTAAATTTATTTTTTCGCATGCAAAAAAGCCGTCGAGAAAACATTATCAGCAGAATGATCCAACTGTCTTCACTGGGGCAGGATTGCAAAAACTGCCCCGGGACATGCTGCACCTTCGAGTCTAATTCCATGATGACTACACCACTTGAAACAAGTGAGATTCTCATCTGGCTGCAAAAAGAAAATAAAAAAAACATCACCCTCAAAGAAAAACTCCAAACCACAATTCAAAATTATCGACTCGACCAACTCACTGGTTATGGTCGAAGATCTTTCTTAAGAAGAACTTATACTTGCCCTTTTTTTAATCACTCCGAACTTGGCTGCCCTCTTCCTGTTGAGATTAAACCCTATGGATGTCTCGCTTTTAATTCTCATCACCCCACCAGTAAAGCTGGTGAATATTGCTATTCAGAAAAAGAAGTTCTGATCGCGCGTGAAGAGTCTAATGCTGAATACGAATTGCGAATAAATGATTTATTACGAACTAAATTCAATCTTTGGTGGGATAAACTCCCAATGCCCCTTGCCTTAATCCTCATGTGGGACTTAGATATAAAGAATGAAGATCTCCAAGAGTTTTAAATTACCACCAGGCCTTTACTATCAATTTCCTTTCATTAATCGAGAAGAACGAAAGCAACTCCTCGATTGGATTGAGACTTTATCACCTCTTTGGGAAATGAGATTTTCGAAATCTAACCCTCCCCCAGAAGGAGATCAACAACGAGAGCTTCTTCGACCTGTCTACTGGCTTGGTAACTGGCAGTTTGCTTGCCTTGATTACTATCATCCTCCTAAAGGAATTTATAACCGTTGCATAGAAGCGGAACCTTACCCTCCTCTCTTAAAAAGCATCGTGGAGAGAATAGAGTTTATTGTGAAGAAAAGAATTCCCTCGAACTCTATTCCTGCCAACTGGAAACTCAACACCTGTCTTATTAATTTCTATGGAGCGAAACTTGAAGACGGTAAATGGATTGATCGGGCCCGAGTAGGAGAACATAAAGATTTCGAACCCGGTCCTGTGGCCTCTCTTTCATTAGGTGAAAGAGCTTTTTTTCAATTCGTCACCGGAAAGTCCAAGTTGGGACAAGATAATGTCATCTTTTCTCAATGGTTAGAGGATTCCTCTCTTCAAATATTTGCTGGTGAAAAATGGAAGAACCAATGCTTTCATCGTGTTCAAAGAGTTGAAGATAAAAAGGGTGATAAACTAGGTCCATTAATCGAGAATTTCAAAACCCGACGGATTAACTTCACCTTTCGATACGTTCCTGAGGAACATATTACATCTTACCCTAAACTTCCCCCTCATCTCCAAGAGGATATTCAAACATATTTACAACAACTTAGCCTCAAATCCTTTTTTTACCTAAAGATCATCTCAGAAGGCTAAAATTCCTTACCTCATTTGTCCGATAGGTTTAATAGGCAAATTTTGTCTGATTATCCTTGGTACGCAGCTCGGACTAAACTAGTAGTATGAGAATTTTAACTTTTGTACAAATATTCTTGCTTTCCTTCCTACTCAGCTGCGTGGGGACTGTAACTGAAACCCAGGTTCCAGAAAATAGGTTGTCAGGTGGCACTGCTACAACTTTTCAATTCCAGGGTATTCAAATTGCTAGAACAGTTTCTCATAATCGTATTGAGATCGAGTTTCTTCCTCTCGCGCCAATCGAGGATTACGAATTTCTTCTCTATATAAATGATTCTCAAACTCCAATTAAGCTTGACCCTAATTCACTCTACCAAAGTTTAGGAGGAAGACTCCTCTACACCATTGGAGACCGAGCAACCGGTAGACAATATAAACTTAAACTCACTGCTACCAATATTAAAACCGGAGCTACCTCTACCAACGAGAATGTGGTTTATTCCGAAACATTCGATAACCAAGTTGCTGACTTTGATGGAGTCTCCAAAGTTTCACTTACTCCTGGGAGTAAAACTAACTCAATGGATATTAATTGGATTGCTCCTAAGATGAGTGGTCTCGTTGCCGCCGGTGAACACGATCCTGTTTGTTACCAAGTGACCTATATCTCTGAAGTCGGTGGAGCTGGAAATTTAAATGCGAATAACTATACGGGAGAAGATCGTGTCGTAAAGTATATCCCTGAATGCTACAAAAAGCCAGGCCCACAACTGGCCACACCTTTTAGTAACCCTGATAAAATTACCATTGATGGTTTGAGGCCAGACACTACATACTTTGTTCAAGTAAGAGCTATTCACAAAGCCTATTATGACCGTGACTACAATAACGTTCCTAATATTAGTGTTAATGTGGATTCAAATACAAAGTATCTGCGTATTAAAACAGAGAGAGCAACAACTGATCTAGATTTTGATCCCGCTTCAGTCATTTTAAGTAACGGAACAGGAATCAAAGCTTTCGATCATATTGATGTGGCCTGGAAACCAGCTTCAGGAATTTTTCAGGAATATCGCGTTTATCATACAAAGTATACTGGATCAGGTGATCCCGCAACTGATGACCTTCTTACAGAAGCGGTTATTGCAGCAAGAAACACGGCCAATAACTATAAAGCTGTTCCCTCAAACGAAACATTTACTTCTCTTTCTGGTTTAGAAACCGGTGCCTATTACCAAGTAAAAGTGGCCCTCTGTCCAACTCTTGCCTGTCCAGTTAGTGAAGCTGTCATATCAGAAGTAAAGGTCCTTCAAGTCGTAGCTAGACTTGCAAGTTTTACAGGAATTCACTTCATCGAAAACCCTGGTCAGTTCAGTGAAAACGATATGGTGAATCTAAAATTTGATCCTCCAGTCATTACTGATGGGTATGCAACTGACCTTGAGTTTTATTGTGTCAATCCAGATGACAAGGAAGACATGATTCTCATTCCAACGAATACTCCGCTCACCGGTTCGAGCATCTCTCGTTGTAATGGCCTCTACTTGGAAGTAACTTCAACAATTGAACTTGATAAATACAAACAACAAAAAATAAAAGGTATTATTGCTGACGGTTCTACACAGTACTGCTTTGCTGCAACACCTGCAATTATAGGTTATACTCCGGAACAAAGACTTGATGTTTCAAACCGCATCGTTCGCTGTAGTTATCCAGAAGTTAAACCACCTACTCTTGAACAGTTCCCAGGAATTACTAACAACTGTTCTATCGATGGGCGTAAATCAACTCTACAGTGGAATCTTCCTAACGGAGGAATCTATTCTGGTTTCCAAGTTTTCTGGAAGGAAAAAACTTCAGGTCAAATCTTCTCTTTTGCAGAAGCTATTTCAGGAGCTCCGGGATATTTAAGTAGCACCAACCTCAATGCTGATGTCCAAGAGTATGTAGTCGATGGTCTCATTCCTGGTAAGGTATATCAGTTTGGTGTCCTTGCAACAACTAACCTTCCGGCCCCTATTGGTATGCTCTATAGTGAGTACAATCTGAATATTTTAGAGTGTAATCTTCCTCTCCCTACTCCATCTTTTAAAGGATTCAGTAGGATTTTTGCGATTGGCCCTAAAGTAGATGGAAGAGTCCCGAATGATCTTCTAACCAAAGCGCCAAGTCCATCAGCAAGACTTTTCGAAGCAATCAATAGTGATGGAATTCCTTATGAAGTCCCATTAGCAAGTGAAGGCGTGCCTAACACAGATGCCTCATATTATCTCCCTCCTCCAGGTAGAGACTACGCTACTTTCCTCTCTGATTTTGATGGACGAAAGAGTACTCATGGAGCCGTAAGTAGAGATGGTATTGTTTCTCTTGCATGGGAAGAAGTTAGCTTTAGTAACCCTGACATTCTAAGTCTCTTTACTTCAAGCCAGCCAAATACAAACGATCCACGTCCCTCCCGTAAATGGGGTTATAAAGTTTATCGCTCACACGACAATAAACTCACTTGGCAAAATGTAACAGACCAGTCTGGTGTCATTTATAGTATGGATTATGCCTATAGAAAGCGTGCCAATACAGATCTTATTAATCAACGCATGGCCTTCTTCACTGACTACACTGTTAGTTCTCTTCAAGAGTATCATGATCCTTCGAAAGGAAGGGACATTGATAGAGCTAGAATTTACTACTATAAAATTGTTCCCGTTTTTGACGGCAAAGAGCTAAGTTTTCCTCCAAATGCTCAACACAATATTGTGAAAGTAACTCTACCTCCACCTAATATGGCACTTGTTCACCGTTGGATGGCCAATCGTTCTCACTGTCTTTCAATGGATAAAGACGTAAGAATCAGTGATGACTATTCATGCGAGTACAATGGTATTGGTTCAGTTGGACAAGCCTTCCCTTACAGAACAGGAAGTACTAAATACGATCAATCCGGAGATCTTCTCGTTGACCGTTTCGAATTAGGATGTCGCTTCACACGTGGAGATAAAGTCGATGACCCGGCCACCGGTCTTTCTCACTTCGATAGTGCTCTAACATCGAGACCAGGTAAAGGAGATCAAACAATTTATCCACAGTTCCAAGGTTATAAAACGAATGGAACATTTCCAGATACCTCTTCTGCTTTTAGAGGATGTATTAGTCAACATAGCTTGGCCAGTCAATCAACTCCAACTGGTTACAAAGCTAGTTACGATCAATATATTCATGGTGACTGTACAGGTTCAAGTGGGCTTAACCTTTTCCCTCGAACATGTACCGCTGATCAGTTTTCAGGTTTAAATCCAGATGTTCCGAAAGTGACAGGGTATAACTATCTCGTTCCAGGGCTTCCAGCTCAAACAGAACTCGTTAATTGCTCGCTCCCACCAGAAGATCCCAATTTCCGTTTCTCTCATTTTGAATCCTTTAAGGAACCAGAAACATCTGCCAACTTTATTATGCAATCTGAGTTTTTAGCGGTCTTCCATAATCGTTTTGCTTCAACCTCACGAACTCGCAATTTCCCTATTTGGGGACCTGCTAAAGGATTTGATCCTGACCAACCAATTGATCCTGATTCAAACCCTGAAAAAGTTAACATGAAAGTTAATAATAGTTGGACTACCAGTAACCAATGCTCCATTAATCTCGCCTCGATCGATTCAGAAGGTTATATGAAACCCCGCTGGATTGAAGTCAATGACCTTTCAGGTGGCCGTATTTCTTATAAAGATGATACTGCTCATAACTTTATCGA
Source organism: uncultured Bacteriovorax sp. (assembly GCA_964459395.1). Classification (GTDB taxonomy): domain Bacteria; phylum Bdellovibrionota; class Bacteriovoracia; order Bacteriovoracales; family Bacteriovoracaceae; genus Peredibacter. The sequence continues at coordinate 16,669 of CAYWMU010000007.1, forward strand.
GATGACTGTTAATGAAATTATTGAAGTAGAAACAAATCCAAGTCTGCCTCAAACATTTTATAATGGACATCAAGATGATGTTGTACCTCCACTGGCCCATTTTAGGCTTCCAAATCAGCAGCTAAGAGACATTAATAATCCACGCTACCGAGGGACTACTCAACTTGGTCGTATTCTCTCTTCTAATGCAGCGAAACTCCCTCCTCTAGGTGGAGTGACACAAAATACAGCTCAAGCACTCTGTGCTACCAACTGGGTAGAAGTCGGTATTGCAAATGACTCTTCTCACTTTGCTGCTACTGAGCCAGTAAAAAACAAACGACTTATGAGAAGAACTGAAATGATTACCGCCGGTGCTTGGCCAGAACATTATGACGAAGAAAGAGTTGCTCAAGTAGAGTCTGATCCGGATACACCATTAGTTGCAGGTTCTTGTTTAAACAATGAGCGCAACAATATTGGCCAAAATATTTTTAAGGGTGACTTTATTAATAACAATAACACACTCTATTCTGGTCCTAATCTCACTGCGAATTACGTTCCACTTATAACAGGTAGTTCTCCCTATAATCTCTACAGCTCACAACCACAAATGGACCATTCTCAACTATGTACTTCTAAATTCGGAGTGCAGGATATTGTAGGGAATATGTCTGAGATAACGAGTGAGCGAATTTTTTGTGATTACTCTGGTGATAAAATCTATCTTGGAAAAGTACTTCCTGGTTGGCCAGGAACCCAAAACACAAGGTTCATGGGTGATAACACTGGACCACAAATTGAATTTTTTAACACTAATGCCGAAAGAGAGAATGCTTACGTACTTTATGAAGATGGGACTGAGACCTTTGAGATAAAAAGAGTGGATACTTCAGTACCAGATACCGATCCTGGTTACGTAGTAGAGACGCTCTCTGCATCCCCTGGTCACCAAGTTGCTCCATGGGTACAAAGAGATACAAACTCAGGTTATTGCTCTATTGTCGACGCAGACGCGGCAGCAAGAACTAGTGGAAGCCGCTTCGCAGATTTAAGTGGGTATTGGAAAAATATTTTTCTCCCTGGAGGAAATATTAACACTGATATTATTAAAAGAACTCAACCAGATCAAAAAGCTGTGGAAAGACTTCGTAATGGTGATGGCTTTTTCTTAGATTTTGGGCCTAATAGCCTTCTTCCATCGTTGAAGTTTACTAATACTATTGCCCTTACCCCTCCGTCAGGTATACCTGGCCCGGGCGATGATCCAGCTGAGTTTGAGTCTATAGCAGAAGGTAAGTATTTTAACCCTATCGTAGGACTCCCATTAAGCTGTAACAATAACAGTTGTAAGTCCCCTCTTCTTCCTGAAGCTAACGATAGTGTGGCAATCAGTACAGAAGACTTGAATGAGAACGTTGAAACCGGGACAGATGAAGATCCAACCATTTTAGATTTCCCTATAGGAAACTCTCAGATTTATAACACTGGTCTTTCTACTTACAATAATAATTTAGGAGAAGGCCATAAGACTGGTGTAGGGATATATACAATCACTCCTGCCGCAGACACTCGCGAAGTCATAACTTCCATGACAATCAATGCGGCCACTGGAAATTTAATTAGTAAAACGACTAAAGTCTTTCCACGAGACTACTTAAATGATGGTCGCGAGGGAGATCAAATCGAGCTTTACCGCATGGTTTGGGATATTGCTCGAGGAACCGTATTTATGATGACGAGCGGGGGCGCTGCTAACATGCAGAAGACTGGTCGCTACACTGCCCAACTTCAGGCCGGTGGAAATACCTACAGCAATACGCCTCACCGCGGTTTCCGTTGCGCTATTATGGTGAATGAGGAGTAAATGAAAGTACTGGCATTGCTCGGTCTTATATTCATTGTCTCTTGTCTGGAAAAGAAACCAGGGACCTCTATCCTTACTACGGGTATTTATAATCTCGCGACTTTTAGTATTAATGACCAAGATGCTAGTGGAATGACTATTGACCTCGGAGAGCATCTTTTAACTGAAGATCCTATTCAGGCAACGGTGAGAGTTTATAATGGAACTGAATATCCTTATACTGAACTCTCCTTAGATTTTTTACCGAATGGTGAGTACTCTTCCTCAACTAACTATCTTCCTACTGAAGATGGTGCTTTCGCCTTCCCTGGCCTTGGTGGAACTTGCCCTATTTCGGGGATACTGGCCCCCAAGACAAGTTGTACGATCATCATTCAAATTAATCCACGGGAAGAACGCCAGTTTAACGAAATCGTTAAACTTAGCTATAAACAATTTGTTGAACTCGAAGAACATCAAGCCACTATAAGCTTCCTGGCAGGAATGCCGGCCGCCCTCGCCTTTACTAACGATCAAACTCAATACTCATTTGGTGTTCCAGCAGGGCCAAGTTCGAACCCTGTGGTTGAAAGGGCCGATGATCGAGTTTATGAAGAAACTATTACAATAAAAAATGTGGGTGGCCTTAGTGCTCAAAATATCAATCTCACATTTCCGGAGTTTTGCGCTTCTACTCTTACCTCTGTCTGCCCTCCAGGAATGCTTGGTGCTTACCGAATGGAACACAATTGTCCAACGACACTTGCTCCACAAGAGACTTGCGATGCTACTGTTTACTACTTACCCCTGAATAAAAATCCTGAAAGCGGTTCCCCTCCTGATGATATTCTTGAAATCAACTATCGAGGAACTCTTACTGCTACTTATCAGACTGACTCCACTGGAAGAACTGCCGCCCTCAATGCGTATTTCAACTCTTTTTCAACTGACATTCAAGCTGAATTTGCGACTACAAATAAGATTATAAGCTTTGATCAAGAAGTTATTTCAGGGAACCGAGAGAGCCGGTTTATCACTATAAGAAACGTCGGTTACAGATCTGGATACCTCAACTCCATTTCTATTCATGATCAGTCAGATGTACTCATCGCTGATTGCTACCGTCAAGATGGTTCTCAATTTTTAAATTGTGTCGATACTTCTCTCAATCCTGTTCCACTAAGTACTCTTCCTTTTACAGTGAGAGATGTGCACTCATGTTTATCCTCTCCGACAAGCCCTGTAGAAATTCAAGTTGAACAGAGTTGTCGTTTTGATATTTTCTTCCAACCTTCTGTTACTTTTCTTACACCAAAGCCAAGTGAGTTCTTAGGATTAAATGTTCACGCAACTTATGATGCTCTTTGGAAAAATGAAACGAGAATCATTAAAACAAGACTATCTCTCTTGAGTGCAAAATCAATTTCAGCAGCGCAGATTGTTGTTGATAGAATTATCTATGATGGAGAAGAGGTTTATAAATATGAAGACGGTCTTCCAAGTTTTGGTGATTTAAAGAAGCTTCCTCTTCAAGCTGAAGGTTTTACTGTAGCTAAAAATATTCTCATTACTTTTAAAAATATTGGTGAAACGCGAGCAACGAGTATCTCTCTTAAGGATGGCTCTAATCGTCCAATTCCTATTGGTGGAACAAACGTACAATTAGGAGCAAAATCTCCTTACTACTATACCAATGTTATTACCAGTGCCACGAACTGTACTGTTATAGAACCCACCGGACAATGTAGTATTTCGATGAACTTCACACCTGTCGGAATGCCCGGTGGAGCCGCAGAAGAAGATCTCAACATGTTTGACTCTGTTGACTCTCTTCTTAGAAAAATAAAATCATTTATTTTGAGCTATAACTCAGGTGCACTCTACACAGACGCCAATATTGATGGCCCCCCTGATTATCCTCTTCAAAACAGTGAAGCTCAAATCACAGCTGAATTACTGAGAAAGGGACTTCTCATGGAGCTTGCTGATGATTCACGAAACATCACTAACTTCAGTGGAGCAAGTGCCAATGATGAAGTTTACACTTATCTCTATCTAAGAAATATCGGAACAGGATCGCTCTCATACATTCAAGCCCTCAACCCACCTGGTCCGAATGCGCAGTATCAGTCACAGACTTGGAGCCTTGTTCCTACAAGTGATCCACAAAGTTTGGGAGCAGACTACGATTGCTTAGATATTGTTGATACAAACTTAACCTCTCCTACTAACCCTACAGTCGATCCAAGTACAAGGACTGGCCTTTTTCAGGAACTTGAAACAACAAAAAGTTGCGTTTATACGGTTCGTATAAAAGCTCCTGCTACTGATCGGCACAAAAATGCAAACACATGTAGTTCTACTACTCTTGCATCGGATGAGGCGCAAAGACTCTATGTAAAAGACCTCTCAAATACCAATGAACTTTGGGAATTATGTAAGAATAGAACTAATAAAAGATGGCCAAATATCAGGTTCCGCTATTTTGATGGAGATCAAGAAGATGCAACTCCCGATCACCCTGATTTTGGTAATAGCTACATCACAAAAGCTCATGAGTTGAACTTCAACGGTGCCTGGTCTAGAAAATTAAACTTCTATCACTATACACCATTTCTTACGGCCACTGTTTACCGACACAGCTTTATATTACCTGACCTCATGACAGGTGAGCCTGATCAAAGTCAACAAGTTATACCAGAAGCTTGGTTTCATGGTCCTGCTTCTCTTTACTATACTAGTGAACACCAAGCATCGATTTCAGCTTATCCGTTTAGCCGAGGTGGCTTTTCTCGAACCTTTGCCCAAACTCTTAACTTTTGGAATTTACGCGATGATTACGATTATATTTACTACTTAGGTTCCTTCCCTAAAGGGTCAGGCAATGTTGATTTTGCGCCTAATATGAAAAACGATGGTTCGCATTCACTTGTTATTAGGGCCTATTCTAGCGTGAGTGTTGATTCGAGTGGGTCTGAAATTTCAGGGACAGGGGGGCCAATAACTAGACTCACAAGTATCACTCCCAACCCTAATAGAACTGTTAACTCTGGTGGTGGTTTCAACATTACACATCGACTTAATACCGCCAATGCGGGAGAATTTGCACGTAAAGTAACTATAACGATGGACACTGGGGAGCACGATGGCCCCGTTCATTTTTATCAATCAAACACACCACAAACACCACTGCCTCCAAAAAAGCAGAGAACAATAAAATACTTGATGGTGGCCAATGTCCTTGATGATGGAGAATACCCAAAATTATCAGCTCAAGTTAGAGAATATGAAGTGACGACTAATGCTGGAGGACCTCCAACAGAGACTCCTCTTCCGTTAGTTGGGTCTTCTCTTTCTTGGAACTACACGGCCCCAAGCTCTAGTATACTTTTTGAAAGTGTTAAGATTCCAGGAACTCCAAAGTCCACTGACCCTTATGCTAAAAAAAGTATTATCTTAACCAATGATAGTACCCATCCTATTTCTAACTTTAACTTTAGATTTAGAACAAGCACTACGAGTTATCTCCCGAGCAATCCGCCAGGAACTTTTGCTCACCTCGCTGCTGAGTCGACTTGTGCTGTTGGAATGACTCTTGCTCCTGGTGCATCTTGTACTCTCACCTATCGCTATCGTCCTACGCTCTCTGATACAACAAGAGATTTAACTTTAACTTTCGTTTTCAGCTCTGCACGCAAAGAATATTTCATGCAAAATGTGGGCATCAGCCTCGCCCCTAAATCTCCAGGTAAACTTATTGCTGTTGGTAAAACGCTCCAAACAATCAACTACCAGCCTAAAACAGGTAGTATGATTGTTCGCGATTCTTACCGCCTTCAATTTCCTGATGTGCAGCTTACCTCTATTCCTACTGAGATTAACTTCAATGCTGAATCTGGAACTTACAGTAAAATTGAACTTCAAAACCAAGAAGAAACCAAAGTGTCTCTTCTTCTGGCCTATCAAAGATACTTAGCGGCCAATGAACTAAGGGGTTACAGTAGTTCTAATCAGCCACTTTCTTCAGTTGTCCCTCTCGAAGAAGAATATACGCCTATCCAAGCAGATGGCCTTCAATACGCTAATATCTTTTTAAATAAATATGATAATGGAGATGAACGTCTTAGAGTGGAAGCTTCTCGCGGATGCTTTTTTGGAGATGATGAGGGATCGTCAGTCGTCCCTTTACATCAACAAGGTTTTAATAACTCCACGAGCATGAGCAATCCTTGTTATCTAAGATTCTACTTAAAAGTAAACTTTGATTATCTGAATAAAGAGATTACCAATATTGATGCCGAGGCCATGGCCGACAATGCTTTCGAAATGTGGTATTACTCGGTCAATCGTTCATCAACAGACTATACTTGGTTCCACTTAACTGGAACTGTTCTCCCTAACTCTTCGAGTGCTAGCGGGGTTTATGACAATGTTCAGGCCTTTGATAATAGGACAATTAACTTCTCTACTCCGACGTTCACACCTACAACACCTGCACTAGGTGCCGTCACAGGTATCAGAGTTTATATGTCCAATAATAAGAGTAATCTTAATAACCTCTATCGGGCCCCTACTGAAGATTATTTTGATATTAGATTCCCTACTGATGACAACTGGTTTGCCAACTTCTCATCTGGCCTTCAGAATGGTCATTATTACTATTTTAGACCTGTGGCCATCCGTAAAGATACTCGCTTTAATCACACTGCTGAACGATTCCCAGGACTACTCTCTGGTGAATATATTTCAATTGCGTCTCTACCTATTCTTGAAGTGGTAGTACCACCTCTGAATCACTATTACCTTCATGATCTAAAGGCGATTGTTAATAAAAACATCCAAGGGCCAATAGGAAGCTTTACATGGACTGAGTCAGCGTCCACTTGTTCAGCTGCTAAGCAAATTTTAAGAACCCCTACGAATGTAACGAAGTCTTATGAATTAATTGACTACGAAGTTTGGGAAGAAATAAAGAATGTACCAACAGCTCACTCTTATTCTAACCACCTGAGTATATCTCACTGGCTTTCTAACCCTGCTGTCGTTATTGACACCTATTTAGCGGGTGTTCCCGGCTTTGATTCTTCTGCTTCACAATTTTTAGAGAGCGAGAGAATCTTCTACATGAAAGACCCAGGAAACGCTAATGCTCCAGTTAGATTTATGGTGGGAGGAGTCCCTGCGACCGGTTACTCCGACTATACTTCTTTGATCCCACCACATATACCGTTCGGAAATGCCCGGTGCATGATATCCCTTGAATAATTTTTTAGGTGTTCTACAATTAACTATGCTCACAAGACTTCTAGCTTTCATATTTATACTGAATCTCCCTTCAGCTTTTGCTCAAGGGGAGATCCAGTACGCGTTGATTAGAGAAGTAAGAGGCATAGAAAGCGTTCCCCAACAAATGCAAGAACGGTTAAAAAGATTAAGTATGCAGGTTGTATTAAAACAACCTGGTTACCAGATCCTTATGTCTCCTGACGATATTCCTTCTTCTAGTACAGTGAGTATATTTGCTGTTGAATCCGACCTTTCTAAAGAAAACGATCGCTATCAAATTGAAACCAAGTTATTAGATTTAAAAAATAAAAAATTGGTACGCAAAGCGAGCATAAAAAACATCAGAGAGTCAGATCTCCTACGTCTTTTTCAAGCTTCTATTGAGGCCATATTCAAACCAGCGAAAGAAACCATACCCGAAGAAGTAGAAAGTGAGCCAAAAGAAAAAGTTACTAAAGTCCCTCCGCCATTAGGTCCCAAGCTCAATGTTGCAAATCATAACGCTATTGATTTCAAAGCAAGAATCAATGCTATGAAAGGGCAAGTCGACTCACAGATCAAAAAACTGGCCGAACAAAAAAAAACAGCTGAGCTAGAAGACGAAAATAACGATCAAAAAAAAAACGATCCTAATGTACCTCCCCCCTCTCCCAGCACAATTGCCAATACTAGTTCTAAGGAACTTGATCCAGAGGCAAAAAAAGAAAGAAACTCTTACAAGGGCAAATCAAAATATGACATGATGGTGGGTTGGGATAAGAGAACCATTAATAGCGATTATTTGATTTCAACTAAAACAGCTGCAGAAATGCTTACTTTAAAGGTAGCATCCCACAACTCCACTCGTTTTTTTTCTGAGAGGCTCAATTGGAGCTATGAACTTGCTGTCAGTAAACTTGTTTCCGGTAAAATCGATTTACCCATACTCTATCAACTCGGGTTATTTGCTAGCTGGGTAGATAACTGGGGTTTCTTCTCACTCGGAGTTTTTCGAGATAAATCATTTATCTCGAACCTCGACACTCCAGGAGAAGGAGTGCAAGTGAGTAATCTTGAAGCAGATTGGTTCCTAACTAAAACCCAAGTCAACCTACCTTTCTTAAAAGATACCAAGTTTCATTTAGCTTATGGAATACCATTGATGGTAACCTCCGAAATGAGTCAACTAGATCAATGGAGTGGAAGCCTATTACGTGCAGGAATAATTCCTCCAAGACTTGTAGCAAACTGGGATTTAAATATAATCATAGAAAGAATCGAATTAACAAACCAAGGAGTGGTTCCATTTACCTCAGAAGATTCAAGAATGGCCTTATTTATTCAGCGCTCATTCTAACCTACTCAACTCCTAGTTTTGCTGTTGCGACTTCCGTTACTGGGCTTAAATTCTCTGAGGAAGTTTCCGTTCTTATGGGAATGGCCAATGTGAGTTTTACTGAGAATGAAGGATCACAAGAAGGCCCAAACAAGCAAGAAGCAGCTTCTGGCTCTGTGGCCGGTATTAGTGGACAAATTCACTACCGTTTTAAAACCACTGGGCGAATTGGTTGGTACACTCAAGCGACATTTCCTTTGATGGCCGGTGAAGGGACCTACCTCTCAGGCGGAGGAGGACTAGAGTACTATTGGGGAACTCCGGCCCGATCGGTTCTCAAAGATCTCACAACTTCATTCACTATTACCCCAACAACAAGGTATTTCGCGAACTTAGGTGTCAACCTCGGTTATATTGCCTACAACACTGAGACTGCTAAGAAAAATGACACCCTCATTGAGGTTGAAATTGGCGGAGGAGTTTCTCATAAATTCAAAAAATGGACACTTCGCGCCCAGGCCGGAATGGCCCGAGGTACTGGAATTGTTACCAATACGATGGGGATGAAGGCCATGGTTGGTGGAATATTTTTCCTGGATTAAACTCCACTTAATTAATTTTCAAAAATATTGGACAATAGTTAGGACGAGGAGTCCTAATGAAGTACTTGGCCTTATTACTAGTTACTTTTTTTTCACAACAAGCTTTCACTGCATCTAAGTTGACTATCAAGAGCCAACCTCCTGGTGCTGAAATTTTCATTCAATCAGCAAGCTCTAAGGCGGTTCGCATTGGTACAACACCTTATGAAGCTGATTTAAATGAAATCGTGGATAGTTATGTAAAGTCGAATAGCTTTGTCCTTGAACTCAAAAAGAGCGGACATAATCCATACCGACTTCTTGTGGCCAAGACTGCTGAGGCAGATCTAGAACTTACAGCGAACCTTGAACTTGATAAAGCAATTTCTAATCTTAAAGATCATGACCTTCTAATGAATGAACTATTCAACGTTCAAAAGTTAGTTCGAGGAAGAAACTTTACCGACGCTTTAAAGCAACTGGACACTCTTGAGAAGAAACATCCTCAGCTCTCCATTATCCCTGAGATGAAAGCCACTACTTATTATATGAATAAAGATATTGAAAACGCTCTCTCCTACTACAGAAAAGCTTTTTCACTTAATCCGGAAAACTCTGATGCCTATCGAATGAAGACATATCTAGAGAAAAAATTAAATCTTAATACGGAAGTACAATAATGAGACTCTTAATTTTACTTAGCTCTATTCTCGTTTTCAATGTTGCAGTTGCTGCTGATTCTCTTTCATGGCAAAAGATTTCTCTCGAAGAAAAGATACAACGAAAATATAACGGAATACTCGCTTCTGTACTAAATGATAAGCAGTTTCTAGTTGATGTAGAAGTTTCTGTTAATGATCCTGGTCAGCCTAATTTTGATAACAATAATAACGAGGGCGGTGTCCGAGTTTCAGATCTTACTATGCCTGAATCTTCTGGTGACTATATTGCCTTCTCAAAGATGGGTTTAGAAGTTCCTGTTCTTGATAAGATCTTTGATGATAGCAAAACCAATTTAATGAATCTTTACCGTTATAATGAAAGCTATGACCTATTCAAGAATCTTGATGGTATTAAAGTTAACATTTACCTCTCTGATAAAATCCCTGAAAAAATAAGAGAGATTGCTGAAAACCTAGTGAGAACAACCCGCTTTGCTGTTGCAGACATGAGACCTAGCTTCTCTTTCCAATCAATGGAAATGGAATGGGTGCCAGAGCCTGAAGAAAAGATTACAGAGCCTGAAGCTGCTCCACTAGCTCCTGAAGAAGTTGAGCCAAAAATTTGGGCGAAAGATTGGTACGAATGGGCATCTCGCTGGGGTAATGCTGTTGGACTAATAATCTTCTCACTTATTATGGCAGCTGTTGCAATTCTTCTTTTCAAGCAGTGGAAAGCGTTCATGGAAAACTACGCCAAAATGATGTCTCCTCACGCTCGTAAAGAAGATGAAGATAAAGATGATAAAGAAAATAAAAACGAAAATGAGAGCTTACTAAATAATCAAGCCTTAGATGCTCAGGAGGACGACTTGGCCATTCAACAAGGATACGAAAGATTTCAACAATGCCTACAGCAACATCCAGATGAGGCCATTACGATCATTCGGACTTGGCTAATTGAGAATAGCGAAGAAACAGTTCTCGCTCTAAGAGGTCTTGCTCAACAAGCAACTCCTGAAGAGATGAATCAGCTTCTTAATGGACTCACTGAAGAACAAAGAAATAAATGGAAGTCATTACTAACAGTTCATCTTGAGACCCCTGAGATCAAACAGGCCAATAAAATTATTTTCCAAGAAGTGGTTAAGTCCCTTCTTGTGCCTTCTAAAATCAAAGATGGAGAACTTCTTAATCTTGTTATGGAGTTGGATCCAAGAGCCATTTGTCAATTTTTTGATCAGCATCATGCACAAGTTGGTATCCTTCTTAATCTTCTTGGACCTTCAATCATCTCAAAGACTCTTAGTTACGCTGAAGATAAAAAAGTAGAAGTATGGCTAAGTGAAGGTGCAAAATTTGATGATTCCAGACTTGAAAGTAGTCTTCCTGCTCTTAAGAGTGCACTACAAAGTTTTAAGAAAGAGAACAGCCCTTCACCTTTCTTACCTCGACTATTGGCCATGCTACAAAATGCTACTCCAGCAAACGAGGAATCAATTTTCAAAGCTATCGCCAATGCTTCTGGGAAGAACCATCTTATTGATGCAGCTACAAACCTCTTCCCGAGTGATCTTATTCTTAATCTCTCAGATAGTATTATTAAAGAAGTAATCCTTTCACTCCCAATGGCTAAGAGAGTTGAACTTATTTATAGCCGAGATCCGGATTTAAGAGATCGCTTCCTTGATATCTTTGCGGAAGAAGGGACACCTGCAAGGGATCTCATTGATATGGAAATCCAGAGTATCGATGCAGACATGGGTAGACAGGACTCCATCCTTAGCCGACAAGATGAAATCTGGTTTGATTTTGTAAAACTGGTAAGAACTACCATTAACAAAAATTATGCTTATAAAAAGATTGCCGGTGATATCATAGAAAAATGGGCCGCTCAGGTGACTAAAGGATTTAAGTCAATTCCTGGTGGTAAAGCAGCATAAATTTTAAGCAGACGTTATCTAATTCATTAAGACAGGAGGTCTAATGAGTGAAGTAGTAAGAAGCTCTTCTTCTTCATTAGCTAAAACAAGGACAAAAAAGCAAAAAGCAAGCCTTAAGAAAAAAGGGAATGCTTCCATTCGTTTAAATTGGAAACTTGCTTTAAATCTTTCCTACTCTCTAGACACTATTAAAAGTATTAATAGAGACAGACTGTGGGCAGACTTCCTAAAACACTTTAGAGAGCTATGTCCGGAAACCACTTGGTTTTCTCTTTATACTATTGGAAAAAATGATCTAGATCCGAAGCTTATTTTGAAAACTCATCTATGGTTAGAAACAATGGTTGCTTCTTCTATGTGGCCATTTCCGCCTGAAGTCCTGATCGAAACAAACAACAAAGTTGATAATTCTATTAGAATTCTTATTAGAAATAATTACACTGCTCTTCCTTTTGTTGAAACACCGGATGGCATCTACTCCATAAAAATCAGAACTCAACATTACGTAGGATGGGAAATTAGACTCGAGGAAAATCTATCTCAATCGAAGGCTGGACACGTATGAAAAAACTTTTACTTGCTGTTTGCTTAACTTCAACTAGTGCATTTGCTTTATCGATGGATCCAATTGATAAGATTCAAAATCGTATTGACGAGCAAGTGAAGATAATTGAGAAATCATTTAAAGATCAAAGCGCTCAACAACAAAATACTATTGCTCGCATAGATCAAATAAGTAACTCAGAATCAAATATTTGGAGCAAGATCATCGATCTTTATGAACTCTATCGTGTGAATGGAATTCATGAAAGATATTTCTTTTTACTGGAAGCAACAAACTCGATGACACTTCCACTCGATCAACGTGGGCTCTACCTCGAAGAATGGGCGAAAACGATGGATGATAGGGCCTATGCTCTAGGACTTTCTCCTCGCTTTTACAATTCATGGAAGCCAAAGATGTCTGCTCTTACGTCTCAGATTAAAGACCTGGTTGAGAATAGCCGTCAAAACTTAGGGGAACAACCTGCTCCTGTAACTGTTCCAACAAGTAAAATCAAAGAGCTTTCAAAATCATTAAAAGATCTTCCTCCTCAAATTGTTGAGAAAGAAGTCATTGTTAAAGATACTAGCAATCAGACGAACTTCTATTATCTTCTAGGAGCTTTTCTAGCAGGATGTTCGTTGATGTTAATCTTCAGAAGAAGAAAAACAAATGAAACATCTCATGTTCAAGAGCCTGCTAGATTGGAGATCCCTGCTCTTGCAGCTTTTGAAGCAAAAAAACAAGAGCCAGTTGCACCTATGAATTTCGAAGAAGAAATCACTAATTTAAATCTAGAAGAGATTTCAAAAAGAACTTTAAGAAAGAATGAGCATTTACTCAATCTTGCGACACTTGATGTTCAACATCAGCAACCAAGCCGATTCGATACAAATGTTAATATCTCTCCTGAAAAACTATCCGATGCCATGAACTGGATGATTAAAGGAATCATTTCTTTAAAAAATACAGCAGTTAATAATGAAGCTAAACTAGACTGGGTTTGCAAAAGAAACAAAAACAGAGTTTCAGTCGATTTCACTCTTAGAAATGTGAAAATAGATGTGAGAAAGCTTCAAGAGGACGCCATCATTAACGGTGATGGTTCTGCTCCTGCCCATTTCGGAAGATGTGAGCAGATCTTATCTAATCACTACCCTACTGTGAAAATCAAGCCGACTGATAAACACACTATCATTAGTCTTGGTCTTGAATCATACGTAGGAACCGAAATTACCCATTAAGATAAATAAATAGATTTAAAAAAAAGGAACTCCTAAGAGTTCCTTTTTTTTATTCAGTTTCTTGGAAGAGAGAAATATCACTTGCAGCTGGTTCACCTGCTGCTTCTTTAAAGAGTGTCCCCATTCTTGGATTAAGTTTTTTATTACCTAGCGGTTCAAGAACTCTCACCACAGCTCTCCTATTAAGTTTTGATATCTCTTTAGGAGGAACACCTTCTCCGGCCTTTAACTTATATTCAGCAACTGGTTCTCTATCCCCTTTAGCCAGGGCCACCATATACTCAGACTTGAATCCATAGTATTCAAAACGAGCAATGATCGTAGCCGCTCTTGCCGCAGAAAGAGACCAATGGTTCATTCCACCGCCGAGAAGTGACTCATTTTTATCTGCATGACCTTCTATCAAAATTCGATATTCAGTATCATAACTTTTAATAAGATCAATTAGCGTATCAACCATATTAATGGTGCTACCGCTTAAAGTGTAGGCTCCTTCCGGGAAAACTGCACTACCACTAAAGACAATGATAAGCTCTCCATCTCTCAGAGTGATTTTAGTTCTTTCTTTGAAGTCTGGATGATGAGCAATCTCATTCTTTAATTTTTCAATATCAAGTTCGGAAGTTGCTCCATCTTTTTTATTAAAAGTATCAGCAATGATTTTCGCCTTGGCCTGAACCCCAGGTGTATCATAGTTAGCAAAAGCCATCATGAGCATGAAAAAACATGCAAGTAAGCTCATTAAGTCCGCATAACTGGTAATCCAATCTGCTGGTTCATCAGGAGGTGCGTCTGGAAATCCTTTTTTGGCCATTAGTTACCTCCAAGAACAGTTTTCCAGTCTAGTCTATCTTCTGGTTGTAGAAACGAGTTTAATTTCTCTGCAACAAGAATCGGGTTTTCTTTTGCAATAAGATTTTTTAGACCTTCTTGAATAATACGATTCTTCAAATAGACTTCTTTGGCCTGTTCAACCATGTTATCTGCAAATGGAAGGAATCCTAAGTTGGCCATTACTGTTCCATAGAGTGTCGTAATAAGACATACCCCCATGGCCGGTCCCACTCGTTTAATAGCATCCGCACTACCATCAAGGTTAGCAAGAAGAACAATCATCCCCATAGTTGTTCCCATCATTCCAAAAGCGGGTGGATACTTACCAATAACTTTTACTTTCCCAGCATTTTCGCTGTTGAGATGGTACAAGTTGTCGTTTCGCTCCTCCATAATGGTAAGAACTTGATCGGGACTCATTACTCCGGAATTAAAAAGTTCAAGGCCCTCTTTAAAAAAAGAATCTTTAACTTTATCAGAGATGTTACCCAGAGATTCTCCCTTACGATAACTATCAACAGACTTTATCACTTCAGTAATTACCTCTCGGTAATCTACACCCTTACCTTTTAATATCCTACCCGCACCTATTTTAAAGATTCCCCACGTTCTTTTATACTGGAATGCTATAAAAGTAGCAGCGACAACCCCCCCTAACACAATAAACATACTGGGAAAGTCATAGAACATTTTTACAGAGTCACCACCTGTAGAAAGGCTAAGCCCATAAAATAAAACAGCTACGCCAATGACTATCGCCGATATAGCACCTAGATTCATAAGACCTCCATGTAATCTCCTTTTCGGATACTTTTTTGCCTCCTTTAGTCTTAAGTTATGAATTTATATAATCTTTATTATCTACTTTCCGATAAGCCAGATATTAGAGGTGGTAAAATGAGTGATTCCGCAGCAAAAGATGAGATCGAAGAGGTAACCGAAACTGACAGTGATTCAGCGAATGCTGCTTCAGACTTGCCTAACGAACCTACTATCATTAGAAAGCTCGAACTGGCAGAGCTAGATGTAGAGGAAGAATCCGCTCCCGGAAGTGAAATCATCGTTCAAGATGAACCATCTTTTAGCACCGACCCTGAATTATATGCAGAAGCTTTTTCAGATAATCACCAACAAGAACACGAAGATAAAAATGAAGAAGAACTCCCCCCTGAAGAAGTTCAAGCAGTGCAAGAAGGGGAAGAGATAAAAGAAAATCATGAAGAAGTTTCAAATGAAGTAATTGATGAAGCTCCTCTCTTTACTCCGGAAGAAATGGAAACAACACCGGAGCCTCCTTCACACGCATCGACACCCTTTGTTGCTGCTACTAACACTTCCGCTTTTGACCCAGAGAAGTTTAAAGATTTAAGCGTGTTTGATAAGCTCGACAAATTAGTCTATTTAGAAAAAATTGATCGCCTCGATGATAAGCTTGAAGCACTTCATAATCTCAATCAGCTTCTCAATATGCATCAAGAAGCTCTTCAACCTTTAAATACTCTTGAAAAGCTGAATAACCTTAAACTCCTTAATAAATTAGACAAACTGGTCGATCTAAAAAGAATCGATGAACTAAAAAATCTTGATTCTCTAAAACAGCTTGATAATCTTAAACGCATGGATGAGTTAGAGAAATTACAATCCTTAACGGATTTAAGATCTCTCGATCAACTCAGTAACTTACAGTCCTTAGCAAACCTAGAAAAGCTTGACCGACTCAATGATCTCGACAAGCTAGATGCGCTTGAACAACTTGAGCACTTAGAGAAACTCGAACTACTAGATAATGAAAAATTCATAAAAAAACTTGAAAGATTAGATAAGCTAAGTCTCCTTAATAAAAAGTTCAGCACGATTGTAATGACCCAATTCATTGGTCTCTTTCTTGATCTTTTGAAATTCGGATGTGCCGTAGCTCTTGTCTTCTTTTTACTCACTTCAGAACTAGGCCGAAAGTTCACGGCCCAATCCTTGACAGCAGTAGGCTTTGGCTCTCCAGCACAATCGAGCTTAGGGCTCCTTCTCTTGCAGGGACAAGTTGACGAGCCACGATTCTATGAAATCATCGAGCACGTAAGGCATAAAATTAAATCAGAACTTCATGCTGCTCTTTCAACTGGCAATACATTGACTCTTTCTCAAAGAGCTAAAATGCTTGAGGATGTCCTCGCTTATAATTACAAGTACAAAGATATTGATCTTAAAGAGGAAGCCCTTCAACAAGCGAAAAGGCAAATTATAGATGCCAAGAACTTAGTACTTCCTAAAATCCAATTTGATATGGCGATTGCTAAGAACCATGGAAATGATGAGATTGAGAAAGAACTTAAAGAATTAAAAGTACTATTTGCGAACCAAAATTACCCTGAAGTTCTTAACCGCTTCAAGTTTAGTCAACTAAAAGAAGAATCAGTAAAACTGGCAATAATTGTTGCCACTTTGGAACTACAACTTGAAGACCCTAAGACACTTCAGCAACTTATGGTTCCTTAAAATAAATTACGGTGAACGTAGTATAAAAGAGAGTAAAATAGGATAGCATGAATAAATTTGTAAAAGGATTATTATTAAGCTCGTTGTTTTTACTGTACTCATGTGTGGGTACGGTACAGGAGACTAATACAAGTATTACAGATATTAGTTCAAACTACGTTGAGGTACTCTCTTTCAATGGACTTTCATCTGCTTCAACAATTTCTGATACTAAAGTTGAACTTTTCTTTCCTTCTGCGGCAGGAGGATCAGGAAAATACATTTACGATATTTACGTTGGTAGTGAACCTAATCCTATCTCTGTTCCCTCTGATATTCTAACTCCAGACTATCGAGGTCTTCTCCGTTACACTGTTACTGGTTTAACGAGAATGGCAACCTACAATTTCGTTATTCAAGTTAGAGATCAAAAAACAAATGCGATTAGTACTAATAGCGTTATCAAACAAGCGACAACTTTTGATATTAAGCTTGCTGATTTCGATGGAGTTGTCTCGGCATCAAGTATGCCTGGTCAAGACGGAAAAGACTCATTACTTATTCGCTATACCCCTGCTCGATCATCTGGTGCTCTTGTACCTGAATCATGGGATCCAGCCAGTTACGAACTCGTCATTGTCGATGCAGAAAGACTTACCCCTGCCGACATGGATGAAGACTTTACAACTGCTCAAGGGCGTTGGGTATTCCAGTGGATTCATAATAAAGACAATCCCACTAACGAGTATGTTGCTAAAGGACTTTTACCAAAAAGAAAGTATTATGTCCGTATGAGGGCCTTACACAAAGATTCTGTTCAAGATATTTTCAATCCTTATAAACGAAGTGAACTTAATACTCGATATGTAGAAATATCGACTCTTTCTGATGACCTTCTTGATATTGACTTCAATCCTAACTCCCTTGCTCTTACGCTTCCTAGCGGAGCTCTTGGCCTTAATACATTTCAGGCCAATTGGA
>CAYWMU010000008.1:0-33687 GCA_964459395.1 uncultured Bacteriovorax sp.
ACCGCTGAGCGATCATCAAAGAGACCTTGGGACTTTTGATATTCGTAGCGAGAGTGATTATTGTAGAAAGTAATAGTACTGTCGTTAACTTCAAGAGGAATTTTTTGATCGAAAACAAAAATGCTCTCAAGAAAAGTCATGCTTCCTACTCGAGGCTTAACGAGATCTTTTAATGCTGGAGTCACTTCATAGGTCTCAGGTAGACCAATGGATGAGAGAATCACCGGTGCGAAGTATTCAACTTCACCGACTCGCACACCTCGGGCCTTATTATCTTTAGTGATAATTTCTGAGACACTACTCTTAAACTTAATCTCAGCACCAAGAGTTTTTAATTTATCCATCATGAGATTAATTATTGTTCTCACTCCCCCTTCAGGACGAGAGAACCCCTCGTAATAGAGGGACTTGAACATGATCACAAACTGAGCAAAATCCATATCATTTTCCCAGGCCGATCCGTAAATCAGAAGCGGACAAAGGATCATCTCAACCAGTAAAGGATCAGAAAAAAGAGAATTAAGAACCTCACGAGAACTTGAATACCCTAAAGAGAGATCAAGCTCATTAAAGGAATCAACTCGCGCAACGAGATTATTAAAAGCATCAATTTGGTGAGGAAACTTCTCACTCACTTCAGTTCTTAGAAGTTCAAAGTAATTAGAAAACTTGAGTTCCATACCAGGGAAGCTAATTTTTGAATAACTTTGAGGGCAGAGTTTAAAGTCATCGTATGAGAGACGAAGCTGCTTTAAGAGTTTAGAGAAAGGCTTACCTTTCTCGCCCTTTTTAATAAAGTTGGTAAGAGCATGAAGACCCACGTCGAATTGACGAATGCCTCCCTTATCAAAGTTTCTTCTCTGGTAATAGGAGTTGAGTCCACCTGGAATCGAGTGTTTTTCTAGGATGAGGACTTTTTTATCAAACATCGCTAGACGGATGCCGGCGGCTAGCCCCGACATCCCTGCTCCGATGACTATCGCATCGTATTTCATATCAAAGAATTATGAGAGTTTAGGTAGAAGGTAAGCAACACAGCTGTTAAGAGAAGCCAGTTGAGGGTAATCTTCTTGAGGAACTTCTACTTTATGGCGCTTTCTCAGCTCCATAACGATATCTAAGAAATCCATTGAATCAAGGTCAAGTTGCTCTCTTAATGTTTTAGCATCATCAAGATTAGAAATATCTTCATCAGGGGCAATATCTGCAATAATATCAATAACAATTTGTCTAACTTCTGCGGCCGTCATGGAAACGTTCTCCTTATCCAATATACTTTTTAACAATAAGTGCTGAGTTAATTCCTAACATCCCGAAAGAATTGTTAAGAATATAAGTCACACTGTCGAGTTTTTTAGGTTCTTTATACACCAGATTTTTAATTTCACAATCAGGATCAAGCTCATCGATGTTCATTCCCGGGTGGATGATCCCATCTTCTAAAGATGGAAGGTTTCCGGCAAGTTCTAAGGCCCCTGCGGCCCCCATGGTATGGCCAATATGTCCCTTAGTGAAGTTCACATAAGTTTTATCAGAAACCGCAAAGGCTTCTCTTACGGCGCGAGATTCAGAGATATCCCCTGCTCCCGTTCCGGTTGCGTGCATATTCACAATATCAATATCACTTATTTCAATGCCTGCGCGCTTAATTGCTTTATGCATACACTCAACTTGGCGAGTTGAGTTTGGATTAACAAAATCCGAGGCATCAGAGTTAATAGCATAACCCACAATTTCCCCATAAATTTTTGCACCACGAGCTTTAGCATCACTTAAACGCTCTAGGGTATAAACACATCCCCCCTCAGAAATCACAATACCGTTACGTTTTACATCAAGAGGTCTTGAAGCAAGAGTGGCATCTTCATTATGAGCAAGGGCCCCTTGTGCAGCAAAGGCCGCAAAGATCCCAAAAGTTTGAGGAGATTCAGAAACTCCACCCGCAAGCGCGAAGTCCACTTCACCCAGAATGAGTTGTTGAAGGCCCTGAATAATTCCTACGTTCCCACCAGCACAAGCTGAACCAAGAGTATAGTGAGGCCCGGTAATCCCAAGATTAAGAGTCACTTCTCCAGCTGGGGAGTTAGCAACTGTGCGCGGGTTATGGTGAGGTGACCACAATTTCCAATCAAGGTTATTTTGGTGCATCTCATAGATTTCATTTTCTGTTTCGACGTTTCCGTGTTCAGTGATTCCAAGAAAAACACCTACGCGGGACTTATCAACTTCTTCCCAATTAATACCACTATCTACAAGAGCTTCGTTGGCGCAATAGATGGAAATACTGCCGGCGCGAGTTCCGCGACGACGAAGTTTTTTAGATTGATACTTAAATTCATCAAAATCACAAAGGCCTGCGGCTTGAGTTCCCATGTAACGAATCTCTGCATGACGCACACCTGACTTATTTTCTAATAAAGCAGAACGGAATTCAGAGAGATTATTGCCATTAGGTGCAGTTAGACCTATACCAGTAATTACAATGCGCTGCGAATCATTCATAAAGCTCTTCCAAGAGTGAAAAAATAAAGGAAAAGTTAACGTATATAGAGGGATTTGTATAGAGAATAGCTATTCCCACCGGTTTAAACTTGCTTCTGATGCCGTTCCAAGCGATATTTAATGCTTTATACACCTAATGGAATAACAGTTATAAGGAGCTCCCAAGATGGAAAGCCTCGTTGTGATTTCGAAAGTAAAAAAATTTATTAAAGACCAAGCTGACTGCAACACTTCGGCAAACTTCTTTGAACCCCTCAATGATGACATCGTTAAGGCCTGTCGTGAAGCGGCCCTTCATGCTCAAAAGATTGGGCGCAAGACAGTTATGGGTAAAGATTTTAATCTTTATGTGGAAACGGCCAATATTGAAGAATCCCTTGTAGTGACTTCAAAAGTTAAGAAACTTATTAAAGATGAGTTTGGCCTTTCAACCTCTAGTGCAGCAATTGATCAGCTCACTAATCGTGTTCAAACCATCTGTCGTCTTGCCATTGAAAATGCTAAAAACGACAAGAGAAAAACCGTAATGGATCGAGATTTCACTGCACCAACAAGTCTTTAAGACATAAAAAGTCTCCCTCGGGAGACTTTTTTTATTTACTCAGACCTAGCCCTTCATTTCTTGGATCACTCACAGCTTTTAAAACCTTCCCATCACGAGACACGGCCTGAACAGAACAGCCTAAACTTCCTTCTGTCACATTATGCCCTCGGGCCTTTAATTCTCTCATAACTTTAGTACTCAAAAGGGGTTGTTCAACTTTTAACTCATCAGGCTGGTACTGATGATGAATGCGAGTGGCCGCTACTGATTCATAAAGTGGCATTTGATATTCAAGGAAATTGAGAAGTGTTTGTGCTACACAACTAATAATTCTTGTTCCAGAAGGAGACCCTACGGCCATAATGGCCTTGTCGTTTTCCGTTACAATGGTGGGTGACATGGAAGAAAGAGGTCTTTTCTGAGGCTCTACTAAATTATTTTTTCCGCCTACCGCACCGAAAAGATTTTTAGCTCCCACTTTTTGAGCGAAGTCATCCATCTCATTATTGAGGATAATCCCTGTGTCTTTTGCAATAACTCCGGAACCAAAGTAGCCGTTGATGGTTTGAGTGGAAGCCACCATATTGCCTTCCTTATCGGCGATTGAGAAATGAGTTGTTTCCGTAGACTCTTTAGGTAGTGGAATCATCTTTAATTCATCAGCACTCAAGGCCCGTGCCTCATCTATACTTTTAGATAATCTTTCAATGTACTTCCCATTAATTAAGCTTTTAGTGAGAACGGTATTAAAATCTGGGTCTCCTAAATAAAGTGAGCGATCTAAGAAGGCCCTTTGCATGGCCAGTGCCGTTAAGTGGGTGGCCTTAGTGGTTTGAGGCCTGATAGATTTCAGATTAAAAGGTTCAAGCATTTTTAGGATTTGAATGACGTGGACTCCTCCAGAACTTGGAGGAGGAAATGAATGAACCATTCTTCCTTGATATTCTGTAGAAACTGGCTCTCTTTCAATTACTTGGTAGGAATCAAGGTCTTTTTGACTCATAATTCCTTTTCTCTTTCTAATAGTCTCAACAATATTTTTTGCTACCGGCCCTTGATAAAAGCCTCGGGCCCCTTGGGCACTAATGCGCTTTAGCGTTTTAGCTAAATCTTTTTGAATTATCAGATAACCTAACTCAGGAATCTTCCCATCTTGAGTGAAGAAGATTTTTCGAGCGGACGGATCTTTTTTAAGAAGCTCTTCACGGTAAGTGATGGCCCGATGAAGATGGGGATAAAGCGGAAAACCCTGCTCCGCCAAAGCGATGGCCGGGGCCACCGTACTACTCCAAGGAAGTTTTCCCCAACGCTGATGGATTTCCCAAAGACCTTTAACAAGACCTGGGGTCGCTACAGCAAGCCCTCCCTCACGAGAGAGCATTGGACGAGGATTTCCCTCTCGATCAAGATAAATATTTTTATGGGCCCTTAGTGGGGCCACTTCTCTAAAATCGATGGCGTAAGCTTTTTTCTCTTCTTGAGAGTAGTAAAGAAGAAACCCTCCTCCCCCGATCCCTGTTGATTGGGGACGCTCAACAGAAACGACAAATGAAGCGGCCACGAAGGCATCAATAATATTTCCTCCCTCTTCAAACATCTGAGCTGCTGCTTTTGAGGTAAACTCCCCCTGAGAAGCGATGGCCATCTCCCTACCTTCTGATTCATGAACTGAGCGATCATAAAAGGAAGGAGCAATCCTTACTTTTTGAGTGGAACAGCTAAAAAGAAGAATAAGGCAGAGAAATTTAAACATGAGATCACCTTCATAAAAAAATCAGTCCTTAGAGAATAGAAAAGATTGAGCGATTCTTAAAGAGAAATATCTCTTACTACGATGAGTTAAGAGAGGACAATTTTTCCGCCTCATGGATTTTTCAGTCATGATTTTGTGATGATGTTAAAATTTAGAGAAGTTTAATATGCATTAATTTGAGAGGAAATCTCATGAAAAAAATCACTGGTTACGCTCTATCTACTTTTCTCCTTGTGGGTTGTGCAAGTTCAAGAACAAATCCACCAAATACAACAACTGCTGATTATCCTCCAGTTCATGAAATCCTGGGTCTTGATGAAGACATTCTTCAAGAAAGAAAAGGTGCAGAAAACCACGAGCTTGTTGAGGCCAACGCTGATGATAAAACCATCGCTCAAGAAATCGGAAGTGATCAGATTGATGAAGACGTTAAAATTCCGGTTGCAAAAATCTCCGATGGCTTTCTCTTAAATAAACAAACAAAAAGATCAAAGTTTTGGATTGATTATTTTTCCAGAGCGCAGCGAGATAGATTCCAACGTTTCATCAATAATGGTGAACAGTATCGTCACCACATTGAAGCAATCTTTGCTTCATATGGTCTCCCAAAAGAACTCTACTACGTAGGGCTTATTGAATCAGGTTATTATCTAGGGGCCAAATCCCATGCTTCGGCAGTAGGACCTTGGCAATTTATCAAAGGAACAGGGAAAAGATATGGTCTCGCGATTACCCATGAAATCGATGAGCGTCGTGACCTCTTTAAAGCAAGTCATGCAGCTGCGAGATACCTAAAAGATCTTCATAATATTTTCTCTAGCTGGGAGCTCGCTCTAGCGGCCTATAATGCTGGTGAATACGGAATTATCAGAAGAATTGTGAAACACGGAACTCGTGACTATTATCAAATGTCAAAAAACAAGCAGCTTCCTTCTGAAACCATTAACTACGTTCCAAAAGTTATTGCGGCCATGCATATTATTCAGAACGCTGAGAAATATGGATTCACTATCCCTAAAGACAATAAAATTTTTGATAACACGACTCTTAAGGAAGTAGCGAGAAACACTTCTCTTGATACTCTTTCAAAAAGACTTGGTGTAGAGAAATCCCTTCTCGTAAGACTCAACCCTGAGCTTAATAATAACCGTACTCCTAGATACTATTCTGGAAATTACAAGCTTCGAGTCCCTCAAAGACATTACTCTTACGTAGCTCCAGTCAGCACGGTAGAAACTAAATCTCAAATTAAAAAACCGGAAACACAAAAACAAATCAACAGACGGGTTGCCTCCACGAAGACTCATACTGTTAAAAGAGGTGAAACTCTTATCTCCATTGCAAAGAAATACAATACGGGAGCATCTACCCTTGCTCGTCTTAATGGATTCCGCACTTGGAAGACGCAAGTTCGGATTGGGCAAAAACTAAAAGTAAGTTCTGAAGGAACAAGTTCAAGAGCAGTAGCTTCTGCCCCAAAGGCAAAAAAAGTTAATCGTAAACCCATTACTTACACAGTAAAAAGTGGGGATAACCTGACTAACTTAGCGAAGGTTTTCAATCTCTCAATTAGAGATATTAAGAATGCTAATAAGTTAAAAAGAAACACTCTCTTTGTAGGACAAAAACTCTCTATTCCAGGTACAAAGAAAGGTGTTTACACCGTTAAGAGAGGAGATCATCTCATTGGTGTTTCAAAAAATTTCAACACCCCTCTTGAAGCACTCATCAAGATAAATGATCTTAATAAAAAGACCATTTATCCTGGACAAAAAATTATAGTGAATATGGATTAATTCTAGGTGAATCAATTTGAAAAATGGCCCTAACGGGCAAGTGATCTGATAAGGTCGAAGTTAATACTTCGGCCTTCATTAATTTAAGACCCCTCTGGTAGAAAATATAATCAAGCCGTCTATCGGGTCTAGAGCTTGGGAAAGTAAAATAATCCTTCTCTGAATTATCATAGATGTCCATTGGGATCACTTCATCAAGTCCTGATTCATTCATCAAACTAAAACTCAAATCATTTTCATAATCGTCCCCATTGAGGAACTTAGATTTTTGAGAGGCCCCATCAGGAACCATATTAAAATCACCTGCAATGAAATCGATATTTTCTTTTAGGTGTTGTTCAACCAAAGTTCTTATCTGATCTTCACGATTACTTTTATCAAAAGCTTCTAAATGAAGATTTGTAATAGAAAAAGTTTTCTGCCCCACCACCACTTCAACATCCTGAAGGAAGCGATGAAGATAGAAAAGATTATACCACCAGGGATTACTTTTTGGCTTTTCAAGAAGGTGAACACGGTTGTTTTGAAGGGGATAACGACTAAGGATGGCCCCACCCGAATTCATAACTCCAAAATGATCAGAAACTGGCCAATAGGGGAAAGGAATATAATTCATGATCCAGCTAGGGGCAAGTGCCACATAATGGTATCCCGCAAGCTTTGCTAGAGTAATGGCCTGATTGACGTTATGAGAGCGAGAAGAATCAAAATCTATTTCTTGCAAGAAAACGATATCAGCGTCCCATTGCCCAAACTCTTCGCTAGCAAGAACTAAACTTTCAGAGAAAAAGGAGGAATCTTTTTACTCATATCCCTCACCTTCTGACCCCTCTCAGTAAAAGAAACCCACATTCCAAGTAAGAATTTTTAAAACCGAAGGTCTTAAGTCATCATCTTCTTGATAAGTGTTGAGATCAATCACTTCATTCGAGAACTTTTTGGCACTTATACTCCATGGGTAACTGGCCCAGGCCGCAAAAAGAACCAGGAAGAGAGCTATAAAAGATAGGGAAAATGTTAGTAGCTTAAACAAGTCGTTTTCCTTCTAGAAAGAGAGCTTCTAGTTTACCTGGAAAAATCTCACCAAGGAAAGGGCCATGTTTAACTTTTGTTTTTAGAAAGCTTTCTTCAATCTTTATGGGAACCTTTAAATTAAGAACTGTGAAATCTGCCTTGAAGCCAACTTTCAGAAAACCTCTTGGGTAATGATGAGCAGAGTTTAATGTTTTAAAAGACGGAAGAAACTGATTATAGAAATCCCCTGGATTCTCACAGCAAATCTTAGCAATTAAAGATGGGGCCACATTTTGAGAAATGAGCCAACATACAAAACTAGCATAAGTATCAAGTCCTGTGAGACCTGAAATCCCTTGTTTTTTTTCTTCCAAGGTATGAGGTGCGTGATCAGTAGCAAGGAAATCAATTTCACCATTCAATAAGGCTTCCCAAAGTTTTTTTCGATCTTCTTCCGAACGAATGGGAGGATTCATTTGAAAATAATGAGGATCATTTAATTTTTCATGAGAAAAATAGAGATGCTGTGGAGTCACTTCAATTGAAACTTTCCCCCCTTTACGACGAAAAGCTCTAATATGCTCAAGACCTTCTCCAGATGAATAGTGGCAGAGCTTACCTTTGAGATCATATTTTTCAATAAGCTTAAGAGCGTCTTTAGTGGCCAAGACTTCTGCAGAAACAGGGCGGCGTTTAAAATGAGAATCTTCATTCTTGGATAATTCTAAGGTCTCAGGGTCTTCACAATGAAAACTCACCCATTGGTTTTTATATCGTGATAAAGCAATATCAAGTTCTGAAAAGTTTCTAAAATATAACTCTCCTACTGATGGGCCCATATAAGCTTTATAAGGAACAGTAAAAGAGAGAGGTTGAGTTTTAGGGCCTATACCGGCATAAAGCCAGATACTGTGCTGAGATTTCTCTGTTAGCTTAAACTTCTCTCTGTAAGACTCATCATCTATGGGAGGTACTGGATTATTAGGCATATCTCCGCAGTGACAAACTCCACCGTTGGCCATGGCCTTGAAAGCAGAAGCGAAATCCTCTTTATAATTATTCTTCCCACTCACATCTTCTCGGGCATGAATATGAACATCGCCCATTCCAGCAAAAAGAAGACAGTCATCATCAAAATAAAAATCAAGCTTATCTTTATCAAGACCAAGATTTCCCATTTTTGTAATGACACCATCATCTGAGAACTCAATTTGAATTCTTTCGTTGAATTCAGAACTCACGCATCTTGCTTCAAGAGTTTTATTCATTTTCTAAACACCGTCACAGTTGAACCTTGATCCATAGGAGTGGTGATAATTTCATCAAGAACCACATGACGAGGACGAGTGATCATAAACTCGATAATTTCAGCAATATCCTGAGGGGAAAGAGGGGTCATATTGTGATAAACCGCATCTGCAAGTGACTTATCACCATTAAAGCGCGTCACAGAGAAATTCGTCTCAACCATTCCTGGAGAAACTTCCATTACGCGGATATTCTGTCCACAAGTCTCCTCTCTCATAGCGCGAGTAAAGGCCCTGACAGCGTGTTTAGTTGCGCAGTAAACAGCTCCGCCCATATAAGAATAATGACCTGCAATGGAGCAGAGATTAACAATATCTCCCTCTTTATTTTCAAGCATCATGGGAAGGACAATGCGGGAGAGATTGAAGTTTCCAAAAATATTGGTTTGAATCATCTCGTTCATATCTTCAAACTTCAGAGTCGATACATGATCTTTACCCAGTGCCAGCCCGGCATTATTAATGAGTATATCCACCCGAGAAGTTAGCTCCCTAATCTTTTTCTCAATATTCTCCTCACAAACGGAGCTCACAATAATTGAAACCTTCGTAGTATGAGACAATTCTTCTTGAAGAGCTTTCAGTTTATCAGCGGAGCGAGAAATGAGAATTAAGTGACTCGCATATTTTGCCAATTGGTGAGCACAGGACCTACCGATCCCTGAAGATGCTCCCGTGATAAGAATCGTTTTACTATTTAGCATAATCGACCTCTACAAATTAAAAAGGGCCATAAGGCCCTAGTAAAAAATTAAAATTCACGTCCGAAGAGAACCGCAAGCTTTCCTTGTCCAACATCATACTCCGCAAACCCACCAGCACCACTTTGTTTGAAATTACCAAAAAGATGGTGATAGCCTAATTCTGCTTTAAGATACCAACGATCAATGTTCCATGTTTTAGAAGCAAAAAACTCAAAACCAGAAAGGTTCTTATGAAAACTTCTACTTTGACCATTGAACTTGGTATTTGCGTTGAACATAGTGAATAAGTACCCTCCACCAATGTGGATATCAGGAGCAATAAAATAAGCTCCACGAAGTCCTAAGGTGTGAGCATTCCCATCTCTTCCCTTAACTCCGCTCCCATCAGTATCCGATGGTACACCTAATTCGGTGGCATATCTAAACGCTGTGGACCAAGACCCTAAATCTTTACCAATTCTTAGATCAGTACGAAGGGAATGAGCTGTATCTACTCCATAAAAAATGGGATTGAGAGCATCAACTTCAACAAAATGAAAGGCCCAAAGTTTTGAAGATAAGAGTAAAGCAATAACAGTTAAAAATTTCATATCGACCCTTTAGTAATGATTGAATAATTCTAGGAATTAAAAGACAGAAAAACAACGAGTTCTTACAAAAAAGCTGATTAGCGTCATGTCTTTTGTGATCCACTTACCTACAATGTCACAAAAGGAAAACACCATATGAAAAAACTTAATAAAGTGATCGTTGCCACTGATTTTTCTGCCGGGTCAGACTTTGCCCTTAAAATGGCCAATAGACTCAAAGAAAAGTCCTCTTGTTCTGTAACCCTCGTTCATATTTCTGATGCGGCCACAACTTGGGACTGGCCCGGTACAGATTTACAGGCACTCACTCTTCTTGAGCAATTCCGAAAAGAATTAACAACCGCCATAGAGAAGAAAATCAAAGATCAAATGGTCAGATGTGGCGTGGACTTTGAAGCAGAACTCATCTTTGGAGAAGCCTACTCAGAGATGATGAATTTCATTGAAAGAAGTAAAGCCGATTTAATCGTCATGGGTCACCGTGGAGAGAAAAGTATATTCCCTATAGGAAGTTTTGCTAAAAAAATGATTGCTTCATCAGCAATCCCGGTTCTGATCACCAATAATGAGACCCCAATCAACAAAGTGGGCTGTCTCCTGGATCTTTCAAAGATTATGCCTTTTACAATCACGGCCGGAAGAGACTTTGCACAAATGTTTAATGCTCATCTCTCTTACTTTACTTCCATCCCAGACCTTTCAACGAACCTTTTAACAAGAATGCCTTTTGCCATCTCTAATACCACTCTTGATGAAAATCAGAGAAAAGAGATTATTTCTAAGGCCAAAAATGAACTCATTAAAAATCTAGGTCAGGTTAATGAAGATGATATTATCGTTGATATCTCTATTAAAGGGACGAGCGCTTCTTTAAGTGAGAAGCTTGATGAGCACAATATTGACCTCGCAGTTCTCGGTAAGCATAACCGTGGCCCATTAGAAAAACTTTTCATCGGGTCTGTTAGCTCCGGCTTTATCGATTACTTTAAAGGTAATTCTCTTATTCTTCCTGAAAACAAAGGTCTCTAAATGAAAAAACTACTCCCTCTTCTAACGATTCTTGCCTGCTCAACAGTTAAGACCTCTTCCCCGGTCCAGGATGCTTTTTTTGATTCAATAAAAAAGCATTGCGGAAAGGCCTTTGAAGGAAAAGTTGTGACTGATATCCCTAAAGGGTCAGGCTTCGATCAAAAACTTGTGATGCATGTAAGAGAATGTAGCGATAAAGAATTAAAAATCCCTTTCCATGTTGGAAAAGATCGCTCACGCACCTGGATCATCACTAAAACAGAGAATGGTCTAAGACTTAAACACGATCACCGCCACGAGGACGGCTCTCCAGATAAATCTACCATGTACGGTGGAGACACCAGTGATTTTGGATCGGCAACAGTTCAGGCCTTCCCCGCAGATCAACATTCAAAAGATATGTTTGTTGAGCAAGGAATCCCTCAGTCTGTTTACAACGTTTGGAAGGTTTATATAACGGATAAGATTTTTTCTTATCAGCTCACTCGCACCAATAGCGACCGGGATTTTAAGGTGGATTTTGATCTTACTAAACCAGTAACTCCTCCACCTGCTCCTTGGGGATTTTGAAGCTGAATAAAAGGTCATGAAACTGGACTAACAATTGACCACATCTTGTTAGATGTGGTCCTACTTTATTTTGTTCTTTTATCATCAATGTCCATCTTAGCTTTACAATCCTCTAAAGCTGACTTGAATTCATCTAAACCTTTCACCCAATCTAGCTTAAGTAAGGCAGCTACTTCATCAGTACTAATGATTCTATCATGACAGTACTCCACTATTATCTTTTGAACATTTTCACTTAGAGGTGTCTTATGGGCCCAATTAACAAGATAACTAGTATCATGTAGTCCATCTCCCCCCTTACTCTTCTTCAAGTGAAACTCTTCATTAAATAAGAGGTACGGAGAAATAATTTCAAATAAATAAGCAGAAGAGATTGAAAGCTCTTGAAGATAGTCTTCATATTTAACTCTTGAAACACGTTTTCTCTTGGCTAAAAAATCTTTAACAATAGGTTGCTCCAGCTGATCCTTTCTGAATAAAATTTCTGGTATATAATGATTTTCAAGACCAGAAACTAATGCATCCAAATTAAAAGCAAAGTCTTCACTTAATGACTTTATCAGCCAAGGAGAACCAGAGAATAAAGATCTCTGAAAATCCAAACTTAAGGTAATATTCTTATCTCTTGGATCAAAAATTATTCTATTTTCACTATCCTGACTATAAGACCCCACACACCTTGTTCTCTGATTTTTGGGAAGAAATATACAGTACCACTGAGGCTTCTTTTTTAACTCACTTAAGATATCTGGATCCATTAGTAAATTATGGGGAATACATCTAGAGCGAATCTCTTCTAGCGATTTTAAATTCTTAATGAAAGTAGACTTAAAATTTAACATTTTTTCGTTATTATCAAGGTAACTCATATCAAATTTCTCATTCGAACAGTTAAAATAAAAATGATGTAAAACAACCTCTTTATTTTGAAAGAAATCCGGATGTAACAAATCACCTTCCGCAAAATTATTTAAATTATGTTGATAAAAGAGTTCGTACTCTAAAGCGAGTCTTTTTACATAAGGATCTTCTAAAACTTCTTTCGGAAGATAATCATAAAATCGATAAACCTTTAAAGCGAGCTTCTCTAAAATTTCTGGATGTAGAGAAAAGTTATCGAAACGAGTAATACCAACAGGAAGACGTTTTAAAATTTCTTCTTGAACGTCCACATAGGACTTTCTCTCTAGAAGTTCCTCAAGTTCCATCCGTTCTAATCTATCTTTGTCAAATACTGAACGAACTGACTCCTTCCAAAAGAAAGAGAGATCATCCCTTTTCTCTGAAAGAAAGAACCTGTCTTTATAGTTATTATAATCAGCTAGTACGTTTTTATGATGAAGAATACCAATTAGCTTAAACTCATCTTTAGCGAGATACCATCTGGGGGCAAAAGCACAAATATGATCATTTGTTGCCTTAGTTCCATAAAGTGTTGGAAGAAGATTTTCATACTTTAGGCATTCTTTTAATATGTCGATATCTTTTGAAGTAAAACTATAATGAGGGAAAGAAAAACTTTGATCAATACATACATCTGTCGGATCGGGTCTCAAATCAGATGATTGCACAAAAAACTTACGTATACATTCCTCATTTCGACTTTCAACACAAGGTAGTAACTCTTCTATAAAGTGATTAAGATACGGGGATAATTTATACTTCTTTACATCCTCTAGTACTTTAAGATCTTTTTCATAGGCCGTAGTCTTCAAATTCAAAAAACGACATTCAATCAGTTTATTCTTACATTCCCGAATATCCAAAAATGCATTTGGTTTACCTATAACTTCAACCCAATTGAGATTAGGATCAATCCTCGCAACTAAAAAATCCATATGAAGTTGCAACCCAGTTATCCCTGATGAATAAGTAGAATTCCAACTCCTTAGACCATCTTGAAGTAATGTAATTTCTTTGAGGTCTGGCGTTCGATAAAAATGTGGAGACCATTCAACGTGATAGGAAGATATATTAAAAAGTAGGCCCTTCATTTCGTAATATGTCGGGGCATCACTCCATTGATCGAAAGGTATAACTTTGGAGTAATCATCTGGGATGGCAGGTAATTCAACTAAAGGCTTTTGTTCTTTCGCTAACAGATAGCTTAGATAAAACTTATCTTTCTCGTCGATGGTCTTTAAACTTTTATCAGAATCATAGTAGCGATAAGTACAATAGCTATATGTTCCGTCTCCGCAACGATCTATCTTATGTAACTGATCATTAACTTTTATGTAAAGAAAAACACCACTTTCTGAAATCGAATCAACTCTTATAAGCATCGTCTTAGTCGTCTCTTCTTCAGAAACTATTTTTTCTTCTATAAAATAATCAATAATAAAAGGACATTTTTCTGTGACCTTAAAATCTGGATCACTAGAGACACAAGTAGGTGCATGATGAAAATTAAAACCTAATTCATTACTGACTGAAAAATCTCCAAAACGTAAAGAATCGGAATACCCTTCCTTTAAGGGGAAGGCTTCAACATAAAGTCCTGTTCGTCCAAAGGAAAACTGGCTAATAAGAAGTGTGAATGAGAATAAGAAAAATTTAAGCAGCAAAATTCCCCTTCTAAACAAGTAGAGATATCATTTTAGACTCATAATTGATCACCAAACCTTAATTTATGAGTAAAGATGTAATTTGAAACATTTATGACTTCCTCCTGCTACTTAGAAGGGGACGTTCATCACATATCTAATTCCAATCACTTGCGCGGCGCAGAAGATCGCAGTGAGTTAGATTAGTATTTAAGTCATGCCACATCTGTGGTATGGTTCTTCACAAATTCATATCAAATTTAGTCTAGAATTATCAATCACTTGCCAAGGATTCATTATGAGTTTGTACTCTAATTATTTAAAAGAGATCGAAGAGAGAAAAAAACTAGGATTAAGTCCTAAGCCGATAGATGATGCAGCTCTTCTTAGCGAAGTTATTAATCAAATTAAAGATATCAATAACGAACATAGAAAAGATTCTCTGAACTTCTTTATTTACAATACTCTTCCAGGGACAACTTCTGCTGCTGAAGTGAAGTCTGTGTTTCTAAAAGAAATTATTACAGGCCAAGAGAAAGTTGCAGAAATTACTCCTGCTTTTGCTTTTGAGCTTCTTTCTCATATGAAAGGTGGCCCATCTATCAGAGTACTTCTTGATCTTGCTCTGGGCAGCGATCAAGGGATTGCTAAAGAAGCTTCTGAAGTTCTTAAGACTCAAGTTTTCCTCTATGACGCTGACATGACAAGAATTGAAAAAGCTTACAAAGAAGGAAACACTTTTGCTAAAGACATCCTTGAGAGTTACGCAAAGGCTGAATTCTTCACAAAGCTTCCAGAAGTAGAAGAAGAAATTAAAATTGTTACTTATATTGCTGCTGAAGGAGATATCTCAACTGACCTTCTTTCTCCTGGTTCAGAGGCCCACTCTCGTTCAGATAGAGAGCTTCATGGTCTTTGTATGATGGATAAAGCGGCTCAAGAGAAAATCAAAAAATTAAAAAATGATAATCCAGATAAAAGAGTGATGATCATTGCTGAGAAAGGAACCATGGGTGTAGGATCTTCTCGAATGTCAGGGGTTAATAACGTGGCCCTTGCTATTGGAAAACCTTCTTCTCCATATATTCCTTTTGTTAACATCGCCCCAATCGTTGCTGGAACAAATGGTATTTCTCCTATCTTCCTTACAACTGTTGACGTAACAGGTGGTATTGGAATTGATTTGAAGAACTGGGTAAAGAAAACTGATGCTAATGGTAAGCCTGTTCTTGATGCCAATGGAGACCCTGTACTTGAACAGGCCTACTCTGTTGAAACTGGTTCAGTGTTTACGATCAACACAAAAACAAAAAAACTTCTTGATAGCACTGGTAAAGAAGTGATTGATATCAAATCATCTCTTACTCCACAAAAAATGGAATTCATCCGTGCTGGTGGATCTTACGCAATTGTATTTGGTAAGAAGCTTCAAAGCTTTGCAGCTAAGACTCTAGGAATTACTGCTCCACAAGTTTTTGCTCCTTCTAAAATTGTAACTAATAATGGCGTAGGACTTACTGCTGTTGAGAAAATCTTCAACAAAAACGCTCTTGGTGTTGAACCAGGAACAGTTCTTCACGCAGGATCAGATGTTCGCGTTCAAGTGAATATTGTTGGTTCTCAAGATACAACCGGACTAATGACAGCTCAAGAACTTGAGTCTATGGCCGCAACTACAATTGCTCCTACACTTGATGCTGCTTACCAGTCAGGCTGTCACACAGCTTCTGTATGGGATAAAAAAGCACAAGCTAACATTCCAAAGCTTATGTCATTCATGAATAACTTCGGTCTTATCACTGCTCGTGACCCTAAAGGGAAATACCATGCAATGACTGACGTTATCCATAAAGTTCTAAATGATATCACTGTAGATGAGTGGGCAATCATTATCGGAGGAGATTCACATACTCGTATGAGTAAAGGTGTTGCTTTCGGTGCAGATTCTGGAACAGTTGCTCTTGCTCTTGCTACAGGTGAAGCTTCAATGCCAATCCCACAATCAGTGAAAGTAACTTTCAAAGGAACACTTGCTGATCACATGGACTTCCGTGACGTTGTTCACGCAACACAAGCTCAAATGCTTAAGCAGTTTAACGGTGAGAACGTTTTCCAAGGTAAAGTAATCGAAGTTCACATTGGAACACTTCTATCTGACCAAGCTTTCACATTCACTGACTGGACTGCAGAAATGAAAGCCAAAGCTTCTATCTGTATTTCTGACTCTGATACACTTATCAAGTCTTTAGAGATCGCTCGTGACAGAATCCAAATCATGATCGACAAGGGCATGGATAATGCGGTTAAGACGCTTCAAGGTCTTGTGGATCTTGCTAATAAGAGAATTGCTGATATCAAATCAGGGGCCAAACCACCTCTTACTCCAGATAAGAATGCAAAATACTACGCTGAACTTGTTGTTGATCTAGACCAAATCAACGAGCCAATGATTGCTGATCCTGATGTTCATAACGAAGATATCTCTAAGAGATATACTCACGATGTGATCAGACCAGTGTCTTACTACAATGGCGAGAAAGCAGTAGATCTAGGATTCGTTGGATCTTGTATGGTTCACAAAGGTGATATGCAAATCCTTGCTCAGATGCTTAGAAATCTTGAAAAAATTCACGGAAAAGTTGAATTCAAAGCTCCTCTCGTTGTCGCTCCTCCAACGTACAATATCGTTGATGAGTTAAAGAAAGAGGGAGATTGGGAAATTCTTCAAAAGTATGCTGGCTTTGAGTTTGATGATTCAAATCCTAAGAGTGAAGCTCGCACAACTTATCAAAATATGCTCTATCTTGAGAGACCAGGTTGTAACCTATGTATGGGTAACCAAGAGAAAGCTGAAAAAGGTGATACCGTTATGGCCACTTCTACTCGTCTTTTCCAAGGACGTGTGGTGGCGGACTCTGCTGAGAAAAAAGGTGAATCCCTTCTTGCTTCAACTCCACTTGTTGTTCTCTCGACCTTCCTAGGTAGAGTTCCAACAATTGAAGAGTATAAGGCATCTGTGGAAGGCATTAAGCTAACAAGCTATGCTCCACCACTTAAAGAACTTGTATAAGTAATTGATTAGGGCCAGTGTTTATCACTGGCCTTTTCTCTTTGGTAAAAAGAGATAACTCATCCCCATCACTAGCCCCATTACCCCAACTAAAAAGAATGAAAATCTAAGACTTGAAATTTCTGCGATCCACCCAATGGCCGGTGGCCCAAAAAGAAAACCTAAGAAACCAATTGTTGAAATAACCGCCACGGTCCCACTCGGGTTCTCTGGAGAGACTCTCCCGGACTCACTAAAAGTCAAAGGCACAACACTTGAGACTCCTCCTCCCACCATCAAAAAACCAATGATACAACTCATGAGGTTATTAAAACCCGTTGCAATCATGAGCCCTGAAAACACCAGAAGTCCTGAGAGAAGAAGCACTTTTCGAAAGCCAATTTTCTCTTTAACAAAGTCCGCAACAAAGCGAGTTCCGGCCATGGTAGACATAAAGGCCACATAACCGGCCGTCATCATCGCGCCTTCAATATGAAGGACCTTTTTAAAGTACACTCCTGCCCAATCAAACATCGCTCCTTCACAGAGCATGGAAAGAAAAGCGATCACCCCTAAAATGGCCACTTCTTTTGAGGGTAGTTTAAAAGAAAATTTTTGACCTGAAGTCTTCTTTCCTGAATCAACAATAAGATGACGACACATAAAAGCGGTCATGAGGTAAGAAAGAACAGCGACAAACATAAAATGCTCATAGGGAAGCATCTTAAATTTAATCATCACTCCTCCAAGCCCTGCTCCCACAAATCCAGCAAGACTCCAGAGACCATGAAGTGAGGCCATAATAGGACGCTGATATTCGCTTTCAAGCTTAATGGCTTGCGTATTAAGAGAGACATTGACGTGATTAGAGACCAGTCCAAAAAGAATGAGTGAGGCCACTAAGAGAGGTAGTGTTGGAGCAAATCCCACAAGAACCAGTGCACTGGCATATAAAGGAACTGCAACTGAGAGCACAATCTTTGAACCAAAATGAGAAGTTAGAAAGGAAGCAATAGGCATTGAAAGGATTGAACCCACAGGAAGCATAAGTAAGAGAGTTCCAAGTTCCCCTTCACTTAAATGATGAAATGCTGAGATATCAGGAATTCTTCCTCCCCAAGAGGCAAAGCAGAGGCCATGAAGAAAAAAGAAAAGAGAGATACTGAGACGAGAATAAATCATACAAAAAAAGGCCCACATAAAGTGGGCCTCACTCTAAAAAATTAAGTATTAAGCATTAAGCTTACGAAGTACATAGTGAAGAATCCCTGAATGCTTAAAGTACTCAAGCTCATTGGCAGTATCAATACGAGACTGAAGCTTCACATTAATCACTTCTCCATTACTCTTTTTAATTTGTCCATCAAGGATAGCTTTAGGAGTCATGGAATCAAGCCCAGAAATAGAAACAACTTCTGTTCCATCAAGCCCCAATGACTTGCGTGTTACACCTTCTGTGAACTGCAGAGGAATCACTCCCATACCAATAAGGTTAGAGCGGTGAATTCGCTCAAAGCTTTCAGTGATCACTGCTTTAATACCTAAAAGTCTTGTCCCCTTGGCGGCCCAGTCACGGCTTGAACCCGTACCATATTCTTTTCCACCAATCACAACTAATGGTTTCCCTTCTGCTTGATACTTCATCGAAGCATCATAGATCGTTGTTTCAGTTCCTGATGGTACGTGAACAGCGAATCCTCCTTCCCGGCCATCTTTCATCATTTCATTCTTTAAGCGAATGTTAGCAAAAGTTCCTCGAGTCATCACAATATCGTGTCCGCGGCGCGCTCCATAAGAGTTAAAATCTTTTAGAGCAACTCCTCGACTCATCAGATACTCACCAGCAGGAGTATCGGCCTTAAAGGAGCCCGCAGGAGAAATATGATCCGTTGTAATAGAATCACCAAGTAACGCTAAAATGTGCGCATCTTTAATATCATTAAGAGGAGCTGGTTCCTTAGTCATCCCTTCAAAGTATGGAGGATTTTTAATGTAAGTTGACGTTTCATCCCAAGCGTAAGTTTCTGAATCAACAACTTCCACTTTTTGCCAGAATTCATCTCCTTTAAACACATCTGAGTAACGAGATTTATACATCTCTGGAGTTATGCATTTATTAATCTCAGCTTCAATCTCAGCGTTTGTAGGCCAGATATCTTTTAAGAATACATCCTGACCGTTACTTCCCTTACCGATCGGGTCTTTTGAAATATCGATTTTAAAGCTACCGGCAAGAGCGTAAGCAACGACTAGCGGTGGAGAAGCAAGATAGTTTGCTTTTGTATCTGGAGACACACGTCCTTCGAAGTTTCTATTCCCTGAAAGAACGGCACCCACTGTTAAGTTTCCATCTTTAATGGCCTTAGAATATTCAGGCTTAAGAGGACCAGAGTTACCGATACAAGTTGTACAACCGTACCCTACAAGGTTAAACCCAAGCTTATTAAGCTCATCTTGCAGACCAGCTTTTTCAAGATAGTCAGTTACAACTTTTGAACCAGGAGCAAGAGAAGTCTTCACCCAAGGCTGAGTTTTTAAACCTAGAGCATTTGCTTTTTTAGCAACAAGCCCTGCGGCCATGAGAACCGAAGGGTTTGAAGTGTTCGTACAAGATGTGATCGCTGCAATCATCACATCTCCGTGAGTAAGCTTATAATCAGCACCATCAACAGGTACTTCACGATTAATCTCACCTTCTGGAACTTTGAAACCAGTTTGAGAAGTTAAGTCTTTCATAAAGCCACTAGCAAGTTCAGTTAGGGCCACGCGATCTTGTGGACGTTTAGGTCCAGCAAGAGAAGGAACTACTGTTGAAAGATCAAGTTCAAGAGTATCCGTAAAGGTAGGATCATGAGCATCATCACGCCATAGTCCTTGTTCTTTCGCGTAAGCTTCAACAAGCTTTACACGCTCTTCATCGCGACCTGAAAAACGGAGGAACTCAATTGTCTTTTCATCCACTGGGAAGAATCCACAAGTTGCTCCATACTCTGGGGCCATATTTGAAATTGTTGTACGGTCTGCAAGAGAAAGGTCTTTAAGCCCTGGCCCGTAGAATTCAACGAATTTATCTACCACACCTTTCTTTCGAAGCATTTGAGTAACAGTGAGAACCACGTCAGTAGCAGTCACACCTTCTTTGGTTTTACCAGTAAGCTTAAAACCCACCACTTGAGGGATCAGCATTGTAACAGCTTGTCCAAGCATCGCGGCTTCTGCCTCGATACCACCAACTCCCCAGCCAAGAACAGAGAGGCCGTTAATCATTGTTGTGTGTGAATCTGTACCAACACATGTATCGCAGTAAGCAAGGGTTGTTCCGTTCTCTTCTTTGGTCCAAACAGTTTGAGCAAGATACTCAACGTTTACTTGGTGACAGATCCCTGTTCCAGGAGGAACAACACGAAAATTTTTGAACGCTTTTTGTCCCCATTTTAGAAACTTATAGCGCTCCCCATTTCTCTCATATTCAAGTTCCATATTCTTTTTGAAAGCTTCAGGGCTTGCTGAGTAATCCACAATCACTGAGTGATCAATGATAAGGTCCACAGGAACTTGAGGATTAATTTTTTGAGGATTACCACCCACAGCTTTCATAGCATCACGCATAGCTGCTAGATCCACCACCGCAGGCACACCTGTGAAGTCTTGCATAAGAACACGTGCAGGATAGTAATTAATTTCGCGAGTGGATCTCTTTTCTTTGGTCCACTCACCCATGGCCTTAATGTCATCAGCAAATACTGAGAAACCATCTTCATTACGAAGAAGATTTTCCATTAAAACTTTCAGAGAGTAAGGAAGATTTTTAACATCACCAATCCCTGCTTCTTGGGCAGCTTTCAGCGAATAGTAATCATAGGTTTTATTTCCAACTTTAAGTGAACGACGAGTTTTGAAAGTATCTAGGCGTTTATCTGACACGATGGACTCCCTTTGATAAAAGATGAAAATATTTTAACAAGTTAAAAATAGTAAGACCAATTCTAAGTCATCGTTTGATGAGTCAAACCACTGTTTTTTATACGTCTTAAGTTAGCTCTTGATACTTAGCTTCAATAAAGTTGACCCTCTGGTCAAGATAGTGGCACTATAGAACCACTCCGAAAAATAAATGGCCTGATCAACAAAACTCAAAACCTGAGAACTCATTTCTTGTTTTAAACTTGCATTGTTTTTTGACTTTAAACCATCGAGGCGTTCAAGATAAAAGTTCTTTAGTTCATGAGTTCCTGCCCGATTATATCCATGAAGATTCATGAAATACTCACGCTCAATATCGGAGAATGAAAAAAGTTCTGAGGCCTTAAAGGCCTGCTCAGCACTTAGGTCTTTGTCACCACTGAGAACATGAGAGATAAAAGAAATCTGGCAACTCAGATGTTCTGAAAGAAGCTTTCGAAATCCTCTCCCACTCTTAGGTAGGGACTCACTATAGTCACGAATGAAGTCGAGATAATTGAGATAGTCAAAAACACTTACCATGAATATATCCCTTCCTTGAGATAAATTAATGACGTTGAAAAAAAATTGAGGGCCAGAAACCTGACCCTCAATTTGATTAGATATTTAGAGCGCGATTTTCAGAAGCTGCAAGACAGGCCTCTTTAAATCCTTCTGAATATGTTGGGTGAGCATGAGAGATACGCCCGATATCTTCCGCGCTTGCACGGAATTCCATGGCAACGACGGCCTCTCCAATCATATCTGCAGTTCTTGGCCCAATCATGTGAACTCCAAGAATTTCATCGGTATTTTTATCAGCTAGAACTTTAATAAAACCGTTCTTTTCATCTGAAGCAACTGCACGACCTAGAGCAAGGAATGGAAACTTCCCTACCTTATAGGCCACACCACGATCTTTAAGTTCTCTTTCAGTGGCACCTACTCCTGCAACTTCAGGCCAAGTGTAAACAACTCCAGGAATGAGGTTGTAGTTGATATGAGGTTTCTGGCCCGCTAGAAGTTCAGCTACAAAAACACCCTCTTCTTCAGCTTTGTGAGCAAGCATAGCACCTTTAACCACATCACCAATAGCGTAGATGTGAGACACGGAAGTTTGGAGATGATCGTTAGTAGCAATTCTACCTCTTTCATCAACACTAATTCCTGCATTCTCAAGACCAAGATTATCAGTATAAGGACGACGACCTACGGCCACTAAACAGTAGTCACCTTTAAGTTCGATCTCTTCTTCAGAATTTTTCTTCTTAGCACGAACAATAACTTCCTTACCTTTACGAGTAACTGAAGTTACTCCGTGACCAAGATGAAACTTCATTCCGTCTTTAGTCAGAACTTTTTGAAGTTCCTTTCCAAGATCATGATCCATTCCACCGATAATAGAATCAGCAAATTCAACCACTGAAACTTCTGAGCCAAGACGACGATGAACTGAACCAAGTTCAAGTCCAATAACTCCACCACCAATCACAATTAAGTGCTTTGGAGCTTCTGTCAGTTTAAGGGCCTCGGTAGAAGTGATAATTCTTTCTTTATCAATCTCAACACCTGGAAGGCTTGAAGGCTTAGAACCGGTAGCAATAATAGCATTTTTAAAGCTAATTTCTTTTACTCCGTCCTTACCATTGATCGTAAGAGTATTTTTATCTTTAAAAGACCCATGTCCGTTAAAGACAGTGATCTTATTCTTGTTCATTAAAAATGAGATCCCTTTCGTGATACCTGAAACCACTCCAGCAACACGATCACTCATCTTTTTTACGTCAAGCTTTACGCCACTCACTTCAATCCCATGAAGAGCGTGTGAGTGAACAGTCTGGTGATACCTCTCGCTTGAATCAAGCCATGCTTTAGAAGGAATACAACCAACGTTTAAACAGGTTCCTCCTAGAGTGCTATAGCGCTCAACTAGTGCCACTTTCATTTTTAACTGAGCAGCACGAATAGCGGCGATATAACCACCAGGACCTGAACCAATAACTACAAGATCAAATTGTTCCATATCTAATATTCCTTCTTAGAGATCAAATAACAGTTTAGAAGGGTCTTCAATTAATTCTTTAACGGCCTTTAAGAAAGAGACCGACTCACGTCCATCAATGATTCTGTGATCATAAGAAAGAGCAAGGAACATAATTGGACGAATAACAACTTGTCCATTTACGGCCACTGGACGCTCAACAATATTATGAAGTCCTAAAATAGCTGACTGAGGAGCATTAAGAATTGGAGTTGAAAGCATAGAACCAAAAATACCACCATTAGTAATAGTGAAAGTTCCACCTGTCATTTCATCAATTGAAATTTTCCCGTCACGTGCTTTGGTAGCAAGTTCAATGATTTTTGATTCAATAGCAGCAAAGCTCATAGACTCTGCATTACGGATAACCGGAACCATGAGTCCACGAGGTGTAGAAACAGCAACTCCAACGTCAGCATAATTGTGATAAACAATTTCATTACCATCGATCATACCATTTACAGCAGGAAACTGCTTAAGAGCTTGAGTGGCAGCTTTAGTAAAGAAGCTCATAAACCCAAGGCCCACACCATGCTTCTCTTTGAAAGCATCCTTATACTTTTTACGAAGTTCCATCACTGCTGACATATCAACTTCATTAAAAGTTGTTAGCATCGCGGTGGTATTTTTAGCAGCTACGAGACGAGTTGCAATTGTCTTACGAAGACCAGTCATCTTTTCACGGCGAGTATCGCGAGAAAAACTCTGGGCCATTGTTTGTGCAGCAAGATTTTTAATATCGCTATCAGATGCTTTAGGTGCTTGCGTAGGGGCCTGTGCAGAAAGAGCATCAGCTTTTGTGATACGTCCATCTTTTCCAGAGCCAGAAACAGATGATGGATCAACTCCCTTCTCTGCAAGAATTTTACTTGCAGCTGGTGAAGGATAGTTTTTATCGCCACCATTACCAGAAGTAGGAGCTGCTGTAGGCGCAGGAGCTTTTGACTCTTGAGCTGGAGCAGGTGTTGAAGCACCGGCAGTCTGAGTTTCATCAACTTCAGCAATCTTGGCACCAATTTCTACCGTTTCACCTTCAGCAACAACAATCTTTAACTTCCCTGCTTGCGGAGCAGAGATCTCAAGAGTTGCTTTATCAGATTCGATTGAACAAATTGGCTCATCAAGCTGAACAAAGTCTCCATCATTCTTTAACCAAGAACCAATGGTCACTTCACTAATTGATTCACCTACACTCGGAACTACAACATCAATCATAAATATATCCTTTTAAACTAATTCAATATCTTTAGAAAAAGCAGCATCAATAATCTGGGTCTGTTCTTTAGCATGAACACTTGCGTATCCTGTCGCTGGAGATGCACTCGATTTACGTGCAATCCATTTAAAACTATCAAACTGAGAGTAGCGACGAAGGAATGTAAATGCTCCCATATTCTTCGGCTCTTCTTGTACCCAAACTTTTTCAGCATCTTTGTACTTATCAATAAGCTTAAAAATCTGCTCTTCCGGCATTGGGTAAAGTTGCTCAAGACGAACAATGGCCACATCTTTTCTCTTATCTTTTTGCTGACGTGCCTTTAAATCATAATAAACTTTTCCAGTACAAAGAACGAGACGCTTAACATCTTTTGCTTTTACTGATTCATCATCAATAATTTCCTGGAAAGAACCATTTAAGAACTCTTCTTTAACTGAAACACAATCAGGGTGTCTAAGAAGAGACTTCGGAGTGAAAACGATAAGTGGTTTTCTAAATTCCCATGCCTGCTGACGACGGAGAGCATGGAAAAGGTTTGCTGGAGTTGTGAAGTTACCAACAATCATATTCCATTCAGCAGCTAACTGAAGGAATCTTTCAGGACGAGCATTCGAGTGCTCAGGCCCTTGCCCTTCATAACCATGTGGTAAGAAAACAACAAGACCTGACTGTCTCTGCCACTTTGACTCTCCACTTGAGATAAACTGGTCAATAATGGTTTGAGCACCGTTTGCGAAGTCTCCAAATTGAGCTTCCCAAATATTTAGGGTATGCGGATTAGCAATTGAGTAACCATACTCAAAACCAAGAACTGCATACTCAGAAAGAAGAGAATTATAAATTCTATATTTACCTGCATCCTCACCTAAGTGCTGTAAGAAGATATGACGAGTATTTTGATTCTCATCCATGATTCCAGCGTGGCGATGAGAGAAGGTTCCGCGGATACAGTCCTGGCCAGACATACGAACATCAATTCCTTCAAGAAGAAGAGATCCATAGGCCAAGTGTTCAGCGAGAGACCAATCGATCTTATCACTGCTCCAACGAGTTTTTCTTTCTT
This sequence comes from uncultured Bacteriovorax sp., assembly GCA_964459395.1. Taxonomy (GTDB): domain Bacteria; phylum Bdellovibrionota; class Bacteriovoracia; order Bacteriovoracales; family Bacteriovoracaceae; genus Peredibacter. The sequence goes on from CAYWMU010000008.1 coordinate 25,670, forward strand.
CCAACAACTTGTTAACTTTTTGAATTGGTTTGAAGTTTTCCGGAAGAGTGGTCATTGTTTTTAAGACTCTCTCTAGAACATCTTGTTTCACACCAGTTTTTGGTGAATATTCAAAGTCCTTAGGAGTTGATCGTCGAAGTTTCTGCCAAGCTTCCTCTGGCTTCTGATAGAGATAAGGAAGAGGATTTTGCTTAACCATATTGAAGCGCTCTTGCAGAAGATTTTTAAATTGTTCTTCAACCTGAACGGCCATCTGTGCTTCAATCTGCTTACCTTCAATAAGTTTTTCTTTGTAAACTTCACGAGGGTTAGCGTGCTTAGAGATGAGTTTGTAGAATGCTGGTTGAGTAAACCTTGGCTCATCAGATTCATTGTGTCCGTGACGACGATAACAAACCATATCGATAAACACATCTTTATGGAATTTCGCTCTAAATTCTGCAGCAAGTTCTACAGCATAGACAACTGCTTCTGCATCATCTCCATTAACATGAATAACTGGAATATCTAGAACGCGAGCAACAGATGATGAGTATGTAGAAGAACGAGCGTCATCAAAATCAGTAGTGAAACCAACTTGGTTGTTGATCACAAAATGAATTGAACCACCAACATTGTATCCCTTAAGGGCCGACATCTGAACTGTTTCATAAACAATTCCCTGACCAGCAAGGGCAGCATCTCCATGAATAATAATAGGGAGAAGCTTATCTGGATTTTCTTTATAAAGACTATCACCTTGAGAGCGAACATAACCTAAAACAACTGCATCAACAGCTTCTAGGTGAGAAGGGTTTGGCATCAGTTTTAAATAAACATCTTTACCTGCAGGAGTTTTCACATGAGATGAAAAACCTAAGTGGTACTTAACATCACCATCACCCATTGTTAGATCAGGAGTCGCCTGTCCTTCGAACTCATTAAAAATATACTCATAGGTTTTACCCATGATATTGGCGAGCACATTTAAACGACCTCTATGGGCCATACCAATAACAACTTCTTCAACACCAAACTCACTAGATTTATTAATGATGGCATCAAGAGCAGGAATGGTATTTTCTCCCCCTTCTAAAGAGAAGCGTTTTTGACCTACATACTTCGTATGAAGGAAGTTTTCAAAGGCCACAGCTTCATTAAGTTTAGAAAGAATTCTTTTCTTTTTACTGATATCAAAGTTTCTTTTAGTTACAGTTGATTCAAATTTATTTCTAAACCATTCATGAGTTTCAACATCATTGATGTGAGCGAACTCAACTCCAATATTGCCCGCGTACATATCTTTTAAGTGAGCGAGAATATCTTTTAGTTTAGCGTTTCTAAGACCAATCAACTCTCCGATCACAAAAGTTTCTTCAAGATCCGCATTAGTTAAACCATGACTTGAGATATCTAAGTGCGGATGGCGATCTAGACGAGGACGAATTGGATTTGTGGTAGAGATGAGGTGACCTCTTTCTCGATAGGCCTGGATCAAATTAAAAACTTTAAATTCTTTTGATAAGTTAGTGCTAACGACCTCACCATCTTCACTAGCTTCTGGACGGGTAAGAGCAAACTCAAATCCCTTAAAAAACTGCTGCCAAGATGTATCCACTAATGAAGGATCGCGCTTATAATCGTTGTAGAGACCATCAATAAAAGTATTATCGGAGGCCTGGACATAAGAAAAATCATTTGGAAGTGACATGTGTGACTCGAAAGATAGGGTTAAACAATGCCACTATTATAAGAGAAACTTAATAAAGTGGGAACCTCAAACCTGTTATTTTAAAATCTTAGTACGCCTAACTTAATGCATCATAAAGCTACTTCTTAAAAATTGACCGCTTCATTCAAGTAAATTAAGTTCAGCAGTCATGAAAACAATCATTTTAACGCTTTCACTACTCCTTGCGTCATCATCTTTTGCCCAGGCTCCTGCGAAGAGATCTAACGGTTTAGTTCGATTTATTGTTGAAAATGCCTATATAAGAAATCTCGGCCTCCAGAGCGTTATGAATGCTCGATGCAAAACTTACTTCAATTATTTCGAAGGTCTTTATTGTCAGGAAATCGTAGGTTACATGATGGGCCACCTCGATATTGATATGATCATTCCTGAGAATAAAAGTATGTGGCGTCCAAGTGCTTTTGTCTTTGCTGCTTTCAAAAGTGATTTTGTTACTATTCTTGGTTCTCCTCAGACCAGTGCTTTTCTCCGCAAGGCCAACGAAGAACTTAGTCAGCATCTGGCCTACGGCGACTCTGATGCTAACCTTTGGGAACTTGCTCTTTCTTATTATGGTGACAAGTATAAAGCCGCCCAAATAATGGCCACTCTTTTTCAAGATACCAGTAACCAACGACTGCATATCGGTTATCTCTATTTGAGTAAATCCATAAAGAAAACGCAAACTTTCCTTCGAAATAAAGAGTTGCTTCAAAGGCTACTCACTACAATCGGAATGATTCTTGATCATCGAGAAGATGAGTATCAAAAAATATTTTATCCAAGAGAGCTTAAAGAAGAATTAAACCGAAACATCTACCACTTCTATGTCCCTCTTTATCTCTCAATGAAACTTAAAAAGATGAGAGTTAATAACAAGTTTGCGGTCATGGCACCTTTCATGATGACTCTGAGCTATGAGTTCATCACTTATGGAAGAGGAGCAGATAACCTCTACAGTGATCCCCTAGTCATTAGACGTGAAGGAACAGTCAAAGATATTTTTGGAGGCTACTGTGGTGCCAACTATGGTGTTTTCGGAAATCGATTCCACAGAAACTATAATGATTTAAAAAGCAATCTCTATAGATCAACCCATTTGGCAATAGATGAGCTATTTAGGCATTATTAAATTATCCAAAAACTTTGAAACATTATTAACGACCTTCATTGGGATTTCATGGCCACCTTCAAAGGTATCAAGAGATCCCTTGTAACCAAGCTCATTCAATCTTTGTGTGAGCCTTTGAGCACCTGGATAGCCTAACACTGGATCCTGCAAACCATGGGACTGATAAAAAGGAATGACCCCTTTTTTTGTTAATCCTTCTTGATAAACAAGGTTTCCTGAAAGAAGAATAACTCCAGAAATCTTTTCAAGTCTCATCAAAAGATGAGAAGTACACATGGCCCCTTGAGAAAATCCCCCAAGAATAACTTTTTCATAATGATTTGAAACTTCTTTTACAAATGTTTCGAGTTTTTCTAAGACTTGGTCAGCACCTTCAGGCTTATCATCATCCATATTTCGATGCTCACCTCTCATCATCGCGAGCTGAAGTTTATTCATATCAATGGGAAACCACGCCCGGCCCCCATAGGCCCCCATCTCAAGTTGGAGTATCCCGTTGGGAAAGTAAAAGTCAGTTTCAGGTTTATGCCACATCTCAATTAAGGGAAAGAGATCGTGCATATTTGCACCATAACCATGAAACATAATAACTACATTCTTTGCATTATCACTTTTTACACTCACGCACTCAATGCCTGAGATAACTTCAAGAGTTGGCTTCATTTTTAATGTCCTTATTTTCTTTTTTTACTTGAGAAATCAGAAAGAAGTTTTTTGATCATCAAAGCTTCTTGTTTTAGATCGGGATGTTTCGCATGAATCCGATTCAGAAGTCCTCCAATCTGATGCTCTAGTAACTTTATATCACTCATAAGATCAGAAAGAATATCTGTTTTAAATTCAGCTATTGCAATTTTAATTTGTGCTTCGGTCTCTACCTGTTCAATTCTCTCTTTTAATTGAGAAATCAAATCACCTTGTTCAGGATTCAATATGCTCTCTTCTTGCTTTGAAACTTGGGGAGCAGCCTGACCCGGACGAGCTGGCATTGCACGAACATTTGAATTTGTTTTATTAGAGACATTGACAGCAGGATTAGTAGCTTCGGTCTTTTTAGGAACAATCGTTGGTTTAGATACTATTCGAGCGTTTCCTTCAGATGAAGGCTTTTTTGCAGTAACGGCAGGAGAGGTACCAAATTCTAAGTCAACGTCAACAGCAACAGCGTCTGACTTTTTCTCTCCATCCTCGTCTTCAAATTCGAGATCCAAATCCTCTAGTGGCATCGTTATCTTCTCCATCTCTCCTATCGGCAAGAGGGACAAAACATTAAGGAATCTCTAAGACTTTAGTTTGAGTGGAACATAACCGATAAGTTCTGTGTATTTGCATTGAATGAGGGAGTATGACTATGTCGGATTACGATGAAGACGATAAGCCTACCGTTGTCTTAGACCTGAATGCCTTGAAAAAACAAAAGCTTAAAGATGAAGAAGATCTCGCCAATATGGCCAATCGTATTGAATTTAATGTTCATCAAGAGGGAGAAGAACAGGAAGAAGAAGAGTTAGAAGAGATAGAGACGAATTTATTTAAAGTTATTTACTTTGATTTTCAGAGTGATCTGTTTGCTTCGACTCCACTACCAAGTGGTTTTGAGTCGATTATTATTAATGATGTAAAAGGACTGAATCAGCAGCTTAAGAGCAAGGATTTCCAGATAGTTGTTTTTAATTACGACGCTCATCCCAAAGCAGTCAACCAGCTCACCATGCAGATAAAACAAAAGCTTCCCACTACTAAGACAGTTATTGTGGCCAAGAACATCTCTCCTAAAAAGGCCAAACTTCACGCTCAGACGCCTTCGGGAGCTAATGGCTACCTCTCCCATCCTCTTAATGAAGATAAGCTAAAAGCTGAATTTCTAAGGATATATGCGGTAAAATAAAAAAGGCCACTCACGAGTGAATGGCCTATTAGATCTGGGAGGTGAAATCATGGCTAAATGATTTCGACACCATCATTCATTACTTTCCTAGTTCCCGTCAACCTTGGGATAATAAATTTTTCTAACACTTAATACCAATCAAATACTTAAACCAAAACCTTGACTAGCAGGCTCAGTTTTTGAGACGCTTTTTCGATGAAAAACCTTTTCTTGACTATTTTACTAAGTTTGATTTTCTCTATCCTTCCTTCCCATGCAAATGACGATCATTTGTGGAAAGCAGGAACGCCAATTAAAGGGAGTCGAGAGAATATCTATCAACTCTCTCCTTATGAATGGGATCGTACAGTTGAAAGTGGTAAGGTGCACACTCTACTTTATCCAGTTTCAACAACTAAACTTGCTATACCTTATTGGCCATTAAAAGATTTTCTTGAATCAACACCTGACTCAAGAGTTCGCCAAATTCTTTTTGAAATCGCTAAAACCGTTTCACCTTTTAAAAGCATGAATGATCTTTTTGATTATTTAGGTCTCCATGCTTATCCCACTCATTTTCAGTGGCAAACGCCTAACAGCTTTCCTGAATTAAACGCAGAAGAGAAAGCGATACCTATGGGTGCTACCATCATGAAAACTCCTCACGGTGATGCTCTTACATTTGGCTGTGCTGCTTGCCACGTTGGAGATTTATTCGGAGTAAAAGTTCTAGGTCTTACTAACCGTTTCCCACGTGCCAATGATTTCTTTGTTGAAGGACAAAGGCTTGCTCCCTACATAAATAGTTTCGTTTTTAAAGAGGCCCTTGACTCCACCGAGGGAGAACGTCTCCTTCTTGTTTCTGCAAAGAAGAACCTTAAGTACGTCGGAGTAAAAAATCCAACAGTTCTAGGTCTTGATACGAGCCTTGCCCAAGTAGCTTTATCACTTTCAAAAAGAGCTCAAGATGAGTTTGGGTCTAGAACACGACTCTCCCATCGTTTTCCACGAAAAAATGAGTTAAGTAAAAAAATTGCTGATTCAAAACCAGCAGTTTGGTGGAACTTAAAATACAAAAACCGCTGGCTCTCCGATGGATCTATTATTTCAGGGAACCCGGTTTACACAAATCTTCTTTGGAACGAAATAGGTAGAGGTGCTGATCTAAAAGAACTAGAAAGCTGGATGATTGAAAACGATCAGACAATCAAAGAACTCACGGCCGCTGTTTTCTCAACCAAAGCTCCTCGCTATGAGAAGTTTTTTGGTATCGAACGAATTAACATTGATAAGGCCAAACGTGGGCAAGCCCATTTTAATCAAAGTTGTAAACGCTGCCACGGAACCTATATTAAAGGGTGGAACTTAGAAAATGCTGATGAACTCTCGGCAGAAGAATTGGTTCAGAATGCTAAAGTGATTTACCACGCTCAGACACCAGTTAGAAATGTAGGGACTGATCCAGGCCGTTATGAAGGTATGAATGCGTTCGCAGCAGACCTGAATCGCTTAAGAATTTCTAAAACCCTTGGAACAGTTGTTGTTCCTCAGAAGGGATATGTTCCGCCTCCACTAGATGGTATCTGGGCACGTTGGCCATACTTCCACAATAACTCTGTTCCAAACCTGTGTGAACTTCTTACTCCGGCAAGTAAACGCGTTAAAACTTATTGGGCCGGAGAGGCCATCGATCGTGAAAGAGATTTCGACCAAGACTGTGTAGGATATCCCATTGGTGCCAAGACCCCTGCAGAATGGAAGAAGGATCGTGAATACTTCTACGATACTAAGAAAGAAGGCTTAAGCAATAAAGGCCATGATGAAGGAATTTTCTTAAAGAACGGTAAAGAAATTTACTCAGCAGAACAGAAAAAAGAAATCATTGAGTTTTTAAAAACTCTCTGATTCTGTTGAATCAATACTAAGCCCTTCATCATCATTTACGGCAGCGTCTTCATCTTCTGATGGTGAAGACGTCGCTGGAAAATCATTGTGGAAAACAAAGTATTCATAGATAAAATTTAGCATCAATTTTCCAGTACTAAGAAAAGATGAGAAGAGACTATCTGGAGCGACTTTCCTAAAAGCTTCATATGCCTTCGGATAGAAACTAACTCCTCCTAAAACTTCATTACTCTCATTCATAAAATAGAGATGGATTCTATAATCAGTAAACTCTTCAGCAATCTGAAACTTCTTTTCAGTTAAATAATGAGCTGTATAAGCTTCCATTGGAAATCGCCCATTTCCAGCTTCTGGATAAATTTGTTTCAATCGCGCGGATTGCACTTTATTAAAAGAAATATGATCGAAGATATAAACATCCCGACCTATTTGGGTTGCTCCAAATGGTTGGACTAAATTTAAAGTTTCACAAAAACCTTTCTCAAGTTTTGTCACACACTTAAAATCCATCCGAATCCGACTAATCTCCTCTGGAGTTTTAACAAACTCTTTACTCACGAGAGGAACGACGGGTTCAACAGGAGTGTTATCTACGGCCCCAACAGTTGCCACTTCTGGAATGTTATGAGTGATGACCTCTTCCTTACTACTAATCTGATAATAAATTGTCACCATAACCGCAACAATTGAACTCAATACAACAATATTGAGATTTCTTTCTGGTTTCTTTAAAGGCTTCTTCTTCGTCTTCCCCTGAGGTGAATTATTCTTTGCACGATCAGCATTTTTAGCTCGCACTGAAGCTCTTTTCCTATGAGCATTGAGACCGGTATTGGTAACTTCTCTGAGTTGAGAAGGTCTGATTATTTTAGTCGAAGTTACATCCGAAGATGCGAGACTACTCTGGACATTAAAGCTTGATAAAGCAAAGTCTGAAGCTTCTTCATCACTTAACAAAGTAAGGAGAACATTAACACCTAAACGGACAGGAAAAAAAGAGGTGAACTCAACTCTTTTTCCAGGAACGAGTCTTTCTTCATTTATAAAAGTACCGTTGGTACTTCCTTGATCAATTATGTAGAACTCATCTTCATTACAGTGAATGATAACATGTTTGCGACTGACTCCTTCTGCATTCAATAAGATGTCACAGCTCTCCCCTGAGCCGATTGTGATTTTTTCTTTGTTCAAAGGAAAAATCAGCGGTTCCTGTTGATCAACTAATACTTCTAATCGCATGATCTTATTCTATACTATTATTAAATTTTTATTAAGGAATAATTTATAGATGGCAATGAATGCGTAATCTTCCCTGTGGACCAGTTGGAACTAAAACCCAACGATGTATGACTCATGCACCACCTGAGCATCCGAAATTACAATTTAATGTATGAGAGAGATAA
>CAYWMU010000009.1:0-32956 GCA_964459395.1 uncultured Bacteriovorax sp.
CCTGAAAAGCAAACTCCAAGCTAATTCCAAATTGTGACCCGCCACCCAAAAGTCTTTTGAAAGATTCTTGATCTTCGGGAGTTGTGATAATTAAAATTTCACGAATCCCTGCCAACATGAGTACCGACAAAGGATAATAAATCATCGGCTTATCATAAATCGGAAGAAGCTGCTTCGAAACTCCTTGCGTAATCGGGTACAGTCTAGTTCCACTACCACCAGCTAAAACAATTCCTTTCATGAGTTCACCTTATATAATTTTGCCCACCAATCTTTATTATCTAAATACCACATAACCGTTTTTCTAATTCCTGACTCAAAAGTTTCTTGTGGCTCCCACCCGAGCTCATTTTTTATCTTCCTTGAATCGATTGCATATCTTCGATCATGTCCAGGTCTGTCTGACACACTTGTAATGAGCTTTGAGTAACTCTCTTTTGCCGGATGAACTTCATCTAAAATTTGGCAAATCGTCTTTACTACTTCGACGTTTCTTTTCTCGTTAAAACCGCCGATGTTATAAGTTTCACCAACCTTCCCTTCCATTAATACTTTGTACAAAGCTCGCGCATGATCTTCAACGTAAAGCCAGTCGCGAATCTGAGAACCATCTCCATAAACAGGAAGAGGCTTTCCGTGAAGAGCATTAAGTATCATAAGTGGGATTAGCTTTTCTGGATAATGGAATGGCCCATAATTATTTGAACAATTTGTTATCACCACTGGTAGGCTATAAGTTCTTGCCCAAGCCCTCACCAAATGATCAGAACTTGCCTTTGAAGCAGAGTAAGGCGAACTTGGTTTATAGTGCGTAGTTTCAGTAAATAATGGAAGCTCACCATCTTGTTCATCTGGATGGGGTAAATCTCCATAAACCTCATCTGTCGAAATATGATGGAAACGAAATCCTTCTTTGTTAAGAAAATGCTTTCGAGAAATTTCAAGAAGATTAAAAGTTCCTACAATATTAGTATTTATAAAATCTGCTGGACCAGTAATAGATCTATCCACATGAGACTCAGCTGCAAGGTGCATAACTTTAGTTGGAGCATACTTTAAAAATATTCTTTCAAGATTACTAAAGTCACAAATATCAACTTGTTCAAAAAAATAGTTTTCTGAGCTTTCAATAGAACGCAAAGAATCCAGATTACCTGCATAAGTTAGTTTATCTACATTTACTACTCTGTGCGCCGTATTGTTCAAAATATGTCTAACTACAGCTGAACCGATGAATCCAGCCCCACCAGTAACTAAAATTGTGTCTTTCATAGGAGCAGATTTTATAATGTGGGACTTATGAAGGCAAAGAATAATGATAAAACAAATAGAGAAGTATAGAGAGGAGCGATCTTGAGGTTATCCCTCCAACAGAGAGAAAGTTAGTGAAGGAAAACTTCTTAAAATAACTCAAATAAGACTTTTGTCTCAAAGCCTCGAACATCGTCTAATCTATTTTCAGACCATTTATCATAATAAATAAGAGTTCTCTCTAGGGCATAGATAAGTAGGACTTGTTCTTCTCTATTGTCAGGTACTTCAATATCAAAACCTTTCATCCAAGCTTGGAATTTTTTGAAAAAACCTATCTCTTTCAAAATTGGAACGAAATTCGAGACTTCAAGCTTCTCTTTGTTTACATATCTTCTAAAGAAGTCAAAGTAATCAATAATAAGTAGCCCAGGATGGCTTACTTCCCAATCAATAATGACGACTTGATCTCCATCCCTTAGAACGTTTCCTTGATGAAGGTCAAAGTGGAGTTTTCCTTTTAGCAGAGTAATCTCGCCTGAGCTTCTGATTTTATCAACGGCTTTTCGAATTTGTTCAGAATGAGGATGATCTTTCATTCTCAATTCTACTCCTTTAAGCCAATCACTTAATAAGAACTTCTCAAGAGGATGTGAACGATAAAACTTTGTCATAGGCTCAATGATGAGACAATGAAGGTCTAGTATTGGCATATCTGTTAAAGAGTCTAGGTTTGAGCAAAAGGAGGTCATAAGCCAATTTGCACCATAACCAAGTAGCTTTACTGAATGTTCTGCAAATTCAGATTGATTTTGGTGAGTAAGTTCAGCAATTTCCCCCTCTAATAACACTAGTTGAGGCTTCGAAGTTGAGATCTTTAAAACCTTTCTCTCTTTATGAGAAGAAATAATTAAACGTTCTCTACTTGGCTGAAAGAAGATAACTGAATCGGAAGGAAAAGGCGCGCTTAAACTAAAGTACTTTAATTTTCTTAGATTTTTCCAAGGTATTTTACGTTTTTTTCCGAATGTATAATCTAGATTAGTGTCTGGCCCAACCCCCACATGATAAATGGGATGGTAATGAAATTTGGTCTTTGGGAATCCATCACCAAACTTAACAGTAGACAAAATTTCTTGAAGCCATTTTTCATTTTTCACAGGATTTAAAGGTAAAGCTTATGCTAGACTTTGTCCATGTGTGGAATATTCGGAATTATAAACTTATCTAATAACTCTAGTGTGGATGAAGCTTCTTTCAGAAGGGCTTTAGTAACACTCAATCATCGAGGTCCCGATCATCAGGGGCTCTTCTCTGATCCCAAGTTCACATTCGGGCATGCAAGACTTTCTATCCTCGATTTAGACCCTAGGTCTAACCAACCAATGACCCTGGATAACGAGAATTACATTCTAACTTTCAATGGTGAGATTTATAACTACCAAGCAATTAAAAAAGAGTTATTAGATCAAGGTCATCAGTTCAAAACAGAGAGTGATACAGAAGTCATCCTGATTGGCTATCTTGCCTGGGGGATCGACAAATTTCTAGAGAAAACTCAAGGGATGTTCGCATTTGCACTTATGGATAAGAAAGAGGACAAACTTCTCCTTGTTCGTGATCGCTATGGTAAGAAACCCTTCTTTTATCATTTCCGCCAAGATCAATTTGGGTTTGCTTCTGAGCTTGCCCCTCTCTTCAAATACTTCCCTAAGTTCAACTTAAATGCTTCTGGACTCGATTCTTATTTAACTTTGAATTTCTCTCCTTTTAACAGTCACCTAGTTGACGGAATCGAAGCAGTTCCGCCGGGGCACTATGGAGTACTTGATTTAAAATCGAAGAATTTAAGTTTTCATCGATACTGGAATATATTTATCAATACAACAGAAAGGGTTAATACCTATTCCGTAGACGAACTTGAACAGGAACTTGAGCGCGCAGTAAGCGAGCGGCTCATTTCTGACGTACCTGTCTGTGGTTTCTTGAGCGGCGGTATTGACTCTAGTCTTATTTCAGCACTTGTTGCAAAGAACACAGATCGTCCTTATCGAACATATTGCATTGGATATGAGGGCCAAGAAAGATATAATGAATTCGAATATGCTGACATCGTTGCTAAGAAGTTTAATTTAGATCACCACAATATAACTGTTACTTTAGATGATGCTAAGAAAACTCTAATGTCTGTTGGTGACCTTTTGGACGAACCCATTTCTAACTGGGTATGGGTTCCGCTCCATCTTTTATCAAATCAAGTTAAACAAGACGGATATAAAGTCGTTTTAGTAGGAGAAGGAGCTGATGAGCTTTTTCATGGTTACAATTCTTTTGCTAAAGCTCTGAATAACTTAGATTCCGCTCGCACTAGTTCTTGGAAATACACAATCCCTCATAACCTTTTCGGCTGGAGCAGCAAATATATTTCTCAGGGGCATCGCCGATTTGATCTATGGAGACGAGTTGCTGAGGGCGATCCTGTTTACATGAATACCTCATTTGGTATTACCAAGACTCTTCGTAATCAATTAGCAGGGAAGAATCTACTCGACTTGGGTGACCCTTCAGAGGGGTATAATTACATAAAAAATGTTCGATCTGACTTAGCTCGAATAACTCAAGGTAACTTTGATAATGTAGACCTCATTGCTTATACTGAAATCTATTCGAAAATGATTGAAGTCCTAGTTCGTCGAGTTGATCGAATTTCTATGCTTAATTCAATTGAAGCAAGAGCTCCTTTTCTTGATCATAAAATTGCAGAGTTAGTTTTCAAAACAATGGGATACTCGCGAATTGATGGAAATGTAAAGAAAGCATGGCTCAAAAAAGTCGCAGCAAAGTATATTCCTAATGAGTGTATTGACCGAAAAAAGATGGGATTTTCTTTCCCTTTTGAGCAATGGCTTTATGGAGATATGGGGAATGTTGTCCATGAGCGTTTTCAAGAATCTAAAATCTTCAAAGACGGTTGGCTCAATCAAGAATATTGCTTGGGTATATTGAAAGACCACAGAAGTAAAAAAAGAGATTATGCTCCAAGAATTTGGTCTCTTTATACACTAGCTACTTGGTATGATAGGTGGATGTAGTATGATTTTGCACATATGTGTTGCTGATAAGTTTATCCCTCCATTTATCTCATTTGTTAATGGTAACTTTAACTCCCAAGAACACCAGTTTTATGTTTTTAACAAAAAAAACAAATTTTCATTTGATCAATCCCCGAACTTAATCATTAGAAGCAAAATGGAATTCTTCGCTTTTCTGGAGTTAGTTAAGCTTTTCAAGAAAGCTGATAAAGTAATTTTGCATGGCCTGTTTTGGAATAGCATCGTAATGCTACTCGCCCTGAACGCAAAGAGCTTGAATAAATGCTATTGGGCTATTTGGGGAGGAGATTTATATAAATATTACGATCGCAATAACAAAACAAAGCTTATGCTTTGGCATCAAGTTAGAAAGTTTGTCATTTCAAGGCTAGGACATTTTATTACATATATCGAGGAAGACTATAAATCAGCTTGTAAGTGGTATGGGGCCAAAGGTCAATTACACGAATCCTTTCTTTACCTAAGTAATATTTATTCAGGCCATGAACAAGTCGAAACAAGTGTTGATAACACTAAAAAGAAAATTCTGGTTGGCAATTCAGCTACTGCAGCCAATAGACATAAGGAAGCCTTCAAAGAACTCATCCAATTTAAAGGTCAGATAGAACTAATAGTTCCTCTTTCTTATGGTAATGAAAAATACCGGAAAGAAATAATCAAAACAGGTAAAGAAATGTTCGGGGAAGACTTTGTCCCTTTGACTGAGTTTATGCCTATTCAAGATTACTACAAAATGCTCTCTAAAATTGATAACGTTGTATTTAACCATGACAGACAGCAAGGCATGGGCAATCTCATTCAACTTCTTGGTCTTGGAAAAAAATTATTCCTAGACTCTTCAACTCCTCAATTTAAACTTTTTCAAAGACTCGGCGTCAAAGTTTTCGATATTCAAAACATGGATATTAATCCACTCGACAATGAGATTAAAAATAATAATCATAAAATTATTTCTTCTTATTTCTCAACTGAGAATTTTAGGAACCAACTATCTAAGATCTTTGAAACGCCTTAATAGCATTAATAATCCTGTCCTGATCCTCAAAAGATAAATCATAGTAAAGCGGAAGACGTACCAAGCGGTCTGACTCCTTAGTTGTAAACCTGTCTTCACCAAAAAACTCTCCAAAAAGCTTCCCACCAGGAGAGGTGTGAAGAGGAACATAATGAAATACAGCAGCCACTTTTTCTTCTTTTAGATAATCAATGAATTGAGTTCGCTCTTCTATATCTTTTAACTTCACTGCAAAAAGGTGAGCATTATTAGTGCAATAATCGGGACAATCCAAAAATTCAATTACATCTTTTAGGCCAGCTTTGTATCTATCCCAACGCTCTACTCGATTAGCATTTATTTTATCGACTTCTAACAACTGAGGGTAAAGAAAAGCTGCATTGAGTTCAGAAGGTAAAAAACTCGAACCTACATCTACCCACGTATATTTATCCGTTTGACCTCTAAGAAATTGAGAGCGGTTTGTTCCTTTTTCACGAACGATCTCAGCTCTTTTGATATACTTTTCGTCATTAATAACAAGAGCGCCACCTTCCCCACAATGAAGGTTCTTTGTTTCATGAAAACTAAAAGCTGACATTACGCCAAATGTACCTAATTTTTTTCCCTTATAAGTCGCCCCATAGGCTTGAGCTGCATCTTCAATAACTGGGATATTATGCTTTTTACTTATTTCCATAACCTTGTCCATATCACAGGACCACCCAGCATAATGAACCAAAGCGATACATTTCGTTTTAGGTGTTATTGCTTTCTCGATCAAGTTTTCATCCATATTCATGGTTGATGGATTCACATCTAAAAAGATTATTTTGGCGCCTCTTAAAGTGAATGCATTAGATGTAGATACGAAAGTAAATGACGGCATAATAACTTCATCACCGGCTTTGATATCCAGGAGAATTGCCGCCATCTCAAGAGCGTCGGTACAAGAAGTTGTAAGTAGTGCCTTACGAGCACCTAAATAATTTGCGATGGTCTCGTGACACTTGGCCGAATAATAGCCATCTCCTGAAAATTTTTGTTTTTTAAACGTATCTGCTAAGTATTCTTGCTCAGAACCTAAAATAACCGGTTTATTAAAAGGAATCATATTTTACCTATAAAATAGAAATGTTGATGAAAGCCATTGTAATCTAGGAAATTAGCTTTTGTATAGAATCCTATATCTCTTAAGAACTTCCTCTAACTTCTCATTCTGCGAATCCGCACTATACTTCTTCGCAGTCTCACGATTCAGAGACTTAACTTCTCGATAAAAACTTTCATCAAAAAGTCTTTCCATCTTTTGAACAAGCTCCTCCTTAGTTATCGAAGTAAGAATTAACTCTCTCCCCTTTCCTTCAATAATCTCACTACACCCAACAGTCTCTGTAGTAATCGCCGGAATTCCACAAAACATGGCTTCCAGCACACTTCTTCCAAACTCTTCAATATGAGCAGGCAAGGCAAAGGCATCCAATAAATAGAAGTAGTTTTTCACATCCATAAGAGTTGGAGCAAAAGTTACCTTTTCAGAAATCATATCCTTAAACTTCTGATCAACATTTCCACCTCCAACAAAGAGGTGAACGTTCGAATGCTTCTTGCTTACTTCTTTGAAAGCTTCAATCAGCATTCCAAGGTTTCTTTTTTTATAGTTTCCAGAAGTTACAATTCCGAAAACAAAAGCATCCTGTGGAATGCCAAGTTTACTACGCCATTCTTTTTTTAAAGCTTTTGGATCAGCTGCTTCAAATTTCTGAAGATTCACTTCCGGATAAATAACCACTGCTTTAGAGCTATCAAGATTAAAGCGTTTAACAAGGTCATTTTTCATCATCTCAGAATTACAAACGAGAAGTTTAAACGTGCCCTTAGTTAGTATTTGCGAATGAATTCGCCCTACTTCGTGATCTTGAGGTAACGGCTTTTTCTCAATCAGCTCATGGGCCAAGTGAACACAATTATGAATATAAAGAACATCCTGATGAAGAATATCCCCATGCCCAATCACAATATTTGGCCGATTCTTTTTTATCCAACGATCCACCTGCATTTGATAGAAACGACGTCGAAAATAACCAGAGATAGGCCAACGTATAGTTTTCACAGGAGTCCCCTGGAATTCTCTAATCATGGGTTCATTCATTGTCTCTGCAATCGCGTAAGGAGTGAAACCTAGCTTTTTGAATAGACTTACTTCTTGGAGAACTTTTTTAGGAACCCCTGAAGCGGTATCACGAAGATCTTTTCTGGAAATTAAAACTTTCATTTCAATATCTTATAAAATTCTCAAGCCGAAGTCCTCGACTAATCACTTCCATCTATGAAATATTTAACTTCTATAAATTCAAGCTGGGATATTTTTATAAATAAGTTGTTGGAAAAACTACGACAAGTCAGCGAACACCCTGGAGCTCAAAAGTATATCTTTAATACTTCATGGATGTTTTTTGAGCAGGGGCTGCGCCTTTTGGCGGGGTTATTTGTCGGCGCTTGGATGGCAAGGTATCTTGGCCCTGAAAGCTATGGATTATTTAGTTATGCCCTCGCTTATTATTTTATTTTCCAAGCAGCGGGTAAACTAGGTCTTGATGACATTATTATCAAGGCCCTTGTTGAAAAACCTGAAACCACAAACAAAATCCTTGGAACGTCTTTTTGGCTTAAATTCCTATCTTCTTTTGTCTTCGTCGCCATTATGATTTTTGCCATCTTCATTAGTGATGAAGATCCCAAAATGAGGCTCTACGTAGCTATTGTCTCATTAGGACTTATTTTTAGAAGTTTTGAAGTGACGGACTTTTATTTTAGATCTCAAGTCCAGGCCCGCTTCATTTCTATATGTAGGATCATTCAGCTAAGCATCAACTCCATCATAAAAATACTTCTTATTGTTTATGATGCTGATCTTGTCTATTTCGTTATCACGATCTTCTTAGAAAACTTCATGCTAGGTATGCTGTATTTCATTGCTTATCGCATGAAGGGATATCAATCATTCTTTAAAGCTTTTGATCCTAATCTCGCCAAGAGGTTTTTAAAACTGGCCACACCTCTCATGATTAGCTCTGTTGCTGTCACTCTTTACACTCGAGTGGATCAACTTATAATCAGTGAAATTCTAGATGATGTAGCCGTTGGAACGTATGCCGTCTCTTTTAAAGTCACAGAAATTCTTTATACAATTCCAATTCTCTTATGCAGCTCTCTTTTCCCAGCAATTGTTAATGCAAAGTCTAAAGGTCTTGAAGTTTACCAAACTCGGCTAAAGCGACTTTATAGTTTTTTAACTGTGACTTCCATCAGTATTGGCCTGTTTATTTCAATATTTAGCGAGGTCATCATTAAATTCCTCTACGGTGATGCTTTTGCAGAAGCTGCAAATATTCTCGTGATTCAAACTTGGACCTTGGTTTTCGTTTCAATCGGAACAGTCAGTACCAGCTGGTATATAACAGAGGGACTTCAAAAATTAGAGCTTTGGAGAAATATCTTCGGTGCGATCGTTAATATTACTTTGAACTTTGCTCTCATCCCACGCTTAGGAGTTATAGGTGCAGCCTGGGCGAGTCTATGTGGGTATTTTGTATCCTCAATTCTTTTTGATTTAATTCACCCCAAAGCAAGAATTTCATTTAAATTAAAAATGGCGGCTTTAAATCCAGCTGACATCTTTGGGTTAAAGCAGTAACCTTTTTTCCATTATGAATAAATTAACTACCGCATCTTATTTTTTCCTTGCCCTAGGCATCTTCACTTCTGTCACCATTTTAGGGGCCTATCAAATCCTCTATATGATCCCGATTGCCTACTACACCTTCATGGCCTTTAAAAACAAAGACTTCAGACTTCCGAGAAGCGCCTGGTTCCTTCTTGCGTTTATGGCCGTTGCTCTTCTAAGTCTAGTGGTGAATTACGAACTTCTCCCAAGGCCTGGAAAAAACTTTGGTCGTCTTAAGTACTATCTCTTTGGATTCAGCGGAATTTTTGTTCTAAGAGTTTGGCTCAAAGATGCGAGTGATAAAACAAAGACTTTCCTTGTTAATACTTTCCTTGTGGCCATTGCTGTAGCAGGAATCTATGCAAGCTATACTTATTTTACCAACGATAGAGGAAGAGCACGCGGATTTACAGATACTCTGAGATACGGCTACGGCTCAGGAATGATTCTCCTCACTCTCCTTGGATGTATTCTTCATCGTCACAGACTATCATCTTGGTTTAATTGGCGCCTAGGAATTGTCGCTTTCGTCTGTGGATTCTGCGGTTTATATCTCTCTTATACACGAGGAGCATTACTTGGCTTCCTCTGTGGTCTTCCATTTGTTCTCTATTACTATAGAGCAAAACTTGGCCTGACTTTAGGTGGGTTATCTCTTGCAGCGGTTGTAGGATTAGCAGCTTTCTACTTCTTCGGAACTGGGAACTATAATTCTCGTTTCTTAATGAATAAGGATAATAACTCCGACCACATTAGAAAAAGCCAGTGGCAAGCAGCAATCATCGCTGTTAAAGAAAAGCCTATTCTTGGTTATGGTCTCTCAAACTATCACTCACAGTTAAAAAGAATCAAAGATCAGTTCGATCTCAATGCTAAACACTATAACGATGCTCACTCTCACAACCTTTTCCTAGAAGTTGCTAGTGGAACGGGAATTATTGGTTTCATTATCTTTCTAGGATGGGTTATCTCCTGGGCCTTGGAAGTATTTAGAGCGAAAGGTTTAGTGAGAGCGCTGATCATCCCATTCGGGGTTGCCTTCGTATCCTCAAGTCAGTTTGAAGTGACCTTTGACGCCAATAATGCATCCATGATTTTCTTCATCTATGCTTTGAGTTCATGTTTTACATTTAATGAAAAGAAGGCTGCCTAGGTATGTCGAGTAGAAGAAAGCGTCGCTTTGAAGTCACTGTAAAGGTTTTTGATCTTATTCTTGTTAATGTGGCCTGGTGGTTTGCCTATTACTTAAGATTTGAGACAAACCTTCTTCCTTCCGAAGTGGGGCTCTTCGATCTTTACTTAAAGTTTTCCATTTTAGTCACTTTCCTCACTTACTACTCCTTTAGAAGTGAAGGCATTTACACGACTCGAGTTCCCGCGACAGATTTTCAGTATATTTTCTCGATCATCAAAGCAAACTCATTTGCTTTCCTCTTATTTATTGTCTCAAGTTACTTTTTATTTGGTCACAAACCTTCAAGGCTTTTTGCTCTCGCTTATTACTTTCTTTCAACTCTATTGATTGTGGGATTAAAGCTCTCCATCCACAGAGTTCATCGTCGTAAACCGAAAGAATACCTTCTTGTAGGAAATACTAAGCAGATTCAGGACTACGCCGAAAAAATTACGAGCAAACCAGAACTGGGCATTCAAATTAAAAAGTGGCTTAAAACCGACGAGGAAATTGCAAATTTTAAAGTCGAAGATCTTGATACGATTAAACCAGACACTATTGTTTTTGCCGATCGACCTACCATTGATATCAGTAACCTTTTAATTGAGGTGATCATCCTTCCTGACCTCTCTCATGCTTTAGTTGGCTACCAAGTGGTCAACATCATGTCGGGGACCTTGGCGATCATTATTAATGAACCAAATTTTAAAAGTCGAAGCATCATCATTAAAAGGATCTTTGACTTTGTTCTTTGTAGTATTGGAGTCATCATCATATCTCCCCTTTTGATTCTCATAGCTTTACTGGTGAAGCTCACTTCTAAGGGGCCAATCCTTTACTCTCAAGTCCGCATGGGACTCGATGGAAGAGAATTCAAGATGTATAAATTTCGCTCAATGACTGTGGGTGAAACAAATAAAGAAACGTGGACTGTTAAGAATGATCCAAGAGTAACTCCCATTGGAAAAATTCTAAGAAAGACTTCTCTCGATGAACTCCCTCAGCTTTTTAACGTCATTCTTGGTGACATGAGTTTAGTGGGTCCTCGCCCGGAGCGACCAATTTTTGTAAATAAATTCAAACAATCTATTCCGACCTATATGCTTCGCCATAAAATGAAGGCCGGCATCACCGGTTGGGCCCAGATCAATGGATGGCGCGGGGACACAAGTATTGAAAAACGTATTGAATGTGACCTCTACTATATTAAAAATTGGTCCATCTGGATGGATATCTGGATCATCTTCATGACGTTTTGGAAAGGCTTCATTAATAAGAATGCTTACTAAGTACCGCCTTCAACTTGTTTTACTCGTTATACTTTTTGGTTCACTCACATTCAAAGTGAATAACGCCTTTGACTCACTTCCCTCTGCTCGGGCCTTTGTGAGTAACTGGTTAAATCACGATTGGTATCTTTCTCAATTCGTTCCTTATCGCTTTCTCTTTAATATCCCTGTGGGCTCACTCTATAAGCTCACTAATTTCTGGTTTACCTTTTTTAGTACTAAGTTTGTACTCTTCTGCGCTTTCACTTTTGTCCTCGCTCGGATCTATGAAAAGCTTAATGTAAGTCTTCTTGTCTTAATCATAAGCTTTACTTACTTTTTGAATAATCAGTCCTTAGTGGCCATGGAATGGATTGTTGGAGACTCCGATGCAAAACCTGTTGCCTACATTCTTTTCTTCTTCGCTCTAAAAGATTTCATTTCTAATAAGCTTTCACCGAAAACATTTTTTCTACTCGGCTTATCGGCAAGTTTTCATGTCCTCGTTGGCGGATATTTATCAATTACATTTTTTCTTGCTCTCTTATTTTTTAAAATCATTCCTAAAGTTAAATGGATCCTTGCCTTCCTTCTTGGCTCAAGCATTGCTCTCTATGCGGTTTTCTATGAACTGGGACAAGAAAGTGTTCATCTTGCTGACCAAATTTATATTTTTACCAGGCTCTCTCATCATCTAGTTCCAGAATGGGATGTTAATCGCTGGTTATGGAAGTATGTTCTTTTTAATGGATTCCTAATCTGGGGATATCTAAAAAAAGATGAGGTTTGGAAAAGATTTATCTCTTTAGCGTTAATCACTAATATCTTCTGGATAATGGGGCTTGTTGTTTATTATCTTGGGTATCACCATCTGCTAAAATACTACTTCTTCAGAGTTCCAGATTCTCTGATTCCATTTACAAGTTATCTCGTTATCACATCCCTTCTTTTAGAAAAGGTTCCGTCAAAGTTTAAAGAGCATAAAGCACTCATCCCTCTAGTTTTTATCATTTTTTCTTTTCGCTTTAGTGGGCAGCTTTTTGATTTTTGGGATAAGCAAAAGAGTTATCCAACTAAAGAAATCTACTCGTGGATTGATCAAAATGTAGCTTCTGATGCAGTTATTTTAGCAAACCCATCTGCAACAAATTTCTTCGCTCACACCAATCGAAGTATCTACGTGAGCTATAAGCATTTGCCACAAATTAAAGAATTTCTCATTCAGTATCACAGACGACTGGAATTTGTATTAGGAAGAGACGTTTCTTATTCAGAGTCTTTGGAGCGACCTGAAATCAATAAGGCTTTCGAAGAGAACCTTCCCCACCTCAAGT
The DNA here is from genome assembly GCA_964459395.1 of uncultured Bacteriovorax sp. Lineage (GTDB taxonomy): Bacteria > Bdellovibrionota > Bacteriovoracia > Bacteriovoracales > Bacteriovoracaceae > Peredibacter. Next base: position 12,862 of record CAYWMU010000009.1, read on the forward strand.
CAGAAGATCTTAAACGAGAAGGGATTACTCACATCCTTTCCCCAATTGAACTAAATTTCACACTCTTAAAGAGTGTCGGTTCATTCTATCTCTACCAAATTCAATAAGCTCTTTTAGCCGAAAGGTACGCCGTACCTTTTGGATCTAAGAAAAAATCACCTTCGCTCTTTTCTCCATCCCTTCAAGGATGATATTTAATGTTTCTCTGTTTAATAAAGGATCAAGTTCTCTGTCATGAATTTCAAGACTTTCATACTTTTGTCTTAGTTCAGAAATGATGCGTTCAAAATTTTGCTCATTGATCCCACATTTCTGAGCAGTCTCAGCATAATGCCTCTTAGAAATCCTCTTGAAAGCATAATGGCCAGAGTTACCAACCTTCATCGCAAGTTTTAGCTTCTCAAGTGGTTTCTTTTCTCTTTTATGCAAAAAATAACCACTCATGACGTCGTAAAATGGCGTTAACCTAAATCCATCTTCCTCAAGGAAGATACTAAAATTTTTCCCATGCCCATCAGTTGCATAGAGTAGGTCAAAGACAATAATTGCTTTAAAGAAATTAATACGATCTTCTGAGTTTTTTGATGCCATTAGAAGTTTTGATATATCTGTGACTCCCGCTCCTCCTTCTGACTGATATTTTCTGTAAGGAGAAATACTTAGGGCCTGACACATATCCTCTTGTGGAATTCGAAGGAGTATTTTCTTACCTTTATAAAGTCTCCATTTTCGATCAAACCTTTCTATCACCAATGCTCTTTGGCTTCCAAATTGGGATATGTTGGCATCACAAACAGGCAGTCCCATTTTTTTCATTATAAAGAGTGAGGCCCATTCATTATCAATGCTATCATCGAAATTCACATCAACTCCAAGCGCACCAATTGAAGTTTTAAAGATATGTGTCGTTGGTGTCAGCCCATGGGGCTCATACCATTTGCCATCAATATTTAATAAAGCCGTTTTTTCCTGTGCCCCTGCAATAGAGATCCGAAAATCTCCTTCATCCATACCAAGCGGAGTCGTACTACCAAGAGAGCTCAGCCTTCTTTCAATTTCTTTATCACTGATAAATGAATAATTCATTTCGAAGTTTATTGGAGGCCGACTTTCCTTTAATAAGAAGGATAATGCCCCAACACAATCCCTGCCGATAACAGATAATAAATCAAAAGATCTCGTACTCTCTGCTCCAAATTTGGTGGCCACTATCTTTTTTATTTCTTCGTTATCTGGTAGCAAGTTATCAAAATATCTTGAGACGATATCCCCTTTATATCTTTCTTCTTGTAAGGGTAGTGATCTCGAAATTGCAAAGCCGTTTTCAATCCACTCCTCATCATACTGAAATGATATTTCTCCACTTGATGATTTTTTTAATTCACCTACAAGGATAGTATTCAAGAAAATATTAAGAATTTCACCTTTCATATTTTCCTTCACTCATCATTCAACATATCAAGAATTCTTCTTGCTCTAGAGGAATCATCTCGCTCTTTTATTGTCTTTAAATTTGATAAGGCAAGGTTAAGCTTGAGCGCCTGTATTACCTTAAATAGTGATTCTAAAGTCCCACGGCCATTTTCAAGATCGCTTATTGTTGCTTGTCTCATATTTACGATCGCTGCTAATTCATTTTGAGTCATTCCCGAATTTTTACGAAGTCTTCTTAATGCCACACTTAGCATTTCAGGAGTGTTAATATTTTCAATGAGAATGTTCTTGGCCATAAGCTCCCCATACGGAAATCAGTATATCCATATATTATACTGTTTTTAGTATAAGTCAAAAATATACTCATTTCCGTATAAAGAACTAAAAGAACCTAAAAGGTACGCCGTACCTTTTTACCCCCATAGCACTCCCTTCATAATGACCTAAAATAGTAACTAACAAAGGTCATTACTATGAAGTTTCTATTTCTCCTCATTCTCCCTCTTTTTGCTCACGCCCATTTCGAGCGCGACATTCCTCGTATCCATGCCTATGACTTCGTGATGTCTCGCCAAATGAGCGATGATATTATCTGGCGTTTTGGCGGAGATAAGAATGAGAAGCTCTATCATCGTGGCTTTAACATCAACAATTATGGGCCCAATCACATTATCACCGAGCCGCCGGTGGATTTTCTCAACACTCCTTTTCGAGAGTTGTATTTCCAGACGGACGACATGGCCCGTCGAGATACTTATCTCTGGGTAACTGACTATAATGGTTCGGGAAAGACTTCCGATTTTTTTGAGTCCGTTTTTGTTTTCTTACCGCGCCTTGAGCCTATGAAAATTGAGGATGGAGGTGAGAACTTTGTTATTACTCTCACCACTTCTGAGAAAGTAGAAATATTTAAGAAGTATAAGACTCTTGATTCGAAGATCTTAACGGAAGAACCAGTAGATCTGAATCCTGATCGTAATTTAAGAAAGTTTCCGCAAATTCACTACCATGGAACAGGGCTAGTTATAAGGTCTGATGCTAAAGGTAGAGATCCACGCCTTGCTAAACATGTGGTTGTATCAAAAGGTGATCTTCCTCCTTGTAAACTTAACGGTGACGTTTTCTGGACTCAAGAAGGACATCCAAAATTTAAGTTTGTTCACGATGAAGAAGCCTTCCAAGTTATCGAAAAACTTTGTGGCCCTGAGTACATTCCTTAAAAGAAAGCCAAAAGGCCAAAAGGTACGGCATACCTTTTGGCGCTTGCTTCGATTTAAAAATATTTGCTAGAATGAAGATGAGAAAATTAGGTGGGGAGGGAGGCTGAAGCCCCTCCCCTAAAACTACCTCAGCTTTCTGATCAAAACGACAAGTCGTAAGATAAGAACAACTAAGGAAAGTACCCTAATGATCTCTTCCATGAAACTCCATTGTTAATGGCGCCCTTCATTGGGCGTCTAATGGAACCCACGAAAAAGATTCATCCTTATTAATTAATTTCGAAATATTAGTCCGCTAATAGAACTGAATCGGAATTATTTCTTTCTCAAACGAAAAAGGCCAAAAGGTACGGCGTACCTTTTGGCGCTTGCTTTGATTCAAAGTTGTTTGTTAGAATGAAGGTGAGGAAATTAGGTGGGGAGGAAGGGTTGAGTTTCCTCCCCTAAAACTACCTCAGCTTTCTGATCAAAACGACAAGTCGTAAGATAAGAACAACTAAGGAAAGTACCCTAATGATCTCTTCCATGAAACTCCATTGTTAATGGCGCCCTTCATTGGGCGTCTAATGGAACCTCACAAAAAAGATTCATCCTTATTAATAAATTTAAAGAAATCTAAGTAGAGAATAGGCTGACTTATTGCGGTTATTTTCTTAAGTGGAAAAGAAGCCAAAAGGTACGCCGTACCTTTTGGCTTCTTTCCCTAGTGCACTGAGCAGTTTGCTTTATCCAAATTTTGCTAGAATTATTTTATGAAAAACTTTGCAATATGGATTTTGCTCACTTTCTCTCACCTTCTCTTTGCCGTTCCTGAAAATGAACTGCCGCAACTCTGGGACCAAGAGATCACTCCTCATTTTAATGACTATAACCATGAGTTCATGACCAATGCTCAAGGACTAAGAGTTAGTCATTATTACAAAACAGATCACAGGAATTCTAAAACTCTTGTGATCGTTCCGGGCCGTACTGAAAGTTCTATCAAGTACGCTGAACTCCTCTACGATCTTCGTCATCAAGGTTTTGATATTTTTATTATTGATCATCAAGGCCAAGGATTCTCGGATCGAAGACTAAGAGACCCTCATAAAGGATATGTGAGATTTTTTAATCATTACGTGGATGATATGAATCAATGGATGAATGAAGTCGTTCTTCCTCGCTCTGAAGGTAAAGATCTTTTTCTTCTGGCCCACTCTATGGGCGGAGCTATTGCTACTCACTATTTGGCCCAAAATCAGAATGTGTTTAAGAAAGTAGTACTAAGTGCACCGATGCTTCAGATCAACACCACTCCTTATTCTGAAACTGTAGCAAAACTTTTTTCAAGACTTCTTATCACTCTCAGAAAGGCCACTGGCTACACTCCTGGACACGGGCCCTATCTTCCAGAAGAAGACACTTTTGAAAATAATACGAACACTCACAGCGTTGCTCGATTTTCAACAAGAAAAAATCTCTGGGATGATTTCCCTGAACTCATTGTGAATGCTCCCACTGTGCGCTGGACTCATGAGGCCCTGAAGGCCACTCGAAATATTCATTTGAAAGCTGATCGCATTAAAACGCCTATTCTAATGTTTCAAGCAGGAAAAGATCAGACGGTGATGCCTCAAAGACAAAATCAATTTTGTCAGAGGGCCACTAATTGCAAGCTTTCATTTTTTGCAGAATCCCTTCATGAACCTCTCATGGAAGTAGATGAAATTCGCAATCAAGCAGTAAAAGAACTCATTCATTTTCTTCGCTAAAAGGTACGCCGTACCTTTTAGCGTCTTATCACTTCTCTGCCTTCTGCAATATTTAATAATTCAGGGAATGCATAAGTCGTTGAACGGCGTCCTGCTCCGGCCTTAAGGATGATAATCAATCCATTTTTTTCTAACTGACTAATTAAACTGTGGGCCGTTGGCTTAGGAATTTGAATTCTTTTACTTAATTCATTTACTTTAAAAATAGGTCTATCGAAAAGAGCATCAAGTAACTGTGAACTATACTGAGATTTAGTAATCTGTCGTATTTCTTCTTTAGTTCTTTCATAAAGCTTAATTATATCTCTGACTCTCGAATTATTTACTTTTGCCTGCTCAACCACGGCCCTCAAGTAGAAGATTATCCATCCCGTCCAATCTCCCTCTGCTGAAATAGCCTTGAGTCTTGCATAGTACTCAGAGCGATGTTGCTCTAAATAACTTGATAGATAAAACATAGGACTCGTTAGTCTTCTCTTACTAAAAAGAAAAAGAGGTATTAACAATCTGCCTATCCTTCCATTCCCATCCTTAAATGGATGAAGCAATTCAAATTGCGCGTGAACAATTGCAGATTGAGCAAGAACATCAAAGTCAGAGAACTTTAAATAGCTTTCCCAATCTCGTAAGTGATCCATAAGTTGAAGAGGACTAGGAGGAATAAACGTAGCATCTTCTATATTGCAACCGTATGCTCCAATCCAGTTCTGCTCTTTTCTAAACTCTCCGGGGTTTTTATTTTGCCCTCGTACGCTATTTAATAAAATTTTATGAAGCTCCAAAATAAGATTGAGATTTATTCCATACTGAGCAGTATAGTCTTCTGCAAGAATGAGGGCCTTACGGTAATTTAGGATTTCCTGAATATCGAGATTTTTGCGTTCATCATAAACTTCTCCGGCTTCATGTTCTAAAACCTCTTCAACTGTTGCTTGGGTTCCTTCTATTTTTGAAGAGAGAACTGCTTCCTGATTTGTTAAGGGGGATAGCATGATCTTCGGATTAATTATGGCCTGTAATAGCCCGTTATACTCAGACAATTCTGCATTCGCTTCTCCGACTAAAGTAATTAACTTTCCAAAATCTAATCCTTCTAGAGGAAGACTGTGAGGCTTAAATGGTTCCATAATCATGCCTTTGTTTATAGTATTTTACGAAAAACCATACACAAGTAAGTTTGCGTCTCACTCATTATACAATAAATCATTTGTGTATCATATAAATGGTTTTACGAGACACAAAAAAAGTACCGTATGGCAAACGAGACTCAAAACGGTCATCGCTAGAAAATTCAAACACTTAGCCTCGGTGCTCCCGAATCACTTTCAAAAACTCTGCTCCATAGCGCTCAAGCTTACTCTGCCCCACTCCATGAACCAGTAAGAACTCCTCGTCGTTTCTCGGTAGTAGCGCGCACATATCGTGAAGAGACTTATCATTAAAGACGATATAGGACGGAAGATTCTTCTCCCGAGCGATTTGATTTCTTAAATTCTTGAGAGCATCAAAGAGTTCATTTTCTTGATGTTCAGTGTGAACTGCACTCTTAGTCTTCTTCTCTTTTTTATACTCTTGCTGCCTTAGAAGAAATTTTTCCCCCTCACTTAAAATCCTTCGCGAATCCTCAGTAAGTCCAAGACTTCGATACTCCCAAGATTTAATGCGAACAAAATTTAAATTCAAAAGTTGTCTTAAAAGAGAGTTCCAGTATTCTTTGGGACGATCTTTTCCGATCCCATAAACCGAAAGAGTATCGTGCCCTCGCTCAGTGATTTTGGCATTCTTACTCCCCCGAAGCACATCAATAATGTGCCCGGCCCCAAACATCTGCTCTGTTCGGTAAATGGCAGACATCATCTTCTGAGCATCCACTGTAGCGTCCATTAGAACAGGGGGATTCAAACAAGTATCGCAGTTCCCACAAGTCTCACTTCCCTTCTCACCAAAGTAATTTAGTAAAAATTTTCTACGACAAGCACTTCCCTCGCAGAGAGCGAGCATGGAGTCGAGTTTATAGCGCGCAACTTTTTTATAATTCTCTTCCGCATCCGTGGTCTCAAGCATCCCTGAGAGTTTCACCACATCTTGAAGTCCATAGATCATCCAGGCCGATGATGGTTTTCCGTCTCTTCCTGCTCGTCCTGTTTCTTGGTAATAACTCTCAATACTCTTTGGTAAATCCAAGTGAGCAACAAACCTCACATCGGGCCGATCAATTCCCATTCCAAAAGCAATGGTTGCGACTACAATGATTCGCTCTTCAGTATTAAAGAGGGAGAGATTTTTTGTTCTCTCATTTTGCGGAAGTCCCGCATGATAAGGAACTGCGGGAAGTCCCATCTTTTTAAGTGAGCTAGCAATTCTTTCAACTTTATCGCGAGAAAGACAATAAACGATTCCCGTATCTTTCGGGTGGTTCGCTTCGATAAAATCCGTGAGCTGTTTTAATTCATCATGACGATCAAGAATGGTATATCTGATATTAGGCCGATCAAAGGAAGAAATAAAAGTTTCAACATCCCTCATTCTTAATTGCGCACAAATATCACGTCTCGTTTTCTCATCAGCAGTTGCCGTAAGAGCAATGAATGAAGCCTTAGGATACTTCTCACGAAGTTCTCCTAGTCTCATATAATCTTTTCTAAACTCATGACCCCACTGAGAAACACAGTGAGCTTCATCAATAGCAATGAGTGAAATATCAACTTCATCAAAGAAGGCCATGAGACTTGGAGAGAGAATTCCTTCTGGAGAAACATACACAAGCTTCACTTCCCCATTTAAAATCTTTCCTCGGGCCCGCTCTGTTTCTTCGTAAGTAAGAGATGAATTAAGAAAAACCGCTTCCACGCCATTTTCTTTTAAGTTCGCCACCTGATCTTGCATCAAGGAAATAAGAGGTGAGATAACCAAGGTGATCCCATCTAAAAAAAGCGCCGGCACTTGGTAACAGACTGACTTACCACCACCGGTGGGCATTATCGCCAAGGTATCTTTTCCATCAAGAAGAGCATTGATAATGTCCAACTGCTTTAATCTAAAGGAAGTGTAACCAAAGGTTTCTTTTAGGATTTGGTGGAGTTTTTCGTTTCTCATTATCGCCTCAAAGAATTCACAAGATGCTCAAGACCGTTTAATTTAATCTCGTACAAAAGACCCAAAAGTCGTCCTAGTTCGCCCTCAGGAAGCCCTTCTGTGTAAAACCAAACAACATAGGGTTCAGGTAAGTCTATTAAAGGTACTCCCCTATACTTACCAAATGGCATCGCAACTGTTGCTAACTTTTCCAAATCACTATGTGAATCTTTCATTATTGCAGACCTTTCTTGACTTTGAGCGCCATCTAAACGAATGTGCGACCATGCAAAACTTCAACGACCTTGGCCTCCACCCTCAAATTCTTTCAAATCTTGAGGCGAAGGGTTACCTTAATCCGACCCCTATTCAAGAACAATCTATTCCAGTGCTCTTAAAAGGTGCGGATCTTTTCGGAATCGCTCAAACCGGAACCGGGAAAACCGCGGCTTTCTCACTTCCTATAATTGATTACCTTATTAATCACCCTAAGAGAAGAAATGCCAAGGCCCCACGGGTTTTAATTCTTGCTCCTACGCGAGAACTCTCCTCTCAGATTAAAGATAATATAACTGATTACTCCAAGGAACTTGATCTCACTTCCGCCGTCATTTTTGGTGGAGTTGGACAGGCCTCGCAAGTAAAAGCTCTAAGAAGCGGACTTGATATTTTAGTGGCCACTCCAGGAAGACTTCTTGATCTTATGAATCAGGGTCACTTGAGTCTCTCAAATGTTGAGGTCTTTGTTCTCGATGAAGCTGACCGTATGCTTGATATGGGCTTCATTCACGATATTAAAAAAATTATTCCGAAGATTCCTAAGGAGAGACAAACTCTTCTTTTCTCGGCCACCATGCCAAAAACCATTGAGGCCCTGGCCCGTGAACTTTTAAAAAGTCCTAAGAAGGTTGAGGTCACTCCTCCGTCTTCAACGGTTGATAAGATTGAACAGAAAGTGATCATGTGCATGAAGGGAGCAAAATATAATCTCCTAAGACAAGTTGTTAAAGAGAATGAAATTGAACTCGCTCTTATCTTCTCACGCACAAAACATGGGGCCAATCGCATTGCTGAGTTTTTGCAAAAGATGGACATTCCTTCTGCAGCTATTCACGGAAATAAATCACAAAACAATCGTGAACTTGCTCTTTCAAACTTTAAGTCTGGAAAAATTAAATTCCTTGTGGCCACTGACATTGCCGCTCGCGGAATTGATGTAGAAGGTGTGAGCCACGTTATTAACTTCGACGTTCCGGTAGATGCTGAAAGCTACGTTCACCGTATCGGTAGAACTGCTCGCGCAGGCCGCGAAGGCATGGCCTTCACTTTCTGTGATGATACAGAGAAAGATTCTCTTAAAAGAATTGAGAAGCTCATTAAAAAGATTCTCCCAAAAGAAGACTTCGTAGAAGACCCTGCTGAGAGAAAACTTCGCAATCGTGAAGCCGCAAAGTCTGTGGCCCCTAGTAAGAGACCAGCTCAAGATCCTAAAAAACCTAAAGTCGGCTACCGATTCAGAAATAGACGCTAAACCAAAGGCAAAAGGTACGCCGAGGCAAAAGGTACGCCGTACCTTTTGCCTTTTGGCATTATATTTTTAAAAACTGAATCTTTTTAAATTCTTTTATCTTAGTACTCATCAGATAGTGCCTATTCATTTACATCGTCCCGATGGAAAACTTAATAAACAAATGGATCAGAGAAACTCAACTCGAATACAATATTGCAAAAGATAACCAAAATCTTCACAAGATGTATGAGATGAAACGGTTAAAAAATGGCTTAATTAACCTGAGAGATAAGTTACTGAAATCCAGTAACACTTAATATTATAGGAGTAACACCCGAAAAGAGCATTATGAACCTAACCCAATTAATGATTGATTATTATCACCTCATTTCAAAACTCCATGATGAACAGGAAGCAAGAGAGGCAGTCAGTGGACTCGTCAACATCGCTATCTATGATATTCAGCAAACTGGCCAAGAATTAAACTCCGTTCAACTTGAAAAGCACATCACCCAACAAATTATAGATTTCTTAGAAATAGCTAAGAAGCAAGTCGCTTAAACCAAAAGGCAAAAGGTACACCGTACCTTTTGGCATTTCCCTCAAAAGAATATAAGATCCGCTCATGAAGGGATTTACAGAAGACTATTGGAAAGAGAATTACTCCGAACCGCAGACTATGGATGCCATAGGAAATGCTAAGGATCATGTGGCCTACATCAAGGCCTTCTTTAATCTTGAAAACGTCGATATTAGTTCTGTTGCCGACCTGGGCTTTGGTCACGGGGTTTTATTTCGTAAAGTGATGAAAGCCTTCCTTCCCTATAAGGCCCTTGGAATTGAACCTTCTGAGTTTATTTTCAAAAAAGCGAAGCTTGAAAAGTGGAAGCCTGTTCCCTCTACGGAGCTCACTCTTCAAAATACTGATCTTAAAACATGGTGTCTCCAAAACGAGAATCACGTCTATGATCTGGGAATCTGTATGTCAGTCTTCCAATACATTAAAGACACTGACTTAAAGCAGATATTACCAGTGCTCGCTAAACGTTTCCGTTATCTCTACTTTACGGTTCCTACCGATATTGAGTATAAGAGGCAACTAGAAGATCATGAATTCGCTGACCCATGGGCCATTCAAAGAACCCAAAGTGAGTATTTAAAACTTATTCGACCGTACTTTACGTTCGTCTCGAATCGAGTTTTAGAAAGTAAATTTTACTTCGACGAAACGAATTCACACTTCTCAGAACTACTCTATCGATTTTAAAAGGATCACCATGAAAGATTATTCAGACCTAACAGGTTTCTCAGATAAGAAGTTAAGAACTCGAAGAAACAATATCAACAATCGTCTTGAAGCCTTTCAAAAAGGCGGAGAAAAAAAACTTCCTCCAAGCCACATGCTTTATGGATTGGAAGAAGGTGATTGTAAAAAACTTCTTGATGATGTTTATACCGAAATGAAAAGAAGGGCCAAAGGCTAAAAGGTACGGCGTACCTTTCTGCCTTTTAGTATTTTAGTAATCTCTGACTTTGCAGTTATAAGTTTGAATCCAAGTGCGAAAAACTCCTGGCACTGCTCTCCCTTTAATCAATATAAAAACTTTCTCATTCGAGGCCATATCAATGGACCTTCTGTAACCTGAAATCTCGTAAGTATTGCAACCTAAACAACGGGCCGATGTTTTAGCGATCTCCACATTAATGAGATCAAGATTTTCATTAGTAAGACATTGCTGAACATCAGGATGAGAAAGGACTCTGAACATTTCCACTGCTTCATGTCCCATTTTTGTTTGAGTAAAACCTTCTACAGAAAAAAACAATAAGGCCAAAAGAGAGAACAATTTCATTTTAGAGCTCCCTAAAAGGATTAAAAGAACTCTCTCTTCTAGAAAATGAAGGGGATGGTGTCTAGGAGTTAGAAAATAATTTATCTTAAGATTAGCTTCCGAAGCTCACTTGGTGCCATTCGCACAACTTCTTCATTCCCTCTTCAAAAGAAACTTGAGGCTCCCAACCAAGAAGTGTTTTGGCCTTAGAAATATCGGCCCAAGTAACATCCATATCCGCACTCACTCGTTCACCAAACTCTAGCTGCCCTTTTTTACCAAGGTAGCTCTCCATCAAGGCGATCATCTCAAGAAGGGTCTTCGGATTATTTCCCCCTCCTAAATTGATAATCTCATACCCAAGAGGTTTCGCCGCAAGAACTGTTCCACGAGCGATATCATCAACGTAAGTAAAGTCACGAGACTGAGTACCATCTCCAAAAACCGGAAGCGGTTCTTCCAGAAGAATTTTTTCTGCAAAGATATAAGGAGACATATCAGGACGTCCGGCCGGACCGTAAACTGTAAAATAGCGAACCACACTCACATCAATTTTATAAAGATAGTGATAAGTGTAGGCCATCACTTCCGCTGCTTTTTTTGAAGCAGCATAAGGAGAGATCGGAGTGTTCACCGCGAGATCTTCTTTGAAAGGCATCTCTTGGCCAGCGTAGAGTGAAGAAGTTGAAGCGAGAACGAGTTTAGGAACATTATATTTTCTCATGCACTCTAAAATATTAAGTGTGCCTTGAGCATTAGTGGACATGTAGATATCTGGATTTTCCATGGAGTAGCGAACACCGGCACGAGCGGCAAGGTTAAAGACCACATCGAAATCATGCTTTTTAAAAAGTTCATCGAGAGCTTTTTTGTTCTCGATATCCATTTCAAAAAAATCCATTTTAAAAAGTGGGAAGAGTCGCTCTTTTTTTAGTTTTACAGAATAGTAATCGTTCATGTTATCGATGCCGATAACCTCTACTCCTTGCTCAACAAGAATCTCGCATACCTTTGAGCCGATAAAACCGGCGGCACCTGTAACTAAAGCTTTCTTCATATCAATTTCCCAAGTGGCTGTAATTTTCTAAGATTAAGTAAAATTTAGAGCTATGTCGATAGGATAGTCGATAGGATAAAAAATGACAAAATTCTCGAAATATCCAAAAGGTACGCCGTACCTTTTAGCACTTTGTAACGAATATTATAGTCACCGATAAGTACGCCGTACTCAATGCCTTCTTCCTTTTTAGAAGTGGGACGATGATCATAGGATAAACATTCCTCAATCAACTCATAATCCTCTGGCCTCTCACACTCCCACACGACTTTGACTTTTTCAGGTCTTTCAATTTCTTGCGCAGTCGCCTCACTCACCACATCCGCATAAGGAAGATAAGGTTTAATATCAAGAATGGGAGTACCATCTAAAAGATCTACTCCACTCACCGTGAGAATAACTTCTGAGTGAGTGACTTCTAATTTTTCAAACTTCACCACACTCATCCCAATGCGATTAGGACGATGAGGTGAACGAGTGGCAAACACTCCTCGCTTCTCACCTTCAAAGCGCGGCGGTCGAACGAGGGCCTTGATATTTTCTTCATTAACTTCATGGAACTGAAAAAGAAGCCACAAATGGCTGTAGGCCTCAATGCCTCTAAAGGCCTCCATAAAGAAATCATTCTTAGGGAAGCGCATTGTTCCAATCGCACTTTTGACAAGGAGCGGCTGGCGTGGAATACCAAACTTTTCCTTAAATGGTGTATTAATAAAACTTAAGATATTCATAAGTTAACTCGCTGTCCAATCTAACACTTTCTCACACCTAAAATACTGAATTGAAACTCTTAAAACGAAGTGATTTTATGCCTATCTATTTAAATTTAAAACCTTGAAACCACTACTCTTGAAGAGTTTACCTAGGGACAAATTGCACCTTCGACATGGGTGTTTTTTTAGTTCTATAATTCCCTTAGGTCATGACTCTAGGATCTGAGTCGAGGACAAAAACTTTCAAGGATGAAGGGTGAACCTTATGACAAACTTAACAGCACTAGCATCTAATCTTGATTGGTCGAACTTCAACGCCACTTTGGTTTTAGAAGTGACTCGCCCAGAAGGAGTTTTTACTTCTACGGCCGTTGCTATCTCTCCAGATACTGTCATCACAGCAGCACACTGCCTTGAAGGAAAGATTTTGAAAGTCCGTCTTTCTCAGGATTCAGAATATAATCCGAAAGGAAAGTTTTTTGCTGTTGATTCATTTGAACTACACCCTGACTACAATGCGTCTGTATCAAATTTTCAGAACGACATTGCTAAAATCAAATTAAAAAAGCCTCTTTCTTCTTCGACAACTATTTACCCATTGATTAAAGGGCCATTCGCTATGGATGGAAATTTTTATCGTTTGGGTTATGGAGCTCGTGAAGGAAAAAATATTCGCACGTTAATCACTCCAAGCTTTAAAGGTATGAGAAATTTTGAGAATACACTCGAACTCAATGATACTTACTCTTACTCTGGAGACTCCGGTGGCCCAGTGTATCTTATGCGGAATAATCAAATGTATCTTGTGGCCATCCACTCAACTTACTCATTTGGTCCGGAAGGGAAATACTCCTACAATCCGATGCTTTCTGTTCATCGTAATTGGCTACTTAACTAAAGCGTGAGAGCTTTTGACGGATGAGATCTTTAAACTGAAGTTTCTTCTCTTCGCTAAGAAAACTTTTTTCTATGAGACCGTCCCAAATTGAAAGATGGTCTCGAAATCTCTTGATAAGTTTTTGATGAACTTTTTCATTTATTCCAAAGCTTTTGGCAAGGGACAAAAAATCTTCTTCTTTTAATTTATTTTTCTTTCCGTTAATCGCCAGCGCTGACTCTTCATTATCATCAGAGATATAAAGATCTGTAGAAATAATATCGTAACCAGGTGCTAATAGTTTTTTTGGTCCACTTTCGTTTTCATAAATTAATGAGATATTTTTTAAGTGAGCATCTACGTTTCCAATAAGAAAATTGAATAACGTCAACTCGTAAAGACGGTACAAATTATCTCCAGGAAAGTCTGATTCATTTTTCAAAACTTTCCCTACTTGCTCAAGACTGCCATTATACTTTTTGAAAGCGGCTTTCTCTAAAATCTGACAAAAATCTTCTTGATGAAACTCTTGATTAGACTCTCCTCTATCAAATCTTCGAGCTATAAATCCGAGTTCACCATCCCCTGTCAAAATCAAAGCAGATTTTTCTACTCCAATCTTAAAGGACTCGGCCATTTTTAAACACAGATGCTCATTTTCAGGTAAGTGAGGAGCTGTACCTTTGGGCTTGAAAATATATTTCCCCCATAAGTTGGTCACTGTCATTCGAGACTGCTTTCCATCTTCAATTAGCTCAAGGGATAATTTTTTTTGCACACCCGCCAGAGCGAGTTTCTGATTGAGTTGAGTTTTTGCAAATGATTCGAGAATCTCTTCTGTCACATCAACAACTGGGTGAATTTTTCTTCCAAAAACATTCATCATACATTGGTCATGGTAAATATCTTTCGAAGCTTCATAACAGATAAGGCATTTCCCATATTTGCTACTCACGTCTTCTCTCTCTTCAAGAACCTCAACATCATTTCTCTTGTTCTTCTTTTCACCGATATGAACGGCGCCAATGGTGTCATTGCAGAGACTCGCGAGTAATTCAAAACGGTCGCTCAAAGGATTTAATCTCAGTTCAGTGGAAGCCAGGTTGAGTAACCAACCTTCTGGAATAAGACCGTCAAAAAAGGGGAAAAGATCTGATGACTCAAAACTTTTTTCTTTTTTTGGCAAACTCAAACTAATGGAGGGATTATTTGAGCGAAGATACTCATCATCGTAAGTGAAAATAAATCGTCCATCGACAGTTTTATAAAGTTCGCCGGCCAAGATATTTTTATAGAAGACAGTGATCTTACTCATCTTCTTTCCTTAGCTTCGTGACTCCAACTTCTAATCCAAAGTAGCCAAGAACATCGTTTACTTTGTCTAAGCGGAGCGTCGCTTTCCCTTGCTCTAAATCTCTAATAAATCTAATTCCCACACCGGAACGTAGAGCAAGGTCTTCTTGGGTTAATCCAATTTCCTTACGCTTCTCTCTCACAATGTCTGATAATCTTGATTTTTTCTTCATGCTATACCTGATCGGGTCTTTTTAATGCCTTCTTAACTAAATTATACCCTATAAGGTATAATTCTCAAATAAAAACAAGAACTATACCCGATAGGGTGTAGTTAAAAGGTACGCCGTACCTTTCGACATCCTTTAAATGGATGTAGAGTTTTCAAGTGAAGTTTCTTTTTTTAATTTGGATAATACTCATGAATGACGTTTTTGCTAAGGACCAACAGTGGGAAGCCTTTAACTCCTCTGTTCTCTTGGAAGTCACTCGCCCCACGGGAGTATTTACTTGCTCAGGGGTGGCCATCTCTCCCACAGTGATTCTCACTGCTGCCCACTGCCTCGATGGAGATGTGAAGCAGGTTAAAGTTTTCAATACCATCACCTACGATCCAAAGGCGGCTTTTTACGAAGTAAAATCCAGTAAGATTCATCCCGAATACAATCCAAAAGTCTCTGCTTATCAAAATGATATTGCTAAAATTACTCTCTCTAAGAAGTTGCCGGACTCCATTGTTTTTCATCCTATTTATACTAAGGACGAAGTAACGGGGGATTTTATTCGCTTTGGTTTTGGAGAGAGGAATAAAACAAATAATAGAACAGTGGTCACACCTAAGTTTCGTTTTGTGAATCATCTCCACAAGGTGATCGAACTTGATGATCACTTCTCTATTTCAGGTGATTCAGGAGGACCGATTTTTTTACTACAAAAAAATAAGATCTACCTTCTGGCCATCCATTCAACTTTTTCAAAAGGTCCACAAGGAGAATATAGTTTTAATCCCCTTGTGAACAAATACATAGACTGGATTAACTCTGAAACTCGTAAAAAAACTCCGGTTCCAGTTCGTCTGTAGGGTGAATTGTATTTAAAATTTTGAGTTCTCCACAATTGAGGTCATAAACCCAACCATGAATGATCGGATACTCTCCGCGCTCTTTCCATGCCTTCTGGATGATAGAAGAGTGAGCGAGATTCTTTGTCTGCTGAATAACATTTAATTCAACTAAACGATTGACTCGATCTGCTTCACTATCAAATTTTGAAAGTTCAGCTCTATTCAGATAAACAACATCTTTAATGTTTCTAATCCAGTTATCAATGAGACCTAGGCTTTGATGCGAAAGAGCTGCTTTCACTCCTCCACAGTTATAGTGGCCACAAACAATAATGTGAGGAATCTTTAAAGCTTCAACAGCATATTGCATAACACTCAAAAGATTTGAGTCCGTGTGTACGACGAGGTTTGCAATGTTTCGGTGAACGAACATTTCACCAGGATTAGTGTTAGTGATTTCAGAAGGTGGAACCCTCGAGTCAGCACAACCAATCCAAAGGAAAGTAGGTTTTTGGTCATTGGCCATGCACTTAAAATACTCTGAGTTCACATCAACTCTACTCTTGGCCCATGCTTTATTTTCTAACAATATTTTTTTAATTATTTCCATATAAATTTTCCTTAAAAAGCCGATTAACCGCTAGGTTTGATTTAGATAGAGTGACTTCGATATTTCTTCTCTCACAAGAGCAGACAAAGTCCTCCACAAGCTCAATGATATCTTCGTCGATGAAAACTCGTTCTCCATCAAGAATCACGTGTGAATTGTTGGGAATTCTCTCTAACGTTTTGATCAAATGAGCTTTATGTAAAAAAGTTGTGTCTTTGTGAAAACGAACAAGATAGGACTCTTTATCTTCAACAAGAACAATTGCTTTCTGCATATTGGAGCGAATGGTAAAAATTAATCCTACCGCCATTCCAATTCCTATTCCCACTAAAAGATCAGTTAGAAGAATCGCAATGATTGTTACAGCGAAGGGAGTGAATTGATTCCAACCTTTCTGATAAACTGACTTGATGAGCGCTGGCTTAGTTAACTTATACCCAACAAGAATAAGGACAGCGGCCAATGCGGAAAGAGGAATTTTATTCAACAGGTTTGGGATAAGCATTACACAAAGAAGTAACCAACATCCATGAAGTACTGCAGAGTATTTTGATTTTGCCCCAGCTGCCACGTTAGCTGAAGTTCTCACAATAACGGCAGTAATCGGAAGGGCCCCTACAAGACCTGCCAGAGTATTTCCAATCCCCTGAGCGTAGAGTTCTTGATTTTTAGAAGTCACCCTTCCGGACTTATCTAACTTATCGGCGGCATCAATTGAAAGTAGACTTTCTAGAGAGCCCACAAGTGCAATGGTAAATGCGACTTTATAAACAGCAGGATTAGTTAGCATGCTCCAATCAGGCATTCTCACATTTGCTAGGATCTCATTAAGCCCCCCTTCAAATGGCAATGCCACTAAGTGAGAAGTATCAAGAGCTAAAGTAGAACCTAGTGATTGAAAGATTTCATTGAATACGACAGCACAAAAAAACAGCAGCGAGAGCTCCAGGAAAAAGTTTAAAAAATTTATAACCTTTACCTGCAAGCTTCTCCCATCCAATCATTAAGAAGATTGAGAAAGAACTAATAACAATGGCCCCCCAGTGAAGAGCATTGAAGGATTTAAAGAATCCAGAAAAAGTATTCTCTCCATCCGACTGAAGGAAAGATTCACTCCCCATAAACTCCGTATCATAACCAACGGCATGGGGGAATTGCTTGAGAATAAGGATAATTCCGATAGCCGCGAGCATTCCCTTAATAACAGAGTTTGGAAAATAGTTTCCGATGACTCCGCCTTTAAAAACTCCGAATAGGATTTGAATGAGACCAGAAACAAAGACGGCCACACTAAAAGCTTCGAAAGCTCCCAGCTCAGCGATGGAGTTAACCACAATAACTGTAAGGCCAGCAGCCGGGCCAGAAACGGAAATATGGGAACCACTAAGAAAACCAACAACGATACCTCCAATAATTCCCGCAAATAACCCTGAAGCAAGAGGAGCATTAGAGGCCAGAGCAATCCCTAGACAGAGCGGGAGTGCTACTAAAAAGACGACCAGTGACGACTGTGCATCACTTCGCCATGTTTTAAACATGTTCATCGAATAATCCTTCGTCAATAACAAGTTTGATCAAATAAAATGAGAGAATTGATAAACTAATAAAGACGTGGAGGCTTTTTGAATGATTGGAAATATTCTTGAGGTGTAAGATCAATATGAGTGGGAAAACCTAGAGAAAAAGCATTTTTATTAAGTTGAGCAGTGGCCACATAATCAAGATAGAGGTCAGCTTCCGGAATTTCACGGACAGTACGCTCCTCTTCTTCTTCAGTGAGTTCTAAAGTCACATCCACAAGTTTCATCATGAGACTGTTCTTAGGCGAAGTCAGAGATGAATAGAGCGAAAGCGAAAGGAGTGCCGAGATAACCCCGAGCACAAAACTCACTTTTACTGCTTTAAAAACTGTTATATTCATCATGTTATACCTAATATGAGGATCTTTTTAAAAATCGCAATAAAAATCAATTTTGGAAATAAGAATTGCAAATAATTTTAAAAACTTATAATAATCTTAACATGGATAAGATTATTTGTTTGGGGAAGAATTATTCCGATCATATTAAAGAAATGAACGAGCCTACGGCCTACCCGTTGCTCTTCTTAAAGCCTGCTTCAAGTTTCAAAGAAATTAAAAATAATGAAGAAGTTAAGCTTCCTTGGCATCGTGGCGCAATTCACTATGAATGTGAGATCGTTCTTAAACTTTATAAAAAGATGGTCATTGGCGTTGGTCTCGGAATGGATCTCGTTCTTCGTGAACTGCAAAAAGAATTAAAAGAGAAAGGTCATCCTTGGGAGAGAGCAAAAGTTTTTAAGAACTCAGCTCTCGCTACACCTCTTAAAGGTGCGAAAGATTTTGATGATTGGCAAAACGAAGTCTTCACTCTCAAGATCAATGGCGAAGTTCGCCAGCAGGCCAAAATGAGTGACGCTATTCTTACACCAAATGAGATGATTCATTATATTGATGAGAACTTCCCTCTTTGTGACGGTGATCTTATCTTTACGGGAACTCCAAGCGGTGTGGGTGAACTTCATCCAGGTGACGAATGCGAGCTGATCTTTGGGCCAATAAACTATAAGTTTAGGTTCATCGCCAATGAATAGAGAGCAAAGCCACACTATTTTAAATGAATTAAGTAAACTTCAGATCATGCATGATCTCTTAAAAGATCAGCAATTTGATAAAATTCCTAAAGAAGAAATTCTTCAGGATGCTTTGAAGTCTTTAGAGAAGTTAAAAGAGGCTTTTCTTAATAGTGATCAATAAACTTATCAGGAATTCTGAATTTAAATATGGGAGTTTCTATCTTGAACTCCACTCCTTCACTATCTTTCATAATAAAGTGACCCCACATCTCTCCACCGACTGTATCTAGTGGGCAAAAGCTTTGGTATTCAAAGAAGTCACCAGGTTTGAATTTAGGTGTGTGTCCAACGACTCCTGGACCTTCCACAATTTTCACTTCTTCAAATTTATTTTTTATAAACCATTTACGGGCCAGAAGCTGGGCCGTTCGCTCCCCCTGATTCGTTATGCGAATGTGGTATGAAAATAAAAAAAGCTTTTGCAGGGGATTTGATTGATTGAAATCAAATTCGGTATTTACTTCGATTCTAAAATCATTGTCTGTTGAAACAAATGGATAGTTCATAGTTTTCTAAAATCCAAAGCAAGTGAGTTAATGCAATATCTTTTATAAGTTGGAGCTGGGCCATCGTCAAATACGTGACCTAAATGTGAATGACATTTATTACAGCGGACCTCAACTCGAACCATGTTATGGCTTCGGTCTTCGAGATACTCTATAGCCCCTTCAACAGAGGTATGAAAACTCGGCCAACCACAGCCAGACTTAAACTTATGCTGACTTGAAAATAAGTGATTTCCACAGGCCACACAGTCGTAGTTACCCTCTTCATAAAAGTCATTATATTTTCCTGAGAAAGGTCTTTCGGTACCGGCCTGGCGACAAATATAATACTGTTCAGGGGTTAGTTTTTCTTTATATGGATCACTCATTTTCACCTCTATAATCTTGTATCCAGAATACCCCAAACTACATAAGATAGACAGAGCTTTACGAGGGTAAATAATTGAGTGCTGCATCCGTATATCTTTTGGCCATTTGTG
Source organism: uncultured Bacteriovorax sp. (assembly GCA_964459395.1). Taxonomy (GTDB): domain Bacteria; phylum Bdellovibrionota; class Bacteriovoracia; order Bacteriovoracales; family Bacteriovoracaceae; genus Peredibacter. The sequence continues at coordinate 32,937 of CAYWMU010000009.1, forward strand.
CTAATCTCGCCTTTTCAACA
>CAYWMU010000010.1:0-30777 GCA_964459395.1 uncultured Bacteriovorax sp.
AAGGTAAACCTGGATTTCGTCGCCAACTTTAACTTTCATTGTGCCGTCATAGTTACGGAACTCACGAGCAAGTACTAGACCCTCTTGCTTGTAACCGATGTCAACTGTTACGAACTCATCGTTCATAGCAACGACTTTACCCATGAAAACTTCGCCTTCAGCGAAATTCTTGGCAGAAGTAGAGTTGATTAGATCTCCAAATTCTGATTTTGCTTGTTCCTCTTTGATTTCTCCAACTTCGAAATCAAAACCTTTTACCCAAGCAGGTACTTCAAAGGATTTTGTTGTGTTTTTTGTGGTGGCCATATATAGCCCCCCTTTTTTTTCATTAATTCTCCTACTGGAGAGAGTTCTTTATAGTTCATTGATGGAAAAAAAGCAAAGAAAGACTGTTTAGACAGTGAGTTTTTTCTTCTTTTGTGAATATCGGATTCTCTGGGAGAAAAGCTTCTCGTAATGAGAGTATAAATCCTCTGTATACTGCTCAAAATGATGCATTGCCTCAAGCTGTTCCTCAATCCCCTGAAGCTCCACCTGATATCGATCGGCATTCAAGAGGATTTTCAGCACCTTATCTTTGAGCTCTCGAACGTCTTCTGGATGGTATGTATCTCCAAAACGACCTTGTCTCACTAAAGCATGGCGAGCCGCTGTTCGCGGAACCAAAATCGGCGTTTGTGTGGCAAGAGCGTAATAGTCCTCATCAGAACAGAGTTCTTTTTCAGGAAGGCCAATATAGAGATCGCAATCCACAAAACTTTGGGCCTTCAAAGGTCTTGTTTCAAAAGAAATATTCATCTCAAGCTGACGCTCTAAAATTAAACTTTTTAAACTTTCAAATAAGGGATGGCCGTACCAGGAAATATCAGTCATGAAAGTGAAAATTACTTGAGGTTTAAACTTATGTTCTTCAAGAGCGAAAAGTGTTGGATAGATACTATCAATAAACTTTTTTAAATAAGTTAGATCTAATTCCTTTCGCGAAACAAAAACCGCAACTTTTCTCTTATCTCCCTTGTCTCCTGTTCTTTTAGTGATACTTGGAAAATCAATTCCTGCACCTGTTACTTTAATTTTTCTTTCAGCAATAGGTAAATTCTCTTTTGCTAACTCTACGATGTTCTGTGAAAAGGTTAAAATTGAATCAGTACGAGAAACAAACCACCTTTCATAAAAACGATTCTTAGGACGAGGAAGGAATTCATTAAAAGTATAGATCAAAGGTATATGAGAAATTGATCTAAGAATGATCCCCAATGGCAACAGAGTTTGGTGATTATAGGTGTGAATAATATCAACCTGTTTCTTCTGCATGATTTGTTGAATCTGAAAGTAGAAATTGAACTTACCTTTTGATAGTTCTAAATCATCTTTAAAGTAGAGCCGTGGGATCGCCTCTTTCTCCGCTTCTAAATCAATGAGAGACTTTTCTCGACAGAGAATAAATGAGCCTCCCCCAATATTTCTAAAATAGATAGCGTCAGTAAGACATTTTCGCTCAGTAGTCCCCCATTCATCAGAAAGACAAATATAGAGAATATTTAAATCAGATAATCGGACACGCTCTCTCATTAATCTACGATCTCAGCAGTTACAGAACCTATTTTAATTTTGGCCTGCACTTTTAGAAGAGTGCGCGATTCATCATCACTAAACCAGAAGAAAAGCTCTCCACTCTTTAAATGATCCCCTGAATACTGAGTCGTTGCATGAACCTTAATGGCCTTCTTGCGCCCTCTGGATGTTTTGATTTCTTCTCTTCCTTCAACGACTGACTTAAAAATTAGAATTTTGGCCTTGTTGATAAGAGGAATCTCATAGGTATCCCCATCGTTCAGAGGTAGTCCTTGATAAAAGAAGACAACTGAAAAAGGATCGAGTGAGTGATAAGTAATATACTTTTCATCTTTCTTCTCTCTCGTCTTCTCTTTAGTCACTCGCTTATAGAACCAAAATGTTTTCAATTGATCACGATCATGTAATTGAAGATCATCAATATCCTGCTTAGACTCTCTTTGAATAAGAGAATAACGAGTGCTTAAAAATTCATCCGTTGTTACATAAGTATCAACAGTATCATCGAGTTCATAAATTCGACTGTAGAAGGGAGCTGATTTAAAGCGAGCGTGGAGATGCCAGACTTCCTTATCATTAATCATCTTCTTTCCATTATTGGTGAACATGATTTTACCCACTGTCATTCCAAGATAGTTAATATTGAGAATGACCTGATCTCCAGCGGTATGGTTAGGTTTATACAACTTCCAAACCTCGGCAGCTTTCTTTTCAATAGCAATCAAATCTTGAGGGTAATCTTCTGGAAGCTTTGTGGACTTTTTAACCGGAACTTCTTTTTTTTCTTTTTTGACGACCGGCTTAATGGTCTTCTTTTCAGTCTTAGCGGGAATGGGTACCGCTTTCTTCTCCTCTACTTTAGGAGTAGTAGCAGTCTCTTCGATCTCAGGAGTTTCTTCTTTAACTTCAAATTTTTCGAGTAAGGTTGAGTCAACTTCAACTTTGGGTTCAATCGTTTTAACTTCTTTCTTAAGGGACTTCTCGAAGTCTTTATGATTCCAAGAGCAACTAAGAAGTATAAAAAAAACGATATATTTCACTCAATATCCTTTCAACAGAGATTTTCTCTTATTGTAAGTTATTGAACGGGAGAATCAAGGTTTAGTACTTTGCTAAGTGCATTTATTAAATCTGTTTCTCCACTAATAAAGTCAACTTTAACCTTAATATAGAGAATACGTGGATCAAGGCTTACTCTTTTCATCTTAACCATATCTTTTTCAGAACAAAGAACGATTGCCGCATGTTGTGTGGCCTTAGTTAAAAGAGTATTTACGTCTTCATTTGTAAAGAAATAGTGGTCAGCAAAACTCATGCGCTCACAAATCTCCACCCCGAAACTTTCTAAGTAGCTATAGAAAGATTTAGGATTTGCAATGGCGGTCACTGCAATTACACGCATCCCCTTTAGATTCTCTATAGAGCATGAGAACTGTTCATGAACATCATAAACACCAGCAGCAAGATAACGGGTTAAGGCCAATGCCGGACGATGGTGGTAGCTAGAAGTAATTAGTTTTAAAAGTTTATCCAAATGTTCAGGAGAAACCATATCAGAACGCGAAATCACAATAGCATCAGCATCCTTTAAAGCAGAGAATCCCTCCCGTAAGTAACCCCTAGGGGCCACATGGTATTTTTCAAGTCCCATAGTGGCGTCGAAAAGAACTAAATTAAAAGAACGATAAATTTGAAGATGTTGAAACCCATCATCTAAAAGGACGACATCTGGTTTAACCTCAACAAAATATTTAAGAAGGTTTTCGGCCCTTTTCTTTCCAACAATCACTGCCCCCTTACTCATTTTATTGGAGATCATTAAAGGCTCATCTCCATAATCGTAAGGGTTCAAACGAAACTTTTGTCCCGACTTCAAAAGCCCTGAAGAGTGTTCAAGCTGTCCGCGATAACCGCGAGTTAGAACAGCTGGAGTCAATCCCTTCTCTATTAGCCACTCTGTTAGCCAAATAATAGTTGGGGTTTTACCCGTTCCTCCAAAAGAAAGGTTTCCTACAGAGATAACCGGAACTTTAAATACCTTCTTTTTTAAAATTCCATACTCGTAAAATGAACGACGGATACGATAAATCCACTCCCAAAGAAAAGTCAGTGGACTTAGAAGAAAATTTCTTAATGTAAAAAGTATCTTATTCTTGTTCATTAATAACCTGTGACATGTATTCTGGAACAGAGAAGTCATCACCACTTAAAAGATTCTTGGTCATTTTCAAGAGATTCTTTTTTTGCTGATAAACATCCTTGTTTTCAATCCAGGACTTAAGAATACCATACATTTTCGCAGGATCCACTTGCTCCTGAATGAGTTCAGGAAAAATCTCCTGCTCATGAACAATATTAGTTAAAGAGATATGGCCAGAATATTTAATAAAGTTTCTAAAAATGAATTCGTTAAGGAGAGAGCCTTTGTAACTCACAATAGTTGGCATCTCAAAAAGACCGCAACTCAAAGTTACAGTTCCTGATGCTGCCAGAGTAAAATGAGCTGTTTTCAAGGCTTCAGTGATCTGGCGATCCTCATACCAAACATCTACTTTATCAGAGAAGTAATCATAGAGACTTGGATCCAAATGACCAACTCGGGCCAAGTGAACTTCCACTTTATAGTCTTTTTTTAGAAGCTCGATTGTTTCAATAAATTTAGGAAGAAGAGAAGTCACTTCAAATTTACGGCTTCCAGGGAGAAGAAGAATTTTGATTTTTTCATCCCAACATCCAAAAGGTCTTGGGGGAATGTTATTTAACTCATCTTTAAAGTGAAGCATCAAAGGATGAGGAATGGCTTTTACCTGCTTCACTCCACGACTCATAAACCAATCTTTTTCAAAAGGAAGAATAGTAAACAGTGTATGAGTTGATTCGCTTAAGGCCTTAGCTCGATGGGCCTTCCATGCCCAGGCCTGAGGGGCAACATAATAAAGAACTTTAACTCCAAGTTTAGATAAGCGTTTAGCAATCCGCATATTAAAACCTTGAAAATCGATAAGAATTGCTGTTTTAGTTTTTCTAGCAACAACCTCGTTTTCAATTCTCTTTAAAGCTTCTTTATAGAAAGGGATTTTACCAATGACCTCAGAGAATCCCATGCTTGAGAAATCTTTCAGGTGGTAAAGAAGCTCCACTCCTTCTTTCTCAAGATCTTCCCCTCCAACTCCAAAGAATTGAGTATCAGGGCTAAGGGCCTTGAGTTCAGGAAAGAAACTCATTGCGTGCTCCTCTCCTGATTTTTCTCCAGCAATAATGAGGCAAGACTTAGAATTTAACATTTACTTTCGAATTAGTAGCAAGGGATTTCAAAGCACAATCAACTAAGTGAACAGCATTAAGTCCATCTTCAAGAGTAATAACTGCCGGCTTATCATTTAAGATCGAATCATAGAAATGCCCATGTTCAAGTAACAGGTGATCTCTCTTGGGATAATCAAATTCTTGAACAAATGAACCGTCAGAAAAAGTTGAAGAAGAACCCTTCATAATTTTGTTAGTAAAAAGGTCAATATAAATACATCCAGATGCTGACATGATTTCAACATCACGAATTTCTTTTACTCCATTTCTTCCAATACTCACATAGGCACGAGAACCATTGGTGAGTTCAACATCGAGATGAGCGTGATCCCACTTATCTGTTCTGATCTTATAGCCTTGGGCCGTAATGGAAACTGGCTTTTCATTTAGTAGATACATAACAAGATCCAAGTCATGAATACCTAGGTCTTGAACCACATCCACATCGGTTGCTCTCCCTTTGAAGGCTGCAACGCGATTAATACGAACTGTATAAGGAGCTTTGAGATTTTTAAGATCATCAGAGAGTAACTCCCACGCCTGGTGAAAACGTTCTGAATGGCCAACTTGCAAGACCAGCTTAGAGTTCGCTGCAATCTCGCGAAGTTTTAGGGCCTCTTCGTCATTAGAGCAAAGAGGCTTTTCACAAAAGACATGTTTTCCGGCCTGAAGGAGCTTTGAGACTAGTTCAAAATGCGTTGAGGTAGGAGTAACGATAACAGCAGCATCAATTTCATTTATTACCTCATCAATATCACTCACCACTTTTACGTTAGGATGATTTTGACGGGCAAGTTCTTGACCAGCAGGAAACTTCTCTACAATAGCAACAAACTCTGCTTTATCACTGTGAGCTTCTGCCTTCTGGCAATGCCACTTACCTAAATGTCCATAACCTAAAACTGCAACTCGAACCTTACTCATCATTAACCTGCCATAAATGGAGCAATACCAATTTCAGACTTTTTAATAAACTCAGCAATCTTTTGGATCACTTTGTTTTTAGAATACTCTTGCATAAATTCTTCGTTGAGAACAAAAGCACGAGCGGCCAGTGCCGATGCTTCCATTGTTCTGTAGAAATCAACAACTTCGGAAACTTCCTCTTTAGAGTAACCTTGTCTCTTAAGACCAATAATGTTGATTCCTTTAAGACGAATACGATTTCCAAAGGCCGTACAGAAGTCAGGAATGTCACGATCAATTCCTGATCCACCACCGATATAAGATCCGTTTCCAAGAGTTACAAATTGAGAGATACCTGTGTTACCACCGATGATTACTCTGTCACCAATTCTAACGTGTCCAGCAAGCTGAACAGAGTTAGCGAAAGTGAGGTTGTTACCAAGAGTACAATCATGAGCAATGTGGCAGTAAGACATGTAAAGAGAGTTAGAACCAATAATGGTTTTACCATCTTGCTTTAATGTTCCACGGTGAATTGAAATATGCTCTCTAAATGTATTGTTATCTCCAATAATGGTTTCAGTAGGCTCACCCTTATAAGAGTTATCTTGTGGAGGAGCACCGATAGAACCGAATTGGAAAAACTTATTACCTTTACCAATTTTAGTGTGTCCATCAACAACTACATTAGAATGGAAGATGCAGTCATCCCCTACTTCTACATTTGGGCCAATGACACAAAATGGTCCAATCTTAACGTTATTTCCGATTTTTGCCTCTGGATGAACGAAGGCCATTGGGTGAATTTCTACATTCTCCATACTTTTCCTTAATGGTTAATTTTCAGAGAAGCCATGACTACACATTCTGACATAACTTCGCCGTTGTTTAATAGCTGACATTCATAGATTTGAAATGGTCCGCGAACTTTTTGTAGAACAGAGTGGATCTCAAGATCCATTGTCGGAACTACTGGCTTTCTAAAACGGGCCGAATCAATGGAGATGAGTGCTACTTCAATGTTTGATTCTTCAATAGGTCGATCAAGACATTTTGTACAAAGAAATGAAGCCGCTTGGGCCATCATCTCTACTTGAACAACACCAGGAAGAATTGGATTTCCAGGAAAATGCCCTTCAAGAACTTTCACTGAATCATCTACACGAAAGTGACAAATGCTCTTACCACCTACCAGCTGAGCAGGGGTAAAAGGACCAGTTTGGCCATTAAGTGATTCTGGAAGAATAATTTCTTTAACACTATCAACAAATAAAAACGGGTCGCGGTGAGGTAAGAATCTCATGACCTCTTCTTTATTCATTAGCATTCAAACTCCTTATGTATTTACTTATTCTTTTAATGATACTTTTCTTAAGTAGGCCACCCCACGCATCCACTCTTTGAGATCCTTCGCAGGATGCCCCCCGAGCTTAGAGCCTGCTGGCCAGTGAGCGCTTTCATTTACTTTCGCACCACCTGCAATCTGAGATCCCATACCAATGAATGAGTCTGGACCGACGGCTGCACGTCCACCGAGAACCACATAATCTTCTAATGTCACTGAACCCGCAAGACCTGATTGACCGCAAAGGATACAGCCTTTTCCAATTCTGCAGTTATGAGCAATTTGCACAAGGTTATCAATGCGAGTCCCTGCACCGATGATCGTTGGAGAGAAAGTTCCTTGATCGATGGAAGTATTAGAACCAATCTCCACATCATCGTGGATATCAACTCCTCCCATATGCCAAATTTTCTTATGAGCACCTTGATCGAAAGTATAGCCGAAACCATCTGAGCCAATAACTACTCCTGAATGAATTCGACAATTCTTACCAATCTTAGTGAATGGATAAATGGTTACATTAGGGTAAATGACAGTTTTATCACCTATGACAACTTCTGGAAGAATTGTAACTCCTGGATGGATCACGACATCTGCACCAATCGTAACATTCTCACCGATAAAAACACCCTGAGCGATTCTTGCAGTTGCATCAATACTCGTTGTTCCCATCTGACGGCCATCAACTTGAGAGTTAAGATTCTCAAACTTCTTTTCATAATACGGTTTAGAAAGAGAAGTTAAGCTCATGGCAACGTTCGCTGTAGTAGCAATAAAGGCCAATTGAGAAAGAGCATTTTTTGATTCAGCATTCATCAAGGAGTAAAACTTAGCATCAACAATGACGCCAATTTTTTTTCCTTTGGCTTCTTCTAAGTGAGGAAGGAATTTATTAAGAAAGCGCGCATTTTTGATAAAGACAACACTTTGAATTGTTAAGTGCTCTAATGAAGAAATGGCCAGAATTTCTTCCGGCCATGACTGGTTATAAACAATTTCAAGTGTTGAATCAAACTGCTTTAATTGAGCGAGTTTCATTCTTACTTACCTGGATGTTTTTTATCGTATGCTTTTACAACATCGTCAGAGATATCTTTTTTAACTTTAGCATAGATGATTGGAGCTGCTGAAAGTTCAAAAGTTAAATCGACGTTCGCTGCTTTAGAAACTTCTTCAATGATTGGGCGAAGACGATCAAGAATGGGTTTCTTTAAGTTTTGTTCCATTTCTTGGATTTCTTTTTGATACTGCATTGTTTTATTTTGAAGGGCCATAAACATTTCTTGCATCTCACGCTCTTTATTGGCACGAGCAGCATCAGCTAAAACCATGCTTTGTTTTTTGAAATCTTCTTGAGCTTTTTTAATTTTATCTTCGTCTTTTTGTAAGATCACTTTTTTATCATTGAACGACTTCTCGAGCTTCTTTTGAACAGCTTGTCCCTCTTTAATTGTATTGATCACACGCTGGATATCGATAAGACCAACTGTAACATCGGCCAGAGCTGAAAACGAAAAAAGCGTCACTAACGCAGCTAAAATAAATTTCATATAAAGTCTCCTTAGGGCCTCTAATTTAGCACTTATTAAAATAATTGTCCTATATCAAAATGAAACTGACTACCGCCCTCGTCTTCTCTTGGGTTAACAGGGAACCCAAATTCGAATCGTAATACACCGATAGGCGAGAACCATCTAAAACCAAAACCATAGTCTGCACGCATTCTAAAATCACCATCTTTTCCAAGACCATGATCCCAAACGTTACCCACGTCAGCAAATACCACCCACTTAAGTCCAGCTTCCTTGATTAGTGGATGCTCAAACTCTAGTGTTGCTAAGAACTTCGAAAGTCCACCGAAGTTAAACATTTCTAACTCATTGGTGTCTCTATTAAGTGCTCGGCGACGAGGACCAATGTCTTCAATATTAAATCCACGCATATTACGGGCACCACCCATTGAGAATTTCTCAATTCGAGGGATTTCTCTCTCAGTGGTTTTGAATAACTGTGCACCTTGAATACGAGTTCTTAAAACGAGCTCTTTCCAAACAGGATAGTAGTAACGTCCCTCTACCTCTGCCTTAACCCATCTCATATTTCCACCAAGACCTGTGTACTCTAGAGAAGTAGACCCGTAGTATCCCTGAGTAGGCTCAAAGATGTTGTTACGTTTATCGTGAATCAGTGAGAGCTGAAGCGAAGAAGCTGAACCATTCTCAACCTTCTCATCGATGGCCGTGTTAATAACATCCCTCACCTGACTGTCTTCATAACGGTATGTTAAGAAAAGACGAGTATATTCAAAGATCGGGTGCCCCACTCGTACGTCGGCTCCATGCTTCTTATAAGAAAAAGAACGAATGAAATATGAAACTGTTTGGTAGTAATCAGCTCCGGCAGTCCACTGAGTGTCAAAAAGATACGGCTCAGTAAATCCTAAGTTATAAATCTGCTGGAAGTCAGAGTATGAAACGTTAAGGTTGATGTTTTGACCGAGACCTTGAAAGTTATTTTGCGCGATTGAAGCTTGAACAAAAGCTTTGGTTGCAGTTGAATAACCGGCCCCTAGTGAGATCTGGCCTGTTGCTCTTTCTTTAATAGAGATTTCCACATCAAGAATATTGTCCGAACCTCTACGAGTAATAGTGTTGAAAATCACACTCTCTGGTTGGAAGAATCCGAGGCGGTTAACACGTTCTTTCGAAATACGAAGTTTTGATCCAGAGTACTGATCCCCTTCATAAATTCTAAGTTCACGACGAATAACTTTATCGCGGGTTTTAGTATTCCCCTTAATCGTAATTTTACCGAAATAAGCGATAACACCTTTTTCAAAAGAGAAGATGACATCAACTTTATTTTCTCCAGGAACTATTTCAAGAGTTCTAAGAACGTTGGCGAAAGCATAACCTTTATCCTGGTACATCTCAGTTAGGGTTTGAATATCTAAGCGAAGATTTTCTTCGTTATAGATATCGTCGGATTTTAACTTCAACTTCTCAGTCATTTCTGAGTCGGAGAATTCAAGATCCCCATCAAAATAGATGTTGTTCACACTAAACTGAGGCCCTTCATTCAATCTAACAGTAATGAAGATCCACTTCTTATCCTCAGAAGCTGTGACTTCGGGGTTCTGCACATTAACTTGCAAGTAACCTTTCGTCTTATAGTAGTACTTTAAGCGTTCAATATCTGTTTGGAAGTCTAACTCTTTAAAGTTTCCTGAACTCGACATAAATGAAAAGTAAGACTCTTCTTTAGTTTGCATGAAACCTTTAAGGGTTTCATCATCGATATCGTTATTACCAAGAATCGTAATTTTTTTAACTCGGACTTTATCCCATTCTTTAATCTTGAAGTGAACTTCAACAGCACCTGCCCTATCTTTTAATTCGTAGGTGGCCTGAGCGAGAAAATACCCCTTATCTTCGTAATGTTTCTCTAGAAGCCGAAGATCATTTTTCAAGGAAGAGACATCAAGAATATTGTACTCTTTTGACTTGATCTGTTCTTTAAGATCATCGTCACTAATCTCATCATTTCCTTCGAAGAAAATTTTACTAATGATGGGCTTTTCAACCACTTTAAAGAGAAGGATGTCCTTACCATCTGCTTTTTTCTGGTAGGCCTCAATTTCCTCGAAGTATCTCATTTCATAGATTCGAGAAAGGTCGCGACGAAGAAGATAATTATCGAGAAGCATTCCTGGCTGAGTTGAAAGTTTCTCTAAGATGGCCTCTGTTTCAACTTTACGATTTCCTTCAACTTCAATGGAATCGACTAAGAACAATTCTTTTATGGGGCCGATAATTTCCTGAGCGAAACTATTAGATAAAAGAAAACAAAATGAAACGATAACTAGCAAGGGTTTCAAAACCATTAATTCCTTGACTCAAGAATCACTATCTAGTGAATTTTATTTAAAGTTTATGAATTCTAGCCAATTATCCGACCATCTTCAATGACTATTTTCCGAGGAAAAAAGCTGGCCACTTTATCATCGTGAGTCACAACTAAAAGTATTGCCCCAAAGTCCTGGGCGAGCTTCTTAAGGAGATCTGCCACTTTCTCCGAGTTCTTTGAATCGAGATTTCCTGTCGGCTCATCACATAACAAAATCTTAGGTCTCAGAGAAAGAGCACGAATGATATTTACGCGCTGCTGCTCTCCTCCAGAGAGCTGGTAAGGATACTTAGTGAGGCAGTGCTCCACTCCCAAAACTTTTGCTAGAGACCTTACATCTTTTTCAACCTCTTTGAGTTTGACGTTACCTCCACTAATACGTGCAGGGAGCAAGATATTATCTAAACAAGTCATGGATGGGAGAAGAAAATGAAACTGAAAAACAAATCCAACGTTTTGATTTCTAAAATCTGCCAGATTCTTATCAGAAAGTTTTGATAGATTCTTATTATTGATGATGACATTCCCCGTAGTAGGAACATCAAGTCCGCCTAAAAGGTAAAGAAGAGTAGATTTACCAGAACCGGAAGCTCCTCTAATGGCCACTAATTCACGATCAGCGATCTCCAGATTGATTCCTTGAAGAACAGAGGTCTGTCCAAACTTCTTTTCAACATTTTCTAATCTAATAAAACTCATGAGTTAAACTCCTGACGAAGACCTTGGATGATAGTTCTATTCTTCAATCTTAAATAGCCAATGAAGGAGGCAAGTAAAATCCAAATAAGAGCAATGGAAAATACTGTGATAAAAGACGCACTTGTTAAATTTAATTCAAGACTTGAAAGAACATAAATCTCTCCAGGAACTTGAAACAGAGGAAGATGCTTTAAACTTAAGTTGAAGAGGTCTGCAAGAAAGTAGGCCCCTGTGCAAGATACGGCCCAAATTCCTACGATGGTAATTAACCAGAAATTCATGATTTTCTTTAGGGAAAGTCCAACAGCTCTGAGAAAGAAAAACTCTTGAGACTTTTTTTCCATAATATAAATTACGAATGCCAAAATATTAAAAACAGCAACCACAACAATAAGTTGAAGAACCAAAGAGATAGAAAACTTTTCGACTTTGACGGCTTCGATTAAGTAGGAGTACTCGGCCCAAAAAGGTTTGAGAATAAAACTTGAATCAAGTTCATCCTGAATTTCGTTTATATGATGTTCCACAATTTCTAAATCACTAATAGGCATTTGAGGATTAAAGAGAGAAATAAGACCGACATTAATTCTATCATTAACTTTGAGAGTATTGGCCAAGTCATCTTTAGGGACATAAGCGAAGCGAAGATCTTTTTGATAGATACCATGTTTAATGGCGCTTCCGACTCTGAACATTTTGATAATAGGTAAAGAGTTATCCTTACCTTCTCCTAATGTTACGGCCAAGTTATCACCTATTTTAAGTGAAAGATGTTTAAGAAGTTCCTCTCCTACAACGATTTCCCCTTCTTTAAGATTGAGTTCAAGTCCTGTGACTTTAGAGAAACTCTCAGGCTCTACTCCTCGAAGAATAATTCCCGTACTCTTACCATTAAATATAGCGAAGGCCTCAGATTGAATGATAGGAGTGAAGTTTTTGAAATGATCTCCAAGACTATCCTTAAAATTGTCATCGGGTTTGTAAAAACCTTTCTTAGAAGTAATGACGATGTCACCAGTTGAATGCCTGAGTCCTGACTTTAAAAGATGATCAAAGCCATCCATCAGACCGAAGGTGCATAAAATAACAGTTATAGAAAATGTAAAACTTAATATGGTCGCGATCAGGATATTTCCTGATGCACGACCATGAAGAATTATTTTAAAAAGAGTTAGGTATGATGATTTCATTCTTCTTCAGAGAAAAATGTTTCTTTCTTAAGAAGTGGGAAAAGAATCACGTCACGAATAGTGTGACTGTTAGTAAGAATCATTACTAAACGATCGATTCCAATTCCTTGTCCTGCCGTAGGAGGCATACCATACTCAAGTGCACGAACGAAGTCGTAATCAACATCAGTTGCCTCTTCATCTCCTGCATCTTTTTGAACCGCTTGATCCGCAAAGCGATCTAGTTGATCTGTTGGATTGTTAAGCTCTGAGAAAGCATTTCCGATTTCCCAGCCGTTCATAAAGAATTCAAAGCGATCTACGAACTCTGGATTCTCATCATTTCTGCGAGAGAGAGGAGAGACTTCTGTTGGGTACTCGGTGATGAAAGTTGGTTGAATAAGATGAGATTCAACAATTTCTTCAAAACAAAGAACAAGAAGTTTTGCCCAACTTGTGTCTTTAATTTTTAAACGATCAATATCAGTTTTCTCAAGAAGTGAACGAAGGTGATTAGCATCGTTTACTTGATCCATTGTCGAGTTTGTATACTTAGCAACCGCTTCTCTCATAGTCATGCGAGCGTAAGGTCCTGTGAGTTTGATTTCATTATCACCAAACATCACCGTATCAGACTTAACCACATTCTTTGCAAGACCGGTAATCAACTCTTCTGTTAGATTGATCAGATCTTCATAGGTAGCATAGGCCCAATAAAACTCGATCGAAGTAAACTCAGGGTTATGCTTTAGAGAGAGACCTTCGTTACGAAAACAACGGTTCATCTCAAAAACTTTATTATAACCACCAACGATGAGACGCTTTAAATGAAGCTCTGGAGCAATTCTCATGAAGAGTTCCATATTAAGAGCGTTATGGTGCGTATTAAATGGTTTCGCCGTTGCTCCTCCTGCTACAGAGTGAAGCATAGGAGTTTCAACTTCTAAAAAATCCTGAGCATAAAAATATTCGCGAATATAACGGATAATATTTGAGCGCATTTTTAGTTTTTCACGCGTCTCAGGGTTCATTATCATATCAACATATCTCATACGATAACGAAGTTCAGCATCAGTTAGTCCGTGAAACTTTTCCGGTAACGGACGAATTGATTTAGTAATGATAGTAAACTCACGAACATTAAGGGCAAGCTCCCCTTTCATGGTTTTAAAAACATCACCTTCGGCATAAACGATATCACCGTAATCAAGAAGCTTATACTCAGCAAAGCCCTTCTCGGAAGTGGCCTGCTTGTTAACATAAAGCTGAAATCTTTGAGAACCATCATCACACTGAAGGAAAGCTGCCTTACCAAAATCACGAACCATAAGAACGCGTCCAGCAACTTTGTAAGTTGGAGTTTCTCCAATCTCTTCCTTGGCCATATGTGAGTATTTCTTAACAAGTTCTGCAAACTTAGTATCAGGCTTTACACTATTTTTATAAGGATTAGATCCTAGTTCCTCTAATTTTTTACGTTTATCCAGACGAACATTCATTTGTTCTGAGAATTGTTCTGTCCAGCGATCAATGTAATTGTTTTTCATAGAGTTCCTTTCTTTATAGATCATCTATATCGTTATCATTAATTTTCTTACCACCAAGGCTCATCCACTGAAGATAACTCTTCATGAAATCCCCCAGGTCTCCATTAAGAACGCTCTCTGCTTGAGACGAAGAGAAACCTGTTCGGTGATCTTTTACAAGTTTATAAGGGTGAAGAACATATGATCTTATTTGAGACCCCCAAGCAATGTCCATCTTAGAATCCTCTAAGACTTTCTGCTCTTTTCTACGTTTCTCTAATTCTAAATCATAAAGTCTAGATTTAAGAATTTTCATGGCCGTCATTTTGTTCTGTAACTGGCTTCGCTCAATTTGGCAGGCGACCGCAATACCGGTTGGTAAGTGGGTAATACGAACAGCTGAATCAGTGGTGTTTACCGACTGACCACCGGCCCCTGAAGAACGGTAAACATCAATTCGAAGATCCTTATCTTGGATATCAATATTGATAGAATCATCAATTTCAGGGCTCACAAAGATAGAAGAAAAAGAAGTATGGCGACGAGCATTCGAATCAAAAGGAGAGATTCTCACCAATCGATGAACACCAATTTCAGACTTCAAGTTTCCGTACGCAAAGTTACCGGTAACAACCATAGTTGCCGACTTAATTCCAGCAGAATCACCTTCTTGGACATCAGTTGTAGACACTTTATAGCCGTTGGCCTCACACCATCGCGCAATCATCCGGTAAAGCATGCTTGCCCAGTCGCAAGATTCAGTCCCACCTGCACCAGCATTAATTGTCACGATAGCATTGTTGGGATCTTGCTCTCCCGATAAGAGGGCCTTCTTCTCTAGTTCGCCTAATTCTTTTTCAAACTTAGGAAAGAGTTCAACGGCTTCCTCTAAAGAGGCTTCATCCCCTTCATCGGCCATTTCACAGAGAACATCGAAGTCATCAGAGAGAGAGCGCACATGGTGGCACTTCTCGACAATGTCTTCTAAAATAGATTTTTCTTTTTGGATTTTTGAAGCGTTATCCGTGTCATTCCAGAAGCCTTCGAGAGCTTCTAATTCTGAAATCTCTTTGAGTCGAACAATTTTTCGCTCAACGTCAAAGCGACCTCCATATGGTTTGGAGACTTTCTTTTAGCTCTTCAACAGAAGAACGATATTCATCGAGTTTTAATTCTAGTGAGTTGTCCATATTCAAGGCCCTTGTAGAACACTCACTGTAACAAAACTTTAATAGAAATGAAAACTTTTATGGATGTCGTAAGCTATTACAGTCAAACTTTGGCCCAGTTGAAGTTTTATCACTCTGCTCACCAATCACTCTTAGAATAGAAGCAATAGTTTTACGTTTAGCAGGGGTCGCTTTTCTCAAACTTCCAAGGAATCTTACAAGTCTCCAAGCACTTGAAGCTGAGTCTACTGCAGGTATTTCTTCGTATTTGATTAAATACAAATAAATTTGCTTTTTAAATCTTCGAACTATGGATGGGTAATCATCTAAGAATCCGTCAATGGCCGATTCATAAATCGAATAACCAGCATCAACTTCACTAGGATCTAAGATATTATTCTCATTTACGTCCCAACGAAGAACAGTAGTCTCCACGTGGGCCATGGCCGTAATAATAAGCATCATATCCGACTCGGAATAAGGGATCTCTTCCTTGTCTCCATCAGTATAGAAGTTACAATTTCTTGCCGCTCTAATGGTCTGATCGAGGTACTCGGCAGAAGCCTTATTATTTATAAAATCATCACAAGACGAAGCTCCAAACTCTTCAAATAACTTTGGATAATACCTGTGGTACTTACTACAAAAACGAGGGTAGTAATTTTCTTTCATACACTGGGGATCAAGTCGATCATACTCATCCACTGGGCAGATATCCATTAGATCCTTATGAAGCTCACTGGACATTGAGAGGCCAGAGAATAAGGCCAATGCAAACTCTGTAGCCTCATTAACATCCATCACTTTATTATTATCAGACTGGTATTGGAAAAGAGTTCCTAGAAGAGAAATCGTATTACCAGTACTTTCACCTCTCCCCTCTTGAATAAGACCCATCTTAACGAGGTCAGGCTCAAATTTTTTCACAAGAGCCTTCATCTGAGCATTATCAATGGAGAATCCCCCGACAGTGCCTTCATTTGGACTTGGTGAACCATAAGCACGAACAAGAATTTTTAGAGCATATTCAAATAAAGCAACTTCAAAGACACCAGAAGCATTTCGTTTATAACCATGGCGATAGTAAGGAGAAATAAACTCTCCCTTAAAGAATCTATAATTCTTTACGATCCTCTCAAACTCCTCTAATTCTTTTTGATGTTCAGGATATGAGTGGCGGTACTCATCAAAGTTGATGGTCACAGGCCCTGGGTTTTCTAAATCAATTTCAAATCTTTTATAAATACGGTGAAATACCGTACCCATTTTTAAAAGGGAATTAGCATGATCTGTTAATTGTCTAAGATCTTTCCCCAGAATTCTTTCTTTCGATCCTCCCATGATTAATTGCTTTGCTTCAACAGTAATATTCTTGAAGTCATACACATCGAGGTTATCCAGAAAGTCGTTAGCAATATTAAATAACTCATCCATCTCTACCATGAGTTCTTCATCACGATTACCTAAATCAGGATCAAAAAGAATCTCCGTTAAATCCTGAACATCTCTTCTTAATAGTTGAAGAATATTTTCCTGATTCAATTGAACATATGGGTAGCGAACAAGATCAAGAACGATTAAAAGAAATTTATCGAGGTTAAGAATAAGCTTTTCAACTTCTTTATGAGTTAAAATCTCGCGATGTCCACCTAAAAGAATTTTCTTTGCAAAGAAGAAGTTTCTTATTTCACTGATTTCATCTCTTGTCTCATCAGTTGAGAATTGATCTAGAAGTTCGGAAAGATTAAGTTCATGAATTTCGCCACGACGATTCGGCTGGAAGACCTTTCTGAGGGCCATCATAATCGTTTTTGTTGAGGCCGAAATTCTATCTTTGTGGTTCTGGTGAAGAATATAAGAGACCGATGCTTTACTTTGAAAGATGGGCCCAATATTAAGAGCTGCTTCTTCATTAAATTTCAATGCAAACTCAATAAGTGAATCAATATTTTGCTTCGAAATATAAGTAGCATCCTCACCTGTAATAAGAGAGTTCAAATCAAAAACGGCTTTAAGTGCTTTTACTAATTCAGGAGAAAAATCTGAACGATTTTTAAGAAGATAATTTTCTAGTTCTATACGGCCAAGATATCCAGGTCTGCTTGATTTAACAGCACGTAGAAAAAGATAGAGATTGTCTTTTAAACAATAAATCTGAGAACTGATATTTTTTTCTAAAATTTTTGTAAACTCTGAGACACTTAGTTCACATGAAACGGAAAACTGAGTTGTTTCTAATTCTTTCTTTTTAACTTCATTCTTTAACAAATCACCGCAGCTACTTATCGTAATAAGGGAAGATAGTATGAATCCGGTTTTAAATCTTCTCAATTTAGAAAGCATATCTTAATCCACCATAAACGGAATCATTATTGGTATAAGGTGACCAATATGAATCTCCATCTCCAGGAGTCCCAATAAGTTTTACCCCTGCTGTAAGATGCAAATGTCTCGTTGCTTTATACAAGGCCTGAAACATAAACAGTCTATCAGTTGTCATCATATCAAACTTAAGGTCCGCTCTTAGCATCAGCTTTTGGGCCCAAAAATTTCTTGCTGCAAAAATGTTAACAGCTTGGTTCCAACGAGGATCTTCTGTGAGAGTTTCTGCATCTCTATCATAGGGAGAGAGACGAGCAACGTAGTTAAGGCCAATACTATAGATATCATTGACTCTAGAGATACCACCGCCCAAATAATCTTCACGCATTTTTTCAGACTTAATTTTAGTCGTTCGGAAAGCTTCTCTATCACCTTCTGGATAAAGAAGCGGTCTGACTGCTATCCCTGAAATATACATCTCAAGGTCGAGGTTTCTATATTTAAGAGAAGCACCATAAACATCATGATGATAGAAGTTAGGTTTAACTTGTGCTTCAATGACATCATCAATAGCGTTAAGAGAAACATGTGCTTCAGCAGTAAACTCATTCTCTGGTTTTCGTATTATAAAAGTATCTGCGACCCAATGCTTTGACTCAAAACCGATGTTCGCTCCTACAGAGTATTTGAAAACCACATCGCTATATTCTGGATAATCAACATCGTAAGCAATGCGTTTTACATTTCCCTGGTCGATTTCAGCAGTAGCAGAAGGTGGATCGGCCCAAGGATGGCGAGTGGTAATTGTTCTATCATTCTTATCGATATCTAAACTGGGATTAAGTTCTGGGACATAGATTCCAGAAAGGAAGGCGCGATAACGCATTCCATTTGAACTTTTTCTTTCGTAAAGAAGTCCAATGAGACCTTCTTGACCAGGCTCAAAACCATCAAACCCGATTCGGTTGTTCAGTTTCCCAAATCCCCATACTTTATCTACTTCGGCCCAATTAAGAATTTGTCTTCCAAATCGAACATAGTCTTTATTAGAAAGTTTTCCGCCGACGTAAGCTTCAGGAACAGAATATTGGGTAAGACTTTGGTCATTTACGTTAACTGCAAGGGAGAAGGCCCGCTCAAGCTCAGTCCCTCTTTGAGTAAAGTCTTGTTTGTAATTGAATCGAAGCTCTCCGATAAACTTGTTACCCGGAACATCTCCTACTCTTTCATCTACTTGATTACTAATTCCTCCGACATAACCTGCAATGGTATTGCCGTAGGCTTTCACTGTCCCTAAAGGACAGAGCAAGGAAAGTGTTAATAATCTCGTTTTCAAATTCTTCATACTTATATTATGACTCAATATTCCAAACTTATAATGACACAATGTATCACTACTCAGGGCCCTCATACTCTGTTGGGTAGAGTTTACAGAGCGTATAAATAATTTACGGCCCGGGTTTCTCCCTTCCCTCTTTCGAGTTAGTCTTCGATTCGACTAACTTCAAGGATTCCCATGAAAAAGATAAACTGTTGTTTTTATACAGTTTTGCTCTCATTTATCGCTTTTAATGCCAGGGCAGCGACTCATGATCCTCATCATCTCTTTATAAAGATGAAGTTAGGCCATCCCTTAAAAGCGTCCACTCATATCATAAATTCCCAAAAAGTTATCCCCCAACTTTTTTTAGTAAGTACAAATAATTTAAGCGAATTAGAGGCAGAAGTTTCCCAGTGGGAGATAGAATATATCCAAAGGGACAACCTTCATTCGGCTAACTCACTTCCGCCCTTATCAAAATCATTAACCACTAACTCATTTACTGATGAATACATTCAGAGACTATGGGCCTTCTCTGGGCCATGGGGAATGAGTGTGACGAAGGTCTATGAAAATCTCCCCCCATGGATGCCTGAAGAAGTTATAGTAGCGGTCATCGATACTGGAGTTGATTATCGACACGAAGATTTAAAGAACGTCATGTGGACTAACCCAGGAGAGATTCCTGGGGATGGAATAGATAATGATGGAAATGGTTACGTTGACGATATTTATGGGATCAATACTGTAACTCGCACACGTTTTACAAGAAAAGCCACTACTGATCCTATGGCCGGCCACTGGCATGGAACCCATGTTGCCGGAACGATTGCTGCTGAAATCAATAACGGTCTTGGAATTGCGGGCATTGCTCACAATGTAAAAATAATGGCCATTCGTTCGGTACCTGATTCTGGTCACGAATCAGATTCTAGCATTATAGAGAGCCTGCTTTATGCTGCAAAAAATGGGGCCAAGATTATTAATTGCTCATTTGGAAAACCTAAAACCCAAAGCTTTGCCGTTCGTGATGTTATCAATAGTATTGAAGCTCTCGTCGTTGCTGCTGCTGGAAATAATTCTATAGGTCCCATACGGTGGCATGATATTGATTCAAAACCTCAATATCCTGCCTCATTTGATAGTCCGAATCTTTTAACCGTAACTTCTACTACCGAAAGAGGTGAACTCTCCTCTTTTTCTAATATTGGAAAAATTTCTGTCGATATTGCCGCACCTGGAAGTAATATCTTTTCTACTGTTAACAATAATAAATACTCATCTTCTTCAGGTACTTCTATGGCCGCACCAAATGCTACAGGAGTTGCCGCGATGGTATTAGGTTACTTTCCAGAATTATCTCCACAAGAATTAAAAGATCTTCTAATGAAGAGTTCAAAACACTCAAAAAGTCTTGAAGGGAAAATAAGAACTCCAGGAATCATCAATCTATCAAATGCTTTGGAGTCTGCTAGTTCTTTAAATTTGAAAGAATCTCCATAGAACGATCCTCCCACTTTTGCATGATCTTTTCATCACGAGGCGATCTTTCATGATCATAGCCCCAAAGATGAAGAAGCCCATGGAAGAATAGATGAATAAACTCATCCCAAAAACCGATTTTAAATTCTTTCGCCTGACGTCTGGCCTGAGGAATACAAATGGCCAGATCTCCTAAGAAAAGTTCTCCTGCAAAAGATTCTTGCTTCCAATTTTTCCTCAAGTCATCAGCACTTGGAAATGAAAGAACATCTGTCACTTTATCTTTTGCTCGAAAATCATGATTAATTTTCTTTATACGGGCATCACCACACAGAAGAAGAGAAACTCGAATTTTCTTCGGGCCAACTCCCTTAATCAAACCTTCCTTGATAAGTTCTTCTAAAGTGAGAGACCCCCAATGAAGCCAGTTCTTCATTATCTTTAGCTCTTTAGGGCTCCATTTAACTGTGCTGTTAATATCGATTTCAAGTAATTGATGTTTATTCATAGGGCCCATGTTATCCTAATTTTAAGTTATAGATCAAGAGAGTGCTCATTATGAATTATCCTGAACTAGAAAAACTAATCGATGTTATCGAAGCCCTCCTTCATCCTGAGACTGGTTGTCCCTGGGATCTGGAACAAACTCATGAATCCTTACTTAAATATCTTATTGAAGAATCCTACGAATTTATCGAAGCGGTAGAAAAGAAGGACTCTACACTCATGAATGAAGAAATTGGAGATATTTTATTACAAGTCCTTCTTCATGCCACAATTGCCAAAAAAGATAAAAGATTTGATCTTGAAACAATTGCGAAAACTCTAAGAGAGAAGATGGTTCGTCGTCATCCCCATGTTTTTTCTGAGAAACAAAATTTATCATCCGATGAAGTTCTTTCAAACTGGCAGGATATAAAAAACAAAGAAAAGAAAAGCGAAAAGAAATACTCTATTCCTCATAAACTAATTTATGCTCCGGCCCTGACATCTAGTTATAAAATCGGACAGAAGTCTACTGCTGTAAACTTTGACTGGGAGAACTACTCACAAGTCATGGGGAAAGTTGAAGAAGAGTGGCAAGAAGTTAAATCAGAACTTCCCCCTACAGGTAAATATAATAAAGAACGTGTCGAAGAAGAACTAGGGGATTTACTTTTCAGTGTTGCTCAATTGGCCCGTCACTTAGACATTGATCCAGAAGCTGCTTTAAAGAAAGCTAACTTGAAATTCTTACGACGGTTCCATCAGGTAGAAGATTACATCAATTCACAGGCAAGAAATATTCAAGATTGTTCTCAAGAAGAACTTGAGGAAGCCTGGGTAAAAGTGAAGAAGAATGAAATTAAAGAATAAATTCATTAAATTAGATTCTTCAAATCGTTTATACGAGCTCAATATTCCAATCATTGCTTTGACTGGGGGTATAGCCACTGGTAAATCCACTGTGGCAAAGCAACTATTAAAATTGAACCTTCCCCTTCTTGATGCTGACAAGTTAGTTAAGCTTGTTTATCAAAAAGAGGAAGTGATTGAGCATATTAAAAATCGATACCCTTCCGTTATGGAGAATAACGCTATCCTGTTTAGAAAACTTCGAGAGATATTTTTTCAAGACAGTGAAGTTAAAAGAGAAATAGAGAATCTTATTTATTCTCACCTGCCAAATGTTTTTAAAGAAGAACTAGCAAAGCTTGGATCTCCATCATTTGTTATCTACGATATACCTCTCCTTTTTGAAAAAAACTTAGAAAGTAAGTTCGATCTTAATATTTTGGTTTACGCAGATCCTGAGATTCAAATTGAGAGACTCATTAAAAGAGATCATCACACAGAGGAAGAGGCCCGGAATATTATCCGGCAACAGATTTCAATTAACGAAAAGAAAAGAAGAAGCGATCTGGTGATTTTAAACACGAAGGATTTATCTTATTTAGAAGAACAGGTGAATGGAGTTATCGAAAATATTTTTGAATGAGAAGAGAGAAGCCAATGACTTCTCTCTCACTTTTATTTTTATTTATCTACACTGACCTGCCGAAGGTTGATAAAGTCGACCGCCTTGCAACCATCCGGCATTTCTCGTTTTCACACAACGAAGTCCTTTATCACAGATATACTCACCCAACCCACTAGAAGTCCTTTTACCATTTTCAATTACAGCACAGTTCTGGCCTCTTGTACCTCGAAGAACACATGAGAACTTTCCTTCTGCTGCATTTCCTAAACAACGAGCTGTTGCTTTGTTTCTGAGAATACTTAGAACCTCAGTATTAAACCACTTAGCACAATGGGAATCGAGTACACATTGTGTTTCAGGGTGAGAAAAACGAATTCCGCTGATGACATTTTTCATCATGAGATCTAGAGAGTCTTTCACACTAACTTTTGCGTTAATTTTTCCATTCAAAAAGTCGTTATGACAGATTTCTGAAAGCATTCTAAGATTCACTTTTTTGTTACCGATCATTTCTGGAACAAAAATCCTTCTTGAATTCAAAGCTACATGATTAGAGAATTCTTTACTAACAGAAGAATCAGCCCCAATCCCTGCAACTCGAAAAGCTCCCTTACCTTCATAATTAGATCTAAAGCTCAAAGTAGCATCACAAAAGAAACCAATAAATCTTCTCTTATTTGTTGATCTACCTCTTCTATCTTTTTCATAATGATCAAAGTTCCCCTCATGATCGAGGGCGGGAGCAAGACCATCTGCAAGAATTGTTACACTTGTCGAATAATCACGAGAGAAACTAATTCGTGGACCGGCCTCTACACCAACTCCTAGAAATTCAATTTTAACTTGAAGACTCACCGATGCTGCTTTTGAAGTCGCCACTGCAGATTTCAAAACCGCATTGGAAGTTCGAAACCAACGGGCATTATCATTTTCGCTCACTAGAGATTTAACAACTTCTGCTCTACTCGCGAAGTTTTGAAACTTAGGAGCAGTTGATTTAGAAATTTTAGCATCAAAAGATGTTAAGTTTGGATTAAAGTCTAATGCTAAAAAGTAAGCTTCTCTTTTTTTAATATCTTCTCTAAGTATGTTTCGAAGATTTGTTAAGTCTATTTCTTCTGAACGAGGAGCTTCAGTAAGGTTTTGAAGGGCATGCTCTGCAATTGAAAGAAGGTCATCTTTCATTCCACTGTCAGCTAACTCTAAATCCTTATAAATTTTATTTTTTACGATTTCATAAGCTTCTAATGAGTTGCCTGTATTCTCTAACTCTGCCTCGTAGGCCTTTATCACCTGAAGTCTTATAACTTCAACAAGCCTTACTGCTTCGTTTTGAACTTTTTCTTCGAGAGTCAGACCTGAGTGAATATAATCAAGCTCTCTTTCGTAAGCTTCAATATTCATGGCAGGAGCAACATCACCAATACTCTGAATAAAATGGAGTTTGTTGGCCTGTGGTAAAAGTCTAATAGCAGAACTGGCCAAGACGGATGTGCTCATAAACATTGCGGTGGCGATCAGTAAGCTTTTCATTAATTTTTCTCCCGATTTACACGGGGATAATAGAACACTTGGTCACGCGCTGCATTATTTTTAAGGCCACTATGTAGCTTTTACTTGAATGGGTCCTAAGTAATTGATTTTAAAGATAATTGAAAGGGACTTTGGAAGGTTTTCTTTTGTCGGTCAAAAGGGTCTCGGAATTCAAGGCCGTAGGCCAAAAGTTTAAGTCCGTCCTTATTCTTATTGCCCTTTCCGTACTTGGGATCTCCAAGAACGGGATGTCCTATCATATCAAAGTGCTTCCTAATTTGATGAAGTCGACCCGTTTTTATTTCTACTTCTACTAAAGAGTGTTCATGACTGGCCTCAAGCCGTTTATAAAAAGTTAAGGCTTCTTTGTCCTCCAGAGAAAAGTTTATTTTTCCACTCTCAGGAGTTTGCCCCATTACTATAGCGTGATAAACTTTCTTAACTTTATTCTCACTGAAAAGTTTTGAGAAATATTTTGCACTTTCTTGATGATAACTAAAAAGAATTAGTCCTGCTGTTTCTCTATCAAGTCGATGAACAAGATAGATCTGTCTGTTCTTTGTTTTTTCAATATACCTCATCAATGATGAGTGATCTCCAGCTTGAGTACCTTGAGTAATAATTCCAGCAGGCTTAAACCAAATTCCATAATGGGAGTTCTCAAACAGGCAGCTCCCTTCTTCAAGAGTTTCGATAGCAAGTACTCTGTGATCATAAAAAAATGAAATTGTATCACTAGGATCCAGAATCACACTTAGATCTCGTAAGCGTAGAATCTTTCCTTTACTCTTTTCTTGTAACCAAACCGCCCCTTTTAAGGCTGCATCTATTAGAAGATCTTCTTTCTGTTTTGATATTTTAACTAAGACCTCAAGGGCAGAGGTCTTAGTTGTGAAGTGTTTATTAACGATGGTTTTATAGATTTTCATTAATTAGCTAAGAAAGTTTTCCTGAGAAACCTCTGAAATCTCTTGGAAACGATGAGAAGTCTCAATTGTTTCCTTCATGAGCATATGGAGGTTCTTAAAATGTTCAACGATCTGATTTTCCTCTTGGGCCACTGCTTTTTGAATTTCATTTAGAGCATTAGTTAGTTCATGATCTTTTTGAGAAGTCTGTAAATTGAAATTCGTTTGTTCCACATGACCTTTTTCGTTAATCATTCCGAACTTCGCTAAAAAGACATCTAGTTGTGACAATTTTTTATCTAAAGTAACCACATTATAGTCTAACTTTCCTAATTCCTCTTTATAACGATGAACCAGTCTTTGTTGTTGATCGTCTAAGACTGGAAGTCCTGCGAGTAGACTTGAATTCAGAGAGATAAGTTTAGACTTAACTTCCATCAGTTCTGTTTTAAGCTTTTTATAATCCATTCTAATAGTTTCAACATTAGAAAGAATATCCATGCTTTCTTTCGCTCTTTTAGCTTCTCTCGTCACTACTGATTGCATCTTTAAAGCTTCATTTTTTAATTCATCATTACTGACAAGGATCGACTTATTAATTTGCATAAGACTCTCAGAACGCTCTACAGACTGGAGGAAAGAGTTTCTTAGTTCACTCACTAAGCTAAATTCTTTTTTCAATTTCTCTTTTCTTTCGGCTTCAATGGTTTTCAACTCGTCAATAGTTGTCATCAAGAAGTTATTTTCTTTTTCTAGAGCATTGATCGTGTAAAGACATTCTTTACGTTCTCTTTCTAACTTTAGATATAAGTCTTTTAAGATGTCATAAAGCTCTTCTAGGTCATTATTCTGAAAGTCTTTTCCAATGACTTTCAGCTCAATTTCTCCCAACTCTCCATCACTCCAGGCCTGAGCAAACTTTTTCAGGCATTGTCTTGCAAGATTAACTTGTTCATCAATCGCATCCTTTACGGAGATCAATGGATAGAAAAAGACCATCACTCGATCTTCTCTATTAACTGTTATGGGAGTTACGTACATTTCATAAGGCTGCATTGGTGTGTATTCATCTTGCTTCAATTTCACAGGATAAATTCCAGCAATTTTATGTGCCAAAGCTTCGTAAACAGGATCTTCTTCAAGATTTAAAAAATCTCTAAGATAGTCCCAATTAAAAGCATCGCTTCGAACTTCTTCTTCACTCAAGTAGAACTGTTCTAAAAATAGATTATTAAACCAGGTTAATTTAAAGTTGTTATCAACTAGACAACCAGAGAATGGGAGTCCTTCATGAAGCATTGTTCCTAAGTTAAGTCTTACTTTCAATTCATCAAGAAGTTTAACAATGTCATTTCTTGTTGAATCAGAATAGTGATCCATCATAAAGCGCTGGTCTGCAAGGATCCCTTTTTCAATAACACTTTTTACTTCTAATTCAACCTGATCACCTATTTTGTTTTTTTGCTTGCGGCTTATGTAAGCAAATGCGATCCAAGATAAAACAAGGAGTGAAACAACAGAAGAGAGGGAAACGAGGAGCTGATTTTGTTTGCGATTAATAAGCCCTTGCATATCATCTTTTCTCGTTTCAGCATCCAGAACCCATTGAGTAAGAGCAATAGAACCTTTAGTTACATACTTCTTTAAATCTGATGAATAAGTATTCAGAGTTTCTAAGATTCCCATTTCCGCAGACATACCGTTAAAACGATTCATTAAGTGTTCTTTCTCATCTACAGTGAGAGAAGAATTAGTCACAATTTGCTTCATTCGAGCGTAGTCTGTAATAAGAGTTCCAACTAGAGCAGAGGAACCTACATTATTGCTATTCAATTGTTTTAAGCGATCATGCATGCGGCTAGAGATGATTCCTACGTTACGGTAATTTTTCTCTTTAGCAAGATTTACAACTTGGCCAATTTTTTGATCGAGAAGTTTTAATGCATCTGTAGGAGATGCAATCCCTGAAGCTTTATGTATCAGTTCATTAAACTCTTTAATGGATTCAGAAAGCTCTTTACTCACTTTCATTTCTAGAAGTTCTTCTGTCTCAGCAACTTTCACTTGTAGAGTTCTCAAACGATCATTGGCCTTATCTGCTTCTGCTCGAGTAAGAAACCGTCCAATTCTTTCAAAAGT
Source organism: uncultured Bacteriovorax sp. (assembly GCA_964459395.1). Lineage (GTDB taxonomy): Bacteria > Bdellovibrionota > Bacteriovoracia > Bacteriovoracales > Bacteriovoracaceae > Peredibacter. The sequence continues at coordinate 27,267 of CAYWMU010000010.1, forward strand.
CTGAGTTTTTGAAAGCTCAGAGATCAAATTGTTAATTTTTTCTGTCCGCTCTTCCTGATTCTGTTGCAGATGATTTAATTTGAGCGCCTGAAGAGTTGTTACTCCTGCAGTGGCAACTGCCAATAAAAAAATTGTATGAAGAAACCACTGACCGCGATTAAAGGTCTTTTTCCAATCCATTGAATTCACCCTTTAAGTAATTACTTATACTTAATAATCTGATGAAATGACTTGGATTGTGAAGGAGAAAAATGAAAAAGAGTCCGAGGTTTACACTCGGACTCTAGAGTGAATTAGCTGGCGAGGTCTTCGTACGACTCGAATTGGTTACGAAGTTTGGCCTTTAACTTTAAAATGGCCTGGGTATGAAGCTGAGATACTCGTGATTCAGTCACGTCTAGGACTTGTCCAATCTCTTTTAGATTAAGATCTTCAAAGTAATAGAGAGAAAGCACTAAGCGCTGTTTCTCTGGTAGTCCCTTAATCCCCTCTTTAATAATTTCCTGTGCTCTTTTATAGCCTACAACGGTTTGAGGATTAGCAGTTCTCGATGTCTCCATTAAAGACACCATTAGCTTCTTATCCCCTTTACTCATTGCTTGAGCATCTTCGATGTTAAGAAGTGAAACAGACTTTGATTTATTGATAAGCTCGTGGAATTCATCCATCGTACACTGCAGTTCCTGACACATTTCTTCATCAGTTGCAGGACGACCTAGTTCTTTTTCAAGCTTAGCATAGGATCTTTCAACTAGTTTTGCCTTCTCACGTACCGAACGAGGTACCCAGTCTTGAGAGCGAAGTTCGTCGAGAATTGCGCCACGAATTCTAAACTCTGCGTATGTTTTAAATTTATTATCACGAGTAGGATCAAATTTTTCGATGGCATCCATCAATCCAATTACACCGCAAGAAATCATGTCATCGAGTTCAATATTAGGCGGAAGTCTTGAAGCAATTTTCTGAGCAATATATTTTACGAGCGGAGCATATTCAAGAATGATTTCGTCTTTTACCTTCGGATCAACTGTGCTGCGGTAATCTTTTAAATTCTTCAATTTGGCCGTTATAGATGACATGTGGAGCTCTCCTTAGCTTTCTTTGAATTAATGAACATCATGTTCAAGAGCCAGTTGCTGATTCCCCTTTGTAAGAAGAGGCTTCACTGGTTCACCTAACTTCTCGGTGAACCCATATAAAAGTTTAACGAAGTTTTTTTGAAACTCATTATTGTCTTCAGCTAGGAAAAAAGTATCAAAGTTAGTGAAATCCACATCAATTTTGCGAATTCCACCGAGTGTGACAGTCTGACATCCAAGGAATCTTTCAATCGTATCAGTCAGTATTTCAGCTACTCTTAGATACTGCTTTTCTTGTTGATACATATTAACAATCAAATGATTTCTCTTTACTCCAAAGTTAAGAGCAAGAATTTTGATAAGCGAATAGGAATCAGTGATCGATGAACGATCAGGGGTCACTACAACAAAACGATGGTCACAATAAGAATTTAACTTTAGTGATTGCTTCTCTAAACCGGCAGGACAATCTAAGAGAATATAATCGTATTCGTGCTCGTGAGACTCAATGATATCAATAATCACTTCGTCTAATTGAAGTTTATTCTCAAAAAGAGAAAGTGAGCCATTACAGGCAGAGAGTAAATGAAAATTTCCTCTTTGGATGAGAGCTTCTTCAAAAGATATTTCCGCTGATAATAATTTTTCGAATTTATTATCGACAGGTAATCCTAACTTTATAGCTGTATTTGAAAGATTTGAATCGCAGTCTATCAGAAGTGTTCGGTAACCTACTCGAGCAAGTTCTTGGGCCGTTTTAAGGGCAATAGAGGTCTTTCCAACTCCCCCCTTGCCGCCAGTAACTGAAATCTTTCTACAACCTCTTGCTTCTTCAATAAATTGATCATCAGAACTCTTGTTTACTTCATCTTCTGAAGTAAATGAGAGAAGCCATTCACTCGTCTTGTGCATATAACTCCTGTCGCGCACGATCCGACATCCTGTCAGACCCTTAGTAACAATCAAAAATTAAAACTGAAAAAGCCCTGCCATTAATCTTTCTGCCGTCGCTCCTTCCAGATCGTCAGGAACAACTGGTCCGGTTCCATAGAATTTTAAAGGCAAGTTGTTGTGCGCCCTATGAACGTTGAAGATTGCTCCAAAGCTCATGCAAAGGTCCACATGAGAAATGATAACACCATCAACCACGTCTTTGTATCGGGCAAGAATTTTTCTATTATAAAGTTCTGAGTGAATTGCTGAAATTGTGCATAGGATTTCGACCCTATCAAATCCACGTCTTAGAGACTCGATAAACTTTCGAGTCTCATCTAAATTGCGCGAACTAAGGCGAATATCAAGAAGCACTGATTTTTTTGCCTCATAGGCCTTACGTGTGATGCCAATGACCTCAGCAAATGATTTAGCTTGGTGAAGCTTGATATCGAAAACTTGAAAAGCAAAACCAGAAGTATTAAACTCCTGCTCATCCTGTCCATATTGAACAACAACAATGTCTTTTTTAAGAAGAGCAATCTTAGTCGCCATTGTGGATTGACCACTTGCCGACTCCGAGAAAAGAGCTGTAATAGTGTTCCCTTCTACGCTCGCAAATAAAGGCATTTCAGTATTAATCGAATTGGCCATATCTTTGAGAGCAAATTCAAACACGATATCAGGGTTTTCTAAATCCTCTTTTGAAAGTTCATAATTGGCCTTTTTAATAAGGTCCATCACATGAGCTTCATCAATATCGAGTGTTCTTAAAGTAGTACGTAATTGATACAGCCCTGTTGCTTCATTCAGATTCTTTTGATTAACCTGAAGCGCTTGTGCCATCTCTTGAATTTTCTTTTCGAGAAGATCAATCTTATAGTGCTGAGTTTTGAGTTCTTGCTTTAGTTCATCATAAGCTTCACGTGAAACACTATTAGATTTTTCTTCACGGTACACTTCCTGAGGAGGTTCTGCATATCTGCCACGGTTAGCGGCACTAGGAACAGGTCTTACTTGAACGAAAGGAGTTGTCTCTTCTTCATCTAAAATATCCTCTTCATCATCAGTGCTTAAGAAATCGTCGAAGCTTGATTTAAGAAGTGAGGATGTTTTTGAAGTAACCTCTGCGATACTTTGTGATCCCTTGGAGATTGTGTTCACAACTTTATTAAGACCAATATTTCCATATCCGCCAGCAGAATCATTACTTGCATACTTTTGGATAGATTCCTTAACAGAGTTAGCAGGTCTTTGATAAAAAGACTCTTTCTGATCATCATTTAGCACTCTATCCACCTTTGCTTTCTTTTCATAATTTTTTTCAGAAATTGCAGCTGTTATTTCAATTCTTTTTTTCTTAAAAGCACCCTTTAGACCATTATTTGTAATGGTTTTTAAAATAATGGCATCTGGCCCTAGCTCTACTTTTACGGCCTTTAAAGCTTCTTCTAATGTGTCGGCTTCGAACTTCTTAACCAACATCTTACAACCTCACT
>CAYWMU010000011.1:0-30193 GCA_964459395.1 uncultured Bacteriovorax sp.
TAATCAAAGTTGCCGATCCTAGTTATTTAAATAGTAAGGATCGGTTGTCACAATATGATAAGGGGATCCTTCAGGTCAGCAAGCTTTGGAAACAACAAGAACTGTTGAGTTGGGTGAAAACCTTTAATGATCTTGAAATCCGAGCGAAAAAAAAAGACTCTTCTCTCTGGAATGACCTAAAGCGAGATCTTTTAAGAGAGCTCCGATAGGTATTAATTACATTGTTTTAAATTGGGCCAATAAGACTTAATCTTTAATGAATTTTTTTTTTAGAATTGACTAGGATTCTAGGTTTTAATTTGTTAGAACCTAATTCCAGCAATTAACTTTATCACTTCAGGTGGACATGAAATTGACTGGCCTTATTTCACTCTTACTTCTCCTATCAACAAATTTATTGGCTTCATCTGATCTTGCACTGATTCAGAGTAGTAGGCCTAATAAACCTGAAGAATTTAATGTTCTCAACTGGCGAAAGAACCTTCGAATTGGTTACTTTGGGGATTACACATTCACTACTCTTAAAAAGCTAGATGATAACCAGTATTACTCTGACGGCACTAAAAATCCGATGCCTATCAGCCTTTTGAATGAGTTCAACATTAGTTATAATATCACTCCCAAGCTGGCCTTATATTCAAAACCTGAGTTTTATGTCGTGACAGGGGATCGTAATGATCTTGATAGTAGCTATGATAAAAACTTGGTAACAATGGGAGACGTGCTGATGGGATTTCAGTATCGTGCTCACCGTGGCCCTACCGTAAACTATAATATTCGGGTGACTCATGGACATCCGTTTTCAATGTACTCAAGAAGCCAAGGCATAAAGTCTGAAACAGATTTTCAAAATTTTATTATTTGGTTTCCCACTAAGAAAATAACGATGCTTATTTGGAATACTTATCGCTATTATCTTTACGAGTCAGATGTAAACTCCAGACGTTATAGGGTTAATAATCGGTTCATTTTTAGCTATAAGTGGAATGATAAGTGGGGTTATCAGTTTAATCAGGAGTATGTACTTCAGCACCGAGCTCGTAAGGAAGGCCCTGGTCAGAGAAAGTGGAATCACTTCTCCGTTTATCGTAATACCCTTTCTTGGGGAGTGACTTATAGACTTAATAACTACTTAACTTTAATTCCAAATGTAGAGGCCCAGGATCTAGAGAATGTTAAATGGGAGACCCTACAGTTAGGAGTTACTTTTTTAGGTCGAGTCTTTTAGCGACAACCGTTGTTTTCTGCCCAGCCCTTTAGAGATAGGGAATCAGACTTTTGAGGATTAAAAGGCTTGTTCCCTACATACTGCCAGTAAAACCAGTTAGAGGCCGTTGAGTACTGCTCTTTATAGATGGTCCCTTCACAAACGATTTCGTTGCCTTTTTCCTTACCAACGACTCTTTTATTATGAAAGCCTTCAATAAGCTCTCTTTCGCCCTTGCCGTTTGTGCATTCGTATTGGCAAGAAAAGCGCACTTTCATTCCATACCAGGTATTACTTCTTTCTTGATAGGTTTTTGTGGTCTCGTTAGTTTTACAAACACAATTGGCAGCAAAGCTAGATATTGAGAAAGTTAAAAAAATAAAAGTTAACAGGTACTTATTCATAAGCTCGTCCTTGGTTTGAAGAGATTATACCAAGGACTTGAGCGTGGAAGAGATAAAATGAAAAAAAGAATAAAAGTGTCTAAATTCTATACACTCAAATTAATAATAAACCTGTGCTTTCGCTTGCATAAATGAGTAAAGGAAAACAGCATTAGGATCATTGGCCACACTATTAAGTTCTTCCTTGGCCTTATTGACAACCTCTTGATCAACATAGTTTTCGGCCACTAGTTGGTCAGCTGCTGATAAGAGAAGAGAACTCCAGAAGTGAATGGCCTGCTTACGAACTGAAGGTCTTCTATTATCAAAGTGCCAAGTTTTAACTTCTGTTTTGACTTGATGATAGCCCACTTGAGTTAGCAGGTTTCCAAGTTTAGCACCTATAAAAGGGTCGCCGGCCTTGTCATATTGATAATCATTGAAGGCCATCCAATATTTCCAAACGTTGGGAGAATAGGGATCTAAGAAAAATGATGAATTCATCACTTCGGTGACCACTATTTCTGATCCAGGACGAAGGACACGTCTGACTTCACTCAATACCTGTGCAGGATTGGGTACATGTTCTAAAATCCAGCACAGATAAGCGCCATCAAAAGTAGCTGGTTCAAATGAAAGACTATCGGCACTCATTTCATGAAGCTCGAATCGACCCTGTGCTCCTGGACAGCTATCTAAAAACTTCTGAGCAGCCTCAAGTTGTCTCTTATTTAAGTCAACACCAGTAACTTTTGTTTTTGGAAACCGTCTAAGAAGGATTTCTGTCTGTGCTCCAACTCCACAGCCGACTTCAATAATATTTCTAGCTTGAGAAAAGTCGATATTTTGAAAGATACTATACTCAGCAAATTCGGCTTGAGTTCTGAGACGTTGTTGTTCGGTTTCAGAGAAGCCATGTAGATAAGGAAAGTCACTTGTTTTACTCATTTCTAGACTCCTGGTTTGCAAAGTTTTTTGCAGCGGTAATCATCTCTCGAAGAGAAATTCCTGCTACATAATTTCCAAAAAGACAGATATTTGTACCATGGGCAAGGGTATGAAGTCTTTCAATTGCAAGACTTCGGTTCAGATCATAAAGGGGAATTGCCCTTTCCCAATAATTATTCTGGATAAATTCAAAGTCCGAATCTTCAAGTGAACTCTGTAGTTTTTTTAAATCTGCTTTGATCTCATCTTCGTTAAGCTTTTGAGGGGAGATAACAGTATAAGCGAAGATATTAGGATTGTTCGCCGGGAAGATCGCCTTGTTATTAAGAATCCCGGTCGCATTAAATCCCGAGTTATGAGGGATGAGAACGCCAAAGCTACCTGCGAGATCCTTGATTTGGCGGTGAAGAAAAATCGTAGCAGAACTAAGCTTTTGATAATTTACTCTACTGAGCTCTTTACTCATTTCTGGCTGAAACTTTTCTAAAAGACTTGCTGCAGATAAGGCGTCAGTACAGATGATCGTATTAGTCTTCGGGTAAAACTCTTCATTTGTAGATAATTTAATATCGCTTTTTAAATGTTCATAAAGCTTATCTACGAGAACACTCATTCCACCTTCAAAGCTCACAGAACCTTTCACACGCGGTTGAGGCTTACTTTTCTTTTCTTTCCTCAGTGTTCTAAAGAATTCTCCATAACTTTTGAATTGAGAGTGCGAAGAAACCTCACTAAAGAGGCTCTTGAAATGAAGATTATCTGCTGTTGTCGCATAGACTCCACCAAGAATGGTATTGAGGTATTCCTCGATAATCTTATTACCTAGAAGAGGTTGAAAGAAATCGGCAACACTTAAACCATCAGTAAGTCTCGGAGGACGTCGACCAAGTCCTGAAACAATTTTTAAAATCGTTTTAATCCGGAAAGGAGAGCGGGCCTTACCATCAAGAAAGAGTAATCTTTTAAGTTTTGGAGTTGCTGGGAGAATATCGAGTTTCAACTCTTCTAAAAGTTCCAGCCCATCATAGTTGAGGAAGATTGCATTGGCCCCTGTTTCAGAGGGGCCAGCTGGTGTTTTGAGTGTTTGAATTTTTCCACCGGCCCGAGGCTCTTTTTCGTAGATGGTAATTCTTAGTCCTGCTTTTTTTAAGTAGTAACCAAGGACCAATCCTGAAAAACCTGCTCCCCAGATGTAAACTTTTTTTTCACTAGGGTCGAGTGAGCCGATGATGCTTTTCATATTAGTTATTAGCTAAGTATTCTTGAAGCTCTCCTGACTGAAACATCTCTGTTACAATATCATTCCCACCGATAAGCTTACCATTCACATAGACTTGGGGATAAGTTGGCCAATTAGAATACTCTTTAAGACCTTGTCTGATTTCTTCATCATTTAAAATATTAAATGTTTTGAATGGAACTCCAAGGTGCTTAAGGATTGCAGTTGTATTAGCTGAGAAACCACACATAGGTGCATCAGCGTTACCCTTCATAAAAACAACTATCTTTGAACTGTTAAGAAGAGTCTTAATTTGTTCTGAAAGGTCTTGTTCTTTATTAAGGTCTAAAATTTCTTCTACAGCATTATTTAAAATATTAAATGAATCACTCATGATCTATCCTTCCTGCATTTGTTGATATTTTTGGTGTGTATATGTTTGCAGTTTTACTGCATGAATTCGAGATTTCAATTCTTCTTTGAGAATATCCATTAACATTTGATGTTGTTCAATAAGTAGCTTGCCTTTGAAGGCATCGCTAATCACAGTAATGGCCAAATGATCTCTTGTTCCTGTCATATCTTCAACAAAGACTTTAGCGTCTTCAAGTTTTGAAGTGATAAGTTCTTCGACAAATGAAAATTCACTCATAATCCTTCCTTCGGCGACACTGCCCAAAAACTAGTAACAAAAGTTAAAATACGAAGTGTTAGTGTAGTCCAACCAAGGAGCTTGTGCTTAGAACGAATGCCTATTTCATTTCTAAGTAGCTTTCTTCCGGTGAATACCATTAATCCATAGAAAATAACGGTAGTAATGGCAATGGCCACATGGATATTTAATATCATAGTATTTTCAATTGCACGAGAAGCCTTGAGAATGGCCGAACGAGAGAGTTCGATTTGAAGAATAAGGAGAATGTCCCAAATCATGGTGAAACTCATGATTTTCACATGAAGGGATCTGTTATGACGATAGTAGATCCCAACAATCATCAGAATAACAATGAAAAATGATTGGGATTGCATAAGCCAGGTTTGCATAAACGAATTTCTCCTAAATCTTTAAAATGAAACTTAGCATAATTGACGAAATTCTGCCTATTAAATTATGGTAAACCCATAACTTGTCACTTCGCATAAAGGCGCTCCTTATGAATTTAGGTCATTGGTCTGTTATTGATATCGAAACTACGGGAATAAATCCGGGAGTCGATGAAATAATTGATCTCGGTTTTTTACAATTTGAAGGGACTAAGTTAGTTCGAAAGTTTTCAAGTTTAGTGAAACCAGAGCACGAAGTTTCTCCCTTTATCACTAAGCTTACAGGCATAACTAATAAAATGCTTAAGCTCGCTCCTTCGTGGGAAAAAGTTGAAATCGATTTAGTCAGCTTAGAGTCTCATGCTTTAATTGCTCATAATGCTCGTTTTGAAGAGTCTTACCTTAAAAGATATTTTGATGCACTTCCTGCTCATGAACCTCGTGAATCTTTTCAAGATTCTATGTTCTACCTGGCCATTCTTGTACCGGAGGCTCCAGCACTCAATCTTGAATATTTTATTACTCACTTAGGAATTGCAGATAAAGAAGAGCATAGAGGCTTGAGTGACTCTATTGATCTTTTAAAAGTCATGCTGACTATCACTTCTCTAAGTTACTTTGAAACTGAAAAAAGAATGAAACTCAAAGAAGTAATGATGAGTTTTAATGAAGAGGACTTTTGGTTTAAGAAATTCTTTTTTCTTTCTCAGGAAGAACTTAGCGATATTGCTTTTGAAATAGATTTTAATTTAGAGAAAACAGTTGAAGACTATCGAATCTCTCGAGTGAAGGAAGAGAAGAAAACGAATGTGGGTGGAGGATTTTCTTTAGAGTTTAATGGACAGAATCTTCAAAAAATTCTTAGAGATGAATCTAGAATCAAAAAAATACTTCCTCATTATAGGTATAGAGAAGCTCAAGAATCCTTATCACTAAGAGTAGGGCAGGCCTTTAAAAATAAAATCCATGCTCTTATTCAGGCCCCAACCGGAACAGGTAAGACCATGGGGTATTTACTTCCGAGTCTTCTTTTTTCATTGCAAGAAAATGAACGCTGCTTAATTGCAACGGGAACTAAAACCTTGCAAGATCAGGCCCTTGCTAAAGACATTCCTCAGGTTAAAAATTTACTTGGCCTTGGTGATGAAACAAAAGTTGTTAGACTCGTAGGAAGTAATAACCACTTGTGTGAACTCATCTTTAGAGAGAACGATGATAATAATTTAAGTCTACTCGATGATTTCACAACAACCTTTACTAAAGCTTATTTTGAGATGTTTTTTTTCTACAATCTGAAAAATGCTTATCAGGATAAACTTACACGTGAACAAATACCTTTTGTTCTCAAGAAAATATTTCCAACACTCCAAGAAAAAGAAAGCGAACTTGCTGTTGATTATCGCGCATGTGTAGGGAGTAGTTGTCCGATGGTTGATCAGTGTTCTTATATGCAAGGTCTTCGAGAAGCAAAAGATGCCAAGCTTATTATTGGTAACCACGCCCTTATGCTTAATTGGCCAAGAAGCATCGATAAGCCACAGTACATAGTGGTGGACGAGGCTCATCGATTAGAAGGGGAGGCCACTAAGGCCTATGCGATTGAAATAGGAAATAGTAATCTTGATAATTTTGCAAAATATATGACTCAAGGGATGGGTGCTCTAAATTATTTAATTCAATCAGATGAGCACGATCCTCATTCTCAAGATAAAATGGAGCAGAATCGAGAAAGAACTCACTCTTCTTTGAAGATCTTGAGTGACCATATTGAGCCACTTAAAGATTTAATGGAAGCTTTCTTCAAAAAGCTACCGAACTATAACCCTATTTATTCCAATGAACTTCCTTTCCCTCGAAAAGAAGAATTAAAGGATTCTCTCTCTACGACTATTTACCATTCTTTGGAGAGTGTTCTCTTTGTTTTAACGGATCTCTATACCCTGTTTCTCCCTTATATGAGTCGCTGGGATCATAAAGACTTTAAGAATAACTCTAAGAAGCTTCAGGCCTGGGCCGTTTTTGAATCAAGCTTTGGGAATTTAGAAAAGCTCACAGAAGGTCTTAAGCATTGCCTTGAAACTCCAGAGGAGTGGTCAACGATTATTAAATATTCAGAAGCTGATGGATACGTCATTGAATCAAGCCCTATTGATGTGGGCAAGATGATTCATGAAGAACTTCTTGCGCCAAGTAGTTCAGTCGTCTTTACTTCTGCCACTCTAGGAAATGCTAGTGGAGACTCAGGTGTTCAAAGCGTTGAATGGATGACTGGTTATACCTACCTCCCTGCCGAGAAACGCTTTAAGCAAGGTCTTTTTTTAGATGCTGTTTATGATTATCAAAACAAATCAAAAGTATTTCTAAGTTCAGATACCAGAAGAATCTCAGACCCCTTATTTGTTCCAGACCTCCTTGAAAAAGTGAATCCACTGATTCGAGATCTCGGAGGTAGAACTCTTCTCCTTTTTTCATCACGCCAGCGATTTGAGCGTGCTGTGGAAATTATTCTTAAAGAGTTCGAAGGGAAAATTCCCGTTTTTGTCCAAGGGCTTGGAAAAAATGTGATTGAAGATTTTAAGAAAGAAGAAAGTGCCATTCTTGTTGGAATGGAGAGTTTTGGAGAGGGAATTGATATTCCTGGTGACAAGCTCCAATTCATTGTCATCGATAAAATCCCAGACGTGAGGCAAGACCTTGTCATTCAGAAACGTAGAGATTTTTTCGAGAATAAGTTTGGTAATGAATTTCATGATTACTTCTTAGCTCATAGAACACGATCCCTTCACCAGAAGTTTGGAAGACTACTTCGTAGTGAAAATGATCATGGAGCGATTCTAGTGGTGGATAATCGAATTCGTACTTGGAAGGGGGGCACATTAAGATCGTTTCAAAAATTAATGGAGCCTTACCAAATTAAGAGTTTACCTATTAGTGAAGCTTGCGCAGTAATTAAAGAATATTTTAAAGTTTAATCAACCCGCTTTAAAAACTTGATATCAACTCTAAGATCTTTGTCGATGAGTTGGTAGGGAATAGAGTAGTGCTTACTAAGCATAAGTTCGACTTTACTTTCTTGTCCAACAAGAGCGAGAGAGTCGTTTTCGAAAAGTGAGAGACTTTGGGCCTCTAGTGATTGCCCTGCGATATTAAGCTCAATGGTTTCTCTATTATTATATTCAGCAAATAGGGTGCTCTCTATAGGTTGAGCGTAATCAATTTGCCACGATTGGTGGCCTGCGACTAAGATCACCGGTGTTTTCCCTGTTGAATCAAATTTCTTAGTTAAAGAGAAGACCGCTGAAGTACAAACCGCTGGAGAGGATAAATAATGCTTAACGGAATGATTCTTAGTTAGGGATTTTGTTTTTCCCTCACTTGTGAACTTATAGGTGAGTTCATGGGCCACTGGACTAACTTCAAATGTCTCTAGAGAATATTTCTCACCTAGAGACTTTTCGATCTTCATTGCGACAGGCGTCATATTTTGATTGAGTTCGTAGAAAACCTTTATTTTGAGAAACTCACCAGTTTCTATTCGAGAAAGAACTTCGGCCTCAAAGAAGAAGAAATGAGATTCAAGGCGACGAGACAATTTAAAATTCTCTATGGAATATAACTTGTTTCCCTGAAGGTAATTGTAACTGCCTTCTATGATGAGCTCTGAACTGGTAATCATAGGAGTATTTTATTGCAGTGTTTAATAAAAAGGAACGAAATTTTAACAGGGGCTAGCGCAAAGCAAAAAAGAGGTTAATCTATTCCTAACGATTGAGTTTATATAATGAGTTTGATAAATTAGCTCAAAAATTTGCCCCCGATAAATATTCACTAATCACATTTGATTATGCATTGCCATATATAAAAGGGAAGAACGTCCATGATTAAAATTAGTAAAGGTTTAGATCTGCCCATGACTGGGGCACCTGTACAAAAAATCTTCTCAGGACCTGCGATCAAAACTGTTGCTGTAACAGGACAAGATTATGTTGGAATGAAGCCAACTCTTCTAGTTCAAGTTGGTGACAAAGTTAAAAAAGGTCAGGCCCTCTTTGAGGATAAGAAAACTCCTGGAGTTATCTTTACAGCACCTGCAGCGGGAACAGTGACAGAGATTAACAGAGGTGAGAAGAGAGCGTTCATCTCAATAGTGATTAATATTGAGAGTGAGGAACAAGTCACTTTTCAAAATTACAAATCAAAAGGAACAGATGTTTCAGCAGAGGAAGCGAAATGCTTACTTATTGAATCTGGACTTTGGACTGCTCTTCGAACACGTCCATTCTCAAAAAGTCCTGCGGTAGATTCTACAGCTGCTGCACTATTCATCAATGTGATGGATACTCATCCTCTTGCACCAAACCCAGAGGTTGTTCTTGCTGACAAACTTGCTGATTTTAAAGCAGGTGTTGCTGTTCTTTCTAAACTTACTCCTAAAACATATGTGATTACAAATCCTGGATCCAAAGTAGATCTTGCAGGTCTTAATGTTAAACATGAGACTTTCTCTGGTCCACATCCGGCAGGAAACGTAGGAACTCATATTCATTTCTTAGAGCCAGTTTCACTTAATAAAACAGTATGGCACATCGGTTATCAAGATGTGGTTGCTGTTGGAAAGCTTTTCACAAGTGGTAAGCTAAGTTCTGAAAGAGTGATCGCTCTAGCTGGACCAGCTGCTCGCAATCCTCGTCTTGTAACAACATTTAAAGGTGCAAGTATTACAGAGCTTACCAATGGTGAGATGTTCGATAATACAGATATCCGTTTTATTTCAGGATCTGTTCTTGGTGGAAGAATTGCAACAGGAGCATCTGCTTATCTTGGACCATTTCATAACCAAGTTAGCATGCTAAAAGAAGGTCATCATAGAGAATTCCTAGGATGGCAATCACCTGGTCTTAATAAGTTTTCTGTGAAGTCTGTTTTCCTTTCAAAACTTATTCCTGGAAAGAAGTTTAACTTCGATACAAATACCAATGGCTCGCTTCGTTCAATCGTTCCAATCGGTTCTTTTGAAAAAGTAATGCCTCTTGATATTTTACCAACTCAGCTTCTTCGCTACCTTATGGTTAAGCATACAGACTATGCAGCAAGCTTAGGAGCATTGGAGCTAGATGAAGAAGATTTGGCACTATGTACTTTTGTTGATCCTTGTAAAAATGAGTACGGTCCGGTCTTAAGAGAAAATTTGAATATCATTGAGAAGGAAGGCTAATAATGAAGTTCTTAGAACACTATTTGGACGGTAAAAAACACCTGTTCGAAAAAGGTGGAAAGCTTGAAAAGTTCTATCCGCTATATGAAGCGCTTGATACTTTTGCTTTCACTCCGGATTCTGTAACAAAATCAAATGCACACGTTAGAGACTCCTTAGATCTCAAGAGAGCGATGTTTACAGTTGTTGTGGCCATGCTTCCTTGTGTATTTATGGCCCTCTACAATACTGGGTACCAAGCGAATGCAGTTCTTGCTGGCGGAGAATTCCAAGCTGTAGGCTGGAGACATGAGCTTTTTGCAAGTCTTGGATTTGCTCATGACCCTTCAAACTTTTTGGCCAATATTGTTTACGGATTACTTTACTTCATCCCTGTGTGGTTAGTTTGTAATATCGTAGGTGGTTTTTGGGAGGTTCTTTTTGCTTCTGTTAGAAAACATGAAGTGAATGAAGGATTCCTCGTAACTGGTTGGTTAATCCCTCTTATTCTTCCTCCGACAATTCCTCTTTGGCAGGTAGCTCTTGGTACGTCTTTTGGAGTTGTATTTGCTAAAGAAATTTTTGGTGGAACAGGAAAAAATATTTTCAACCCGGCCCTTATGGCCCGTGCTTTCCTTTTCTTTGCTTATCCTGGTCAAATCTCAGGAGATGCTGTGTGGGTAGCAGTAGACGGTTACACTGGAGCAACTGCTCTTGCTCAAGTTGCTGTTGGTGGTGTTGATGCACTCAATATTTCTTGGATGGAAGCTTTCCTAGGTTTCCGTGCAGGTTCAATGGGTGAGACAACTGTTCTTGGTGCTCTTATCGGAGCTGCTGTATTGATTGCCACAGGTATTGGTTCTTGGAGAATTATGCTTGGCTCACTTCTCGGAATGGTGGGAATGGCACTTGTATTCAATGCAATTGGAAGTGAAACAAACCCAATGTTTGCTCTCACTCCACACTGGCACTTTGTTCTAGGTTCATTTGCTTTTGCTGTAGTGTTCATGGCAACAGACCCAGTTTCCGCATCAATGACTAATGCAGGAAGATGGATTTACGGAATTCTTATTGGAGTTCTTGGAGTTCTTATTCGTGTTGTGAACCCTGCATATCCTGAGGGTTGGATGCTTGCGATTCTATTCATGAACGCCTTTGCGCCGACAATCGATTACTTTGTTATCAAATCTAATATTAATAGAAGGAAGGCCCGTCATGTCTGAGTCAGCTGGTAAAACACTCACAATCGCGGCAATCTTGTGCGTTGTTTGTTCTGTTCTAGTTTCTGGGGCAGTCGTTGTTCTAAAACCGCGTCAATTAGTTAATGCAGACCTTGACTTTAAAAAGAATATTCTAATGTCCACAGGACTTTATACTCCTGGTGCAGACATCAATGAAATTTTTAAAAGAGTTGAGCCAGCTGTTGTCGATCTAGAATCTGGAGAAATTCTTGATGTAGATCCTGCTACCTTTGATGAAAGCAAAGTCGCTAGTGATAACATTCCTACAAGATTAGATGTTGCTGGAATTAAGAAAAGAGCGCGTCAGCAAGTTGTTTATTTTGTAAAAAATGACGGAGAAATTGAGCTTATTGTTCTTCACCTTGTTGGTAAGGGACTTTGGTCAACGATGAAAGGGTTCCTCACTCTTGAAGCAGATACAACGACTGTTAGAGGATTCCAATATTATGCTCATGGAGAAACTCCAGGGCTTGGTGGAGAAGTAGATAATCCTGCTTGGATTGGTCAGTGGAAAGGTAAAAAAGTTTATGATGAGAACTTTAAGCCTGCTATTGATGTTCTTAAGTCAAAAGTTCCTGAAGGCGCACCAAATGCTGAACATAAAATTGATGGTATCTCAGGTTCTACATTAACAATGAATGGAGTAGAAGGAACCTTCCAATTCTGGTTATCAGACATGGGATATGGAAAGTTCTTAGAAAACTTTAGAGCACAGAACAATGTGACTCAAGCAGAGGTTTCAACTGAAAACTAAAGAACTACTTTTAGACCCTGTTGTAAAAAACAATCCAATTGCTCTTCAAGTTCTTGGGATTTGTTCTGCGCTAGCTGTAACAACTCAAGTGAAACAGGCCCTCATCATGGGAGTGGCAGTTTGTTTAGTAACAGGTGTTTCTTCAATGATGGTTTCTACGATTAGAAATCAAATTCCAAACTCTATCCGTATTATTGCTCAGATGACAGTTATTGCTTCTGCGGTGATTGTAGCAGATCAGGTTTTAAAAGCCTTTGTATACGACGTTTCAAAACAGATGTCGGTATATATTGGTCTCATTATTACAAACTGTATTGTAATGGGGAGAACAGAAGGCTTTGCGATGAAAAATAAGCCTTTCGCTTCTTTTATCGACGGTGTGGGTAACGGACTTGGTTATTCTTTTATTCTAATTCTAGTTGCCATTGTTAGAGAGCTCTTAGGCTCAGGTAAGCTCCTAGGAATTTCTATCCTTCCTTTAACAACTGAAGGTGGGTGGTATATGTCTAACGGTCTTTTACTTCTTCCTCCGAGTGCCTTCTTTATCATTGGTCTCATTATATGGGGAATTAGAACTGTAAAACCTGAACAAGTAGAACAGGATTAAGAGGGTTGTATGTTAGAAGAATATCTAAGCTTATTTGTTAAATCTGTATTTATTGAGAATATGGCCCTCGCATTCTTTTTAGGAATGTGTACTTTCTTAGCTCTTTCTAAGAAAGTTGATACTGCTATAGGACTTGGTATTGCAGTGGTTGTTGTTCAAGTCGTTACTGTACCTGCGAACAATCTGGTTTATAATTATTTATTAAAACCAGGAGCACTTGGTTGGGCAGGACTTCCTGATTCTGACCTTTCATTTCTAGGTCTTATTTCCTACATTGCTCTGATTGCAGCGATGGTACAGATCCTTGAGATGATTCTCGATAAGTATGTACCAAGTCTCTATAATGCTCTAGGGATCTTCCTTCCATTGATTACTGTTAACTGTGCCATTATGGGTGGATCACTCTTTATGGTTGAAAGAGGTTATGACTTTGGTCAATCAGTAGTTTATGGAGCAGGTTCAGGTCTTGGATTTGCTTTAGCATTAGTAGCACTAGCGGGAATCCGTGAGAAAATGGTCTACTCTGATGTTCCAGCAGGACTTCGCGGTCTTGGTATTACGTTCATCACTGTAGGTCTTATGGCCATCGTTTTCATGGCGTTTGCGGGAATTCAACTATAAGGGATCAATATGAGCGAAATTTTATTATCGGTGGGAATGTTTACAGCGGTGATCCTTGTTCTTGTTACGATTATTTTAATCGCAAGGTCAAAACTGGTTTCTACTGGAAACATTAAAATAAATATAAACAATGAAAAAGATATCGAGATTGCTGGTGGTGGAAAGCTTTTAACTGCTCTTGCTGCTGAAAAAATCTTTTTATCATCTGCTTGTGGCGGTGGGGGAACTTGTGGTCAGTGTAAGGCCATTGTTCACACTGGTGGAGGAGATATCCTTCCAACAGAGCTTTCTCACATCACTAAGAAAGAGGCCCGTGAAGGGATGCGCTTGGCATGTCAGGTAACATGTAAGCAGGATATGAAAATCGAAGTACCTGAAGAAGTATTCGGGGTTAAGAAGTGGAAGTGTAAAGTTAAGTCTAACAACAACGTTGCTACTTTCATTAAAGAGCTTGTTCTTGAGCTTCCTGCTGGAGAAGAGGTTCCTTTCCGTGCTGGTGGGTTTATCCAGATTGAACGTCCAGCTGGTCTTTCAATTGACTTCAAAGATTTTGATGTTGAAGAAAAGTTCCGTGAAGACTGGGATAAGTTCAATATTTGGCAATACAAATCATATGTTGAAGACGAAACAGTACGTGCTTACTCAATGGCAAATTACCCTGAAGAGAAAGGGATTATTATGCTAAACGTACGTATTGCAACTCCACATCCAAAGGCTCCTGCGGGAACTCCTCCTGGTAAGATGTCTTCATATATCTTCAATCTAAAACCAGGTGATGATGTTACAATTTCTGGACCATTTGGTGAGTTCTTTGCTCGCGACACTAAGAAAGAAATGATCTTTGTTGGTGGTGGAGCAGGTATGGCGCCAATGCGTTCACACATTTTCGACCAATTCAAGCGTCTTAAAACAGATCGTAAAGTTACTTTCTGGTATGGAGCTCGTTCTGTTCGTGAGATGTTCTATGTTGATGACTTCAACGGAATTCAAGCAGAGAATCCAAATTTCAAATGGACTGTAGCTCTTTCTGAACCACTTCCTGGGGATAACTGGACAGGCCCAACAGGCTTCATCCATAACGTTCTTTACGAGCAGTATCTGAAAGATCACCCGGCTCCAGAAGATTGTGAGTACTACTTATGTGGACCTCCAATCATGAACGAGTCCGTCATTAATATGCTTCTTTCTCTTGGTGTAGAGAGAGAAGATATCATGCTCGATGATTTCGGTGGCTAATATAAATTCTCAAACCCTCGGAGTAAATGTGTTCCGAGGGGTTTTTCTTTTTACTCTCTTCTTTATTTCTGCTTGTTCAGAAAAAACTCCGACCATTCATCAATTACAAGGCAATGTTTTTGGCTCTTACTACATTATCAAATGGATAGGAGAATCAGATACCACTTTACTGCAAGCAGAGATTGAAAAACTTTTTAAAGATGTGAATGATGAGTTCTCAAACTATCAGGGCGACTCAGTAGTAACACAGTTTAACAATCTGAAGGCAAATCAAAAAATGAAGGTTTCACCTCGTTTCATTGAAATGCTTGAGTTTTGTAAAAAGATGAACCAAATAAGTATGGGTGCTTTTGACCCGACCTTGAGGCCTGTGATTAAAGTTTGGGGGTTTGGTGCTGGTGCTAAAAAACAGAATAAATCTCCTAAAGAAGAAGAGATCAAGCTCGCCTTAACAAAAGTGGGGATGCGAAATATTCAATGGGATTCTAAAACCCAAGAAGCTTGGAAGCTAATGGATGAAGTAGAAATAGATACCAATTCTTTTGTTCCGGGATGGGCCGCAGATCTCATAGGACTTCTTTTAGAAGATCATAAAATTACAAATTACATGATCGATATTTCGGGAGAGTTTCTTGTTAAAGGTGAGAAATCCCTAGGTCATCCATGGATCATAGGAATTGAAAAACCCTCTCAAGATAAAGGTCGAGGTGTTCAGATCGCTCTTCGCATCAGAAATAAATCAATTGCAACTTCAGGAAACTACCGACAATTTTTCACAGAAAATGGTGTGAGAAAATCTCATATCATTGATCCTCGAACAGGAAAACCTGTGGAACATCAAATTGCTTCTGCTACGGTCATTGCAGGTTCTGCTCTTGAAACAGATGCTTGGGGAACGGCATTAATGGTTTTAGGTCATGAGGGTATTGAAATCGCCGATCAGCTAGGGCTTAAAGTGTTACTTCTAGAGGCCATTAAACCTGGAGAGTATAAGGAACTTTCAAATAAACTTATGAAAGATTATTTGAAAGCAAACCAAGTGCATCTTTAATTAGCATCAATCCAAATATAATAAATGAAATGCTGAACAGATAATTGATGACTCTACTTTGCTTAAAGTAGAAATCTCTCATTGAAGGCCGCGATAAAACAAGGGTGACAAAACTAAACCATGAGATGGTTAGGATTACAATTCCCAGTACTAGGCTAAGTTGAGTGATTAGTGACGTATCTGGTCTAACTTGAGTCGTAATAAGTCCGATAGTAAAAATGGATGCCTTAGGGTTGAGAAGATTTGTAAAAAAACCTTGGAGATAAGGACCTATTGAATTTTTTTGAGAGAGGTCCATTTCTTGGACTGCGCTAGACTTTTTTGGCCAGGCATTTATTCCTAAATAGATCAGGAAAGCTGAGCCAGGAAGCCCTAAAAGTGGGAGTTTATCCTCTGGAAATTGCCCAAACCCTTGAATAATAATCAAAGCTAACAATGAGTGAAAGAAGATACCAGTTCCAAAGCCCAGGGAGCTAAGTATTCCGGATTTCATACCATAGTTGACGGCATTCCTAAGAGTAAGAATGAGGTCAGGACCAGGGGAGATGAGGGCCATAAAATGTATCAACAAGAGGCCAGAAACTAGTTTTATATCCATCTTGGAGGTATTATAGTGCTCACAATACGGCTTACGCCAGTGGAGTTCTTATGGAAATAATGATTTTTACCGTAGGTGCATTTCTAGGTGCAGTTCTTATTATGTCAGTAGGGGTGATCTTTAAAAGAAAACCTATTTCTGGCTCATGCGGTGGTATCGCAAATCTTATGGGAAGTTGTGATATTTGCGACATGAAAGATGAGTGTGTCGAAAAGAAAAAACATAAATGCGAAGATGAGGATTGCGACGATTAAATATTGGCCGTGATGTTCAATGCTTCTTCAACTTTTGAAATAATTTGCTGTCTGTTAAATGGTTTCACAATAATGTTTTTTACTCCTAAGTTAATGGCCTTCAAAACATCTTCTTGCTCTAGGTAACCAGAGATTAAAATAATTTTAGTTTTTTGAAATTTAAATGAACTCTTAAGAGACTCAATATATTCAAGGCCAGGCTTCCCGGGCATGACGTGATCAATAATCATTAAATCAAACTCTTGGTTCAAGCATTTCTGAGAAGCTTGAAGAGCATTAGGCGCAACAATAATCGAATTGAAAGGGAAAGCCGATTGTAAAAAAATCCTAATGAGTTCGCCGATCTTTTCCTCATCATCAACAACTAAAACATTCATGCTTTGTATCGCTTTATTATTCATTTGCTAGTCCTTTAACCGCAGAATTAATAATTCGTACAATCTCATCCTTGTGGAAGGGCTTGAGTATAACCCCACTTATTTTATATTTATCCTTATCGACATTATATCTCTCAATATTTTGTGAACCCGTCATATAAAAGATGGGACCGGAGAAATCTTTAGATCTGGCGAGCTTAGAAAATTGAGATCCGTTCATTGAAGGCATAGTGTAATCAGTGATAATAATATCGATGTTGGCCTTATCAAGGAGATCCAAAGCCTCTTCGGGACTTGAGGAGCCGATGATATAGTGACCCGTATCTTCTAAGAAGCTGCTCATAAGATTAAGAATGAGGGCTTCGTTGTCTAGAATAAGTATACGTTTTCGAAGTTGATCGATTCTAAAAAAGTCAGTGCGTGAATAGCTATACTTTTCAATTGAAGGAAGCGTGATTAGGAAATGGGCCCCTACTGTAGAGTCCATTAACTGAATTGTTCCCTGATGGGATTCAATGATTTTTGCACTAATTGATAATCCTAGACCAGTTCCTTTTCCAGACTCTTTTGAAGTACTAAAAGGTTTGAAGAGATCTTTCTTCAAGGAAGAAGGGACCCCCGGACCATTATCCTTGATATGAATTAAAACTTGATGATCAATTAACTCGAAACTTATTTCAATGACTGGATTTTTAGTATTTGATTCAAGTAGAGCATCGTAAGCATTTTTAAAGAAGTTAAGGAATACTTGTTCTAGCTTAAGACTGTTGGCCAATACAATTGCGTTCTGGCAGTTTTCGATTTTTAGATTTATTTTAATTTCTGGATCTTGTCCTCTTACCCAGCGATGTGCATTATCAATGATCGTAAAGAGGTTACAATATTCTTTTTTATCTTCTTTCTTGTGAAGAAAGGACTGCATATTTTTGATGATCTGGTTGACCCGATCAAGAGACTCTAGAATAGTTGAAGCTGTTAACTTTAAAAAATCAATTTTTGCCATAGGGTCTTTAGAACTCAAGCCTTCATTAAGAAGTTCACAGTGACCAGACGCAATTGTTAAAGGATTATTGATTTCATGAGAAATGCTAGCAGTTAGTTCTCCCAAGGTAGAGAGTTTGTCTGCTTGAACAATTTGTTCATGAGTTTTTCGTAGTTCTTCAACTTGATCTTTATACTTACTATGAAGATTATTCTCTAACGTTTTATCTTGGAAAAGGATAATAAAGCGGTTCCCTTCCGGCGTCTCTATCGGAAAAATCTTTAATACAACAACAAAAGTAACAGGCTCATGGAGAAGGGTAATCTGGATTTCAGGAGAAAGATTAACTTCAAAGCTTAAAAGCGATTTATCAATCCATTCGGTTAAATCAAACTCATCTACTCTAAATATCTCTTCGAGAAGTTTTTTTTGTTTTAAAAGGCGAGGAGAAAGTTTAAAAAAACTTGTGGCCTGGTGATTAAAGTAAATGATTTGACCCTTGATATCTAGACCAATCGTTGCATCAAAGATGTGATCGTAAGTTGAAAGCATGTTCTATTTCCCTAGGAAATTAAAGTATGTCGCTTCAAGAGCATCAAACTCCATTTCGCTACCACAATCTGGACAATTCATTTTAGGTGCTTTTTTGCTTTTTACATCATTACTTGTGATATGGGTTTTTCTTTCTTTGTCACAATCCTCACAGTAGTAGGGAGCATAAAAGCTATTGAGCTTGCTTCCTAGACGAATGAATCCATGAACCATATTAATTTGTTCGATAATGATCTGAGGGCAGTTTTCGTATTGAATAGATTCCGCAGAAAGGTTATCTAAAAATTTGATCCATTCTCTGATACCGCATGAGTTAATTAATTCGACTTGATCAAAATCAAATATAATTTCAGAAGCCTTTGTCTCTAATATTTCAGAGAGGTCTGTATCTTCATCAATGTTCCCAATAAGTTGTACGTGTAAAACTCCATCGTTGAGTTTTTTATTAAGCGTGAGTCTTTTCACTAACTACCTCTTCAAAAAAATGAAATGATCTAATTCTACTTTTATAATTTAAAAATCGCTTGTTCTTATCAATGATACAAATGACCTCTGTGCGAAACCCTTGTTTAAGATTCACTATAAGTTGATTGGAGTGAAGATAAGTAAGATAGAGTCCAAGTCCTGCTCCGTCTTTTTTATCCAGTGGCGTTTTTTCTTCAAAACTTCTCACAAGATTAGTGATGAGGATTTCGTGAGTAAGTTCACCAAATGAATCTTGAACTGAAAGAGCAACCCCTTTTTCATTGGCCCCAAGTGTTGCCTGAACTAAGTCAGAACCTTTGAGAAAAACAGGGGAACGACGATCTGAAGCCTCTAGTCCTTTCTCATGTCTTCTCTTGTTCGGCCCTTTATAAAGAGAGTTAGAGAGAAGTTCATTGGCCATGAGTCTCAAATAGTCGTTGGGCGAAGAGAAATAACCATCAAACTGAAAGTTTCTCAACTCTTCTGTCATCTTTTCCTGAATATTTGTGGAATCAGAAAAAGAAATTATTCGCTCTTGTAAAGTATCTCCAAAGTAATGCTTGAACCCCCAAAACTGTTTAGAGGTTAGTTTGCGCAAATTATCTAAAATCTCATCGAGATAAACTTGAGGATTTCTCCCTATGAGATGATGGATTTTATATTTATGAATTAAGAGTACGTTCTCGGCATCACTCAAGTTAGAAATGACAAATGTCCTAGGAGTCACTTGAACTTGATTGTTGAGAACATACTTGATATCAGTCACTAATATTTCATCAGTGCTTTCATCCTCACCAATGAGAAAATAAGGAGCTAGGTAATCACTAACTTCTTTTTGATAATCAACAGGAAGCTTTAGAATTACTTTAATCATGAAAGCACCTTAAAACTCAATAGGGTGAAGTCATCATCCTGCTTTGAATCCTTCATAAAATCTTCCAACGTACACATTACAGTTGTAAGTAATTGCTGAGAATCTAGCTTGTGATTTTCGGTTATGACCTTAATAAATCTTCTTTCACCCCAGCGTTTATCTTCAACATTAGTTGCTTCAAGTATTCCATCTGTATAAAGAATAATCGTATCATGGGCCTTGAGTTGCATGCTTTGTTTTTCATAGACTGCACTCTCTCTTTCCCCTAAGCGAGGACCATTAGGTCCTTGTAATGGAATAATGTCACTCTTTTCAAGAACTTGGACTGATGAGTTGAAAAGGAGAGGGACTGGGTGAGAAGCGTTGGCATATGTGAGTTTATTGGTATCCAACTCTAAAATGGCAACAAAACATGTCACTTGAATTTCTTTACCGGCCCCTAGGACGGCTTGATTCATATATCGAAGAATTTCTTCGGGGGCATCAATGAGTTCAGGCCTAGATTCAAGTAAGAAGTTCAGTGATGTTTTACAACAGTTCATCGTAGCGGTTAGAAGTGCTGCTGGAACTCCATGCCCTGTTGCATCCGCGATAAAAAATATTTTATGGGTAGGAGTGTGGAAAACTCCCCACCAGTCACCACCACATTCACTTGCTGGGAGATAGTGAGCAAAAAAACTAAGTTTATTATCCTGATAACTAGGTTCAGGGAAAAAGGACGATTGAACTAACTGTGCAACGGCCACTTCATTCTCTAGACGGGCCTTCTCTTTCATTTCTTCTATATAGTGACCAATCTGTTGAGACATATTATTCACAGAGGAGGTGAGGGCACTTACTTCATCACTACCTCGCACAGGAATTCGAGATTTGAAATCACCGGCTGCTATTTTTTGAGTATGAACGAATAATTCTTCGAGCTGTCTTGTCAAAGGTCTCACTAAGAAAACAGAAAGAATAAGACAGAGCCCTAAGATAAAAGTCCCAAAAAATAGAGATTGTTCAATGAGTTCATCGGTAGCATTAAAAGCAACATCGTAAGGAATAAGAGTTGAAATGATAAAGTTGAACTCTGGTTGATAAGAAAAAGAAAAAAGATATTTCTTATCATCGAGTGTTATTTCTCTAACTGTCTCAAAAATATTCTTCGTGAAAATATCTTGGAGGACTACAGACTTTTCATTTTGAACTTCCTGAAGCTCTTCACCAAGTAGGTAGAACTTATTGTCTTTAGGGAAAATAAGATCTGTCTGTATGATCCCTTCCTCGAAGCCTAAATTATCTTTTCTGAGCTGTTCTTTATTGAGAAATAACTTATTGTCTTTAACTTCAAGTGAAGAAGAACTTAAACGGATTTGGTTTTCAAAAATTATTTTCTCAGTATTCGCCTTAGAAAGGAGGGCCTCATAGATGTAGGCCGATTTATCTGCTCGAAAGATTTGAACAGCGAAAGTGACGAAGACGGCCAAGCTTATCACCATCATAAAAGCGAGCAGTAATAGAAGTTTAAGCTTCAATGGGTATTTAATCGTTAAGTTCATGATTTGATTATAATCCTGATAGGGTGGTAAATTAAGCCTACCCTTTTTACCTACCCCATAAGTCATTAGAATTAATTATGCACTTAAAGCGAGCAGACCTTCTCATGGGTCTCATAGGATTATTGTTAGTAGTTGCTAGTTCTTATCAACTAATGTTCTCTCATCGAGATTCTTCGAAGACAGGAATTGCTTTGCTTGAAATGATTCAACAGACAGTGAAGACGAGACAAGGATCTGATCTTTTTTGGAAAACTCCATCCCAAGGAAGTGCAATTCAAGATAATCAATTGGTATTCACCGCTCAGGGCTCTTCGGCCAAGATAAGTTTTAATAACGGAAATGTAATTGAGGTCAGTGAAAATAGCTTAGTACGAGTGAGTGCTAGTAATCTTAATCTTGTTAAAGGAGAGCTATCGACTCGACTGAGTGGGAAAGATTTAGAAATCCAAGTAGGAGACCAAACTTTCAAATTAAAGTCAGATGAAGCGCAAGTTGCCATTCAAAAGGCCGGAGAAAAAACTCTGATAGGGGTAGTCTCAGGGAAAGTGGACGTTATTGACCAAGATAAAAAAGTGATTGAAGCTTCTTCTACCAATATTGTCGAAGTGGGATCTAAGGAAGTCGTAGTCAAAAAGAGACTTGATATTACTCCTCAGCCTTTACCGATGGAGCGCTTCTATACCACTAGAGATCGCTTCGAAATCATTTTTGGGGATTACCCTGGCACAATCCATATCTCGGACTCAAAAGAGTTTAAGAACCCTAAGGTCTATAGAAGAGGGCAGACATTTGCACCAGGTAACTATTACTGGAGAGTGATTGCTGACTCTCAGGAGTCTCTTATCTTTAATTTTGAGATTATCAAAGATACTCCTCCAAAGTTATTTCGCCCCCTTGATGAATCAGTGTTCAAGTTAGATCTTCCGGAGAGTTTAAACTTCCAATGGGAGGCCAGTGAGGAAGAAATAGAAATTGAGATTTACTCAGGAGAAAGAATAGTCTTTCATGAATTTATAAGAGGAGGCCTCTTTCAGGCCACGATAGATGCAGAAGGAGACTACAGATGGAGAGCTCGAAAGAAGTATCCAGATTATCAGGATACAACTTGGTCTTCTTGGCAGAATTTCAAAGTATTTGATCTTAAAAAAGATATTCCGACGAATCTATTTCCTCGTGACTATGAAGTGCAAACTTATGATCTCGAGTCTGAGAAAGTAGAATTTTCTTGGAACTATCCAGGAGAAGTCATCGTCTCTATTCGTCACCATATGGGGAGAACAAAAACTTTTAAAGCAAGGGATCGTTTCATCTGGAATATTTCTGATGAAGGTGAGTTCTTTGTTAAAGTTAAAGCAGCTGATAATCCTCTTGATCAATGGTCTCCAGAGTCTCGGGTTTGGGTTAAGGATTTATCAAAAGAGAAAAACTTAGAGGTCTATACAGTTGAACTCTCTCGACCAGATCAGGATGTCAATTTTAGTTGGAGTGGTTCAGAGGGAGAATACTTATTTGAGCTGTCTCGTAGTCAAGATTTTAAAGATATTATCTTATCTAAGAAAGTAAGAGACCCGGGCCTCAAGGTGAGTATTCCTGAAGTTGGTTCTTATTTTTGGAGAAGCCGTATCCTCTCAGATGGTAAATGGAAAGTATCTCCTCCAAAGAGAATCATTATTAAGCCAACTCCTGCTCCTGAGAAACCTAAGAGTCTTCCGCAGCTTAAAGTGCCTTTAAAGCTAAGAAAGAGTACATCATTATTTAGCTTCATACCGAGAGCTATAGCGAGCGAAGCTACTTTCGTTTCGCTTAAACTTCCTAAGCATGAAGAAGCAAAGTTTTATAAGTTAGAAATTTATCGAGATGAGAATCTTAAGGAGCTTCTTTTTACAAGAACGTCGGTAAAAAATCAGATCACCTGGGAAGGGGCCCGGAGTGGAAAGTTCTTTTACCGTTACTCCATCATTGACCACTGGGGAAGAGAAAGTGAATTTAGTGAAGCCTCGCTTTTAGAAGTAACTTCTAAACACCTGATGCCAGGAACTCCTAAAGATTTAAAACTCACAGTGAAGGAAAAGTCAGTGTCAGTGAATTGGGAGAAAGATAATCTTGCTTCTTTCTACCGAATTGAAATTGCAAATAATAAAGACTTCACGGATCCAAAGGTTATTAATTCGCCTGAAAATAATTACGAGTTTGAAGTGAACTCAGGTCGCTACTTTGTAAGAGTCAAATCATTTAATGATTTTGGAGAAAGTAAGTTCGAAGAAAAAAGTTTTCACATTAGTTTTAAAAATAATGTTTTAGAAGAAGCAGATAAAAATCAACTTTTCCTTTTGTATCGCCCATCTATCGACAATATGGAGTTTAGCGATGGAGAAACGGGGAAGGTTAAGGGAGAAGTTTTAGCAGCGACAGAGCTTCGTTTTGAAAGAGTTGATAAATATCTCTCAATCATCAAAGCCGACTTTGTAATGGGTAAAGTCTTTGAAGGGGAGAGTTATCAGCAATACTCGATTGAAGGTTCTCTTGATTATTTAATCAAAAACGATGAATGGAAGTTTTCCGTCGGGCCAGTCGTTAAATGGTGGAGCCTTCCGATTTTTACTATTGAGAATAAAGTAAGGGCCAAAAGCGAGTCTCAGTTCACGCTTGGCGGACATCTCCGGCTAGGACGAAATATCGGTGATCATGATATTTTCTTCGATCAATATGTATATGCTACAGGGGTGAAGGGGACATTATCAGAACTTAGTTACCGCAGAAGTCTTGAACGTTTCAATTTGTTCACAGGACTTGGTTTTGAAAGTATTGATTTTAAAGATCAAAAAAAGAACGGACTTATTCTGAAACTGGGGATTGGTCTTTCCTTCTAAGATGACTCAAGAAAACTAAAAGAAATAAAGGCCCGAAAATTTGAAAGAAGAAAGCACCAGGACCATTATTTTCTTTTGCTATCGCAACCGTCCCACAACTAATACTCGAATCAAGTTTTAATTCTTGGATTACAGGTGGAATCTTTTCACCAATATAATCCGTTACACCTTCTAAATCTTTTAATCGAATGAGGCCGTTGGAGCCGTTGCCGCCATGTCCGCCGTCACTAGCTCTACCGCCTTTACCACCTAAAGCAGAAAGTTTTCCTTGAATATCAAGGTCACTGGCCTCAAGAATAATAACTCCACCTGAACCACCACCTCCGGCACCATTTTCATTGATAGAGTTTGCTCCGTTCCCACCGTTTGCAAGAATTGAAGCTTTAGATGAGAGAGTTATTTTTCCACCTGCTATGATATAAATTCGGCGGCCGCCTCCGCCACCACTGGCAATTGCAGAGTTATCAACTTCTCCTCCGGCACCCCCACCATGACCTCCAGATAAAGCAATTTCAATATTAGATAAGTCAAATGGAAGCCCACCATTACTAGGACTTAAAGTAGAGCCAAGGCAAGGAGTTCCATTGAGTCCTGATGTTACTAAACCACCGCCTGCTCCGCCGTCTCCGCAATTAACGAGATCTCTTTCTCCTACGCTCCCTCCACTGGAACCTTTTCCAGACTCAGGCTGAAAAGCAGAGTAACCACCCCCAGCATATCCACCTGGACCTGGAGCTCCACCAGGCAGATCAATGATATCTCCAACAATTAAGTTTCCTGCTTGGCCATTAATAATGACTTGCGCATTAATAGAAACGTCACCTGTCACATTAATGATGATGGGTGAAGAAATATTAGAAAGATTAATATCAGAATTAATTGATAAAGAACTACAGCTGAGAGGATAAGTTGCAGAAGCCAGTGTACTCTCTGGGCAAGCTTGAGCAGAGAAGGAAACGGTCATTAACATTAGAAGTAAAAAGAAACTCATAGGACAAGTTTAACCTGTCCTATGAGGTGAGCAAGTACTATTCTTTTTTGATAATTTTAACCTGAGTATAGATTTCAGGAGTTCCGAAGTTAACAGGCACTCCAAATCCTAAATTTGGTTTCATTGTTCCGCAACGATGCTGGACTTCAAATGTAGACGTCGCAGATACGATAATTTCACCAAATATAATTGAGTAGTTTGTTACCCCGTAACTAGGGTGAGCAATATTAGAGGTACCAATGAGTGCATCAGCACCAGTGTTAACAGTAAATAGTTTTGCTTGGTGATATCCTAATTGATATCCAGGAGCATGAACTTCAATAAAGTATTTACCTGGTTGAAGTGTGAACTGAGAATTATTAAGTGAAATGAAATTTGTATCACCACCAAGAACATTAAGTTCACGTTGTTGCCATCCTGTGCCGCTACAAGATCCACCCACTGTACCCGACGGCTTCTCATCACGCAGATAAGCAATCTCACTTAAACCACGATCACCTTTGTCTCCTTTATCACCTTTAGGACCTTGCGATCCTGCTGGACCTTGTGGCCCCTGTGGACCAGGAAGACCAGGTTCTCCTTGATCTCCCTTCGGACCTTGAGGACCTTGAGCTCCGGCCATACCAGGTAGACCAGGTTCACCTCTTTGACCTGCTGGACCTGCTGGACCAATTTCTCCTCTGTCTCCTTTGTCACCTTTTGGACCGACTGGACCTTGCGGACCAACTGGACCGGTGGCTCCGACCGGACCTTGCGGGCCAACTGGGCCAATAGCTCCAACAGGTCCTTGTGGACCAGCTGGACCTTGTGGTCCTTGAGGACCTTGAGCTCCTGCAGCTCCAGGAAGTCCTAGGTCTCCCTTAGGCCCTTGAGGGCCGATAGGTCCTGCTACACCTGGGGCACCCGGTTCACCTTTGTCACCTTTAGGGCCCTGAGGTCCAGTTGCACCGATGTCTCCTTTATCACCTTTTTCGCCTTTTGGCCCTTGTAGACCAATAGCGCCTGGTTCTCCTTTATCTCCCTTGTCACCCTTAGGGCCTTGAGGACCTGCTGGACCTTGCGGTCCTTCTGGACCCATTGGACCTTCTACACCTTCGCCACCACCTTCAGTATTGAGATCAATATCTGAAGGTACCCAAGCTTCTCCGTTGAACATGAGAACTTGGCCCTCTTGAGCATCAAGATAGGGAAGAACCAAACCATATTCAGAATGATTTTTTTCTAATACTTGAATGCTAGCGCTGATGGTTGATTTATTTGAAAGAGTAGAATTAAGAGTAAGAGTGATATTTTGAGAAACACTAATTTCATCTCCTGATCTTGAGCCATCACTACAACCTCTAAGACTTAGAGTACGAGAAAGTATAGTTGAAGGTGAGTAAGAACAGACAACAGCATCATCAAAAGTAAGTTGAGCTGCATGAGATTGTGTCTTGATACTTCCTTGAGTAACAAGAATGGAACTCGGTATTTTTACGACTCCATAAAAACTAACTCTACCAGGTTGGCTAGATAGAGGTCTTGCTTGAAGCTTGGCCACAAGTTTCAGGCCTTGTTGGTTATGAGAATTTTTTCTGAGCTCTTTAAATAAATGATCCCAGATATTTCCTGCGAAAGCATTTTGACCAATAAGTAAGAGTGATAAGCCGAGTACCGTTTTCATAAACAACCTTTAGTATTGTTTCCTCTTCGAAAGATTGTACTGCTAAGTTGATTGTAAAACTCGGCCTTCGCCTGATTTCGGTGAGTTAAGGGTGAAATGAAGGAAATCTGATCTTAGCAAAAAGGAGAAAGTGCCCAACTTGCTGGTCAGTTGGAGGAGATAAAGACAAATCATTGAAATCTGAATCTTTATCTACTTAAAGTCAGGAAATATTGTGTAGAATAAAACTAAGAAAAATTTGGTGCCCTAGACGAGACTCGAACTCGTACGGCCGGTTTTACGTCCGAGGGATTTTAAATCCCTTGTGTCTACCATTCCACCACCAGGGCACAAGAAAAAGTAGAGATGATGATGTTATGTTCTTGAGATTATGTCAATTGAAAACCCTCGTATTGGGTCTGGTTATTTTAAATAGTTGTACTTGGTGGAGAGAAAAAATCGCTGCTGAAGGAGTTAAGCCCAAAGCTAAGTGGTTTAGAATTAACCAAGAACATGCTTTGGAAGATACCCTTGGGCCCAAAAGACATTTATTTTTTGACGCTCAATCAAGAATTGATTGGGGTGAGGGGACTGTAAAGTTTGTCGCCCTTACACCCCAAGATTCTCGATACAGCTATGGAATGGATTTGGCTTCAGGGCAACCGTTTACACAGCATGAGTATTGTCAGCAAAAGGATGTTTGGGGTCAGTACTCAGGAAATGTTCATCGTCCTCCTTATACCCAAGGGTTTGTTCCAAGAGTTTTGGATCAATTAGGAACTCCTCAAAAAATTATTTATTTCTCTAGGAAATCTGTACCGAGAGCCTTTGAGCAATATGAAGCAAGAATCATCGGAGGTTATGTTGAAAGCTTGTGTCCAGTTATGGATTGTCAGAAGCTAGGAGAGTGGCACTCTCGCTTAGTATTAATTGGTGTTGACCCTGAAGATCCAGATCTTCATGAGTATAGAATTCCTCAAATTAAAGAAAAGCTCAATTGGCCAAAAGTTAAAGGGCATATTGAGAATATCGAAGGAAAAAACTTTTTAGGTAATGATACTTTCCCTCGTTGGAAAGCAAGTGAGCCGATTAATTTAAAAGAAACACTGAGTTTTTTTAGAAAGAGAGCAAAGTTTTTCAAAGGCAAAGAGCTTCTAAGCGTTCAGAAAAGCTGTCATGAACTTTATGATAATCTTTGGACGAAAGTAGGAGAGGTAAGATTAGAGGATTTAGCTGCTGAAAGTGCTGAAGCTGTTAAACAAAAATTAGAAGTTATTAGCCTTCTTAGGGCCAATAATGAACCGGTTGGCTTTCTTGCCAGATTTACCGATTTCACCGAGAAGTATTATAAAGACGTCTTGACCTGTTCAAAATTTATTTACTCGGGAAATATTAATCAAAATCCTGAGAAGTTCTGGTTCATCAATTACGTAAAAGCATTTTACCTCCTTTATCAGCAAGGGTACTATTACCACTGTGGAGGAAACGCCTGGAGAAGAAATATCCTTAAAGAGAATGGTGATTATTTCTATTCTGTTCAGGACACTCTGAAAGAGTGTAAAATTGATCAGATTGATATGGCCATGAACTATATTCCTAACTTCATCCGAGCGGAGAAAGGTAAGACCTCAGAGTTTTTAAGATTTATCGATTACGATAATCAGGCCATGGGAACCCATGAAAAAATTTATAACTGGGTTCATTTCCCTCACATAAAACTTACTTGTAGTAATGATCAGCATGATCGTTTCCTACAAAGCCTCAATGTTTTTGTAGATGATGTAAGTTGGGAAGCAAGAACTCCTAAAAAAGATTATGATGACAAAGTGATTTATTAGAATGAATACACTGAAAGTATTTGTGGTTGCAAATCCAGCAACTCATAACGAATGGGCCATTTTAAAAAGTACAAAGTATGCGGGAGCATTCGACTTTAATTGGGAATTTACTCCTGATGCTAATGAAGCTCACGTTTTTATTTGGGATGGCGTGAAGAATATTGCTTCTCAGAAGACCTTTGGAAAAATAGAAAAAATGATTTCCTGTGAAGGACATATCTTACTTTGGGTTCGTCTTATCGATTTTTTAGAAGAATTTAAAACGACCTCATTAGTTAATCTTGATCAAACACGATATGTGGAAATCAATCAATCTGAACTACGTCCTGAAAGCATGATTCAGGCACTCTGCGAGTGTAAAAAGAAATTAACCAATGTTTGATAAAAGCTCATACCAAAAAGAAACAAAGTTATTCTCGGTAGTAAACAAGCAGTATGTGGCTGCTTGGGATGAACATCATATTTTTTGTCGCCCTCAAGAACTTATTAATTGGGTAAGGGTTGCCAAGGAAGATCTGAATTACCTTTATTTCATTGAAGCCCTAGTGGTCACTAATCCTGATGGTAATAATAAGTTTGATTTTGAACTAGATATTATTGTGGCGAACCTTGAATCCCACCAAAGACTTCATTTACACGTTCAGTTCAATAAGAGTGAGATCATTCCGAGCATAGTGAACTTTTATCCTGCTTCCAGGTATGCACTTAGAGAGCAGGCCGATCTTTACGACTTTAAACTTGATACTCCGCTAGAGTCTTTGTTCGTAACCGAGAGAAATAAAAATATCTTCTCGGAAGAATGGAGCTTAAAGGAAGATTCTAAACCTTTTCATGCACCTAAACTTCGCTTCAACCCTAATAAAAGTGAAGCTCCTTATCCTGAAGAGAGTTGGAGATGGGTACATGCGGACCTTTTCTCTCAGAGTACTTTAGGGAAGTTTGAGGCTTTTTATTGCTTTGATCCTTTCAAATTGGTGGATCTCAGAATCCGACTTGGATCTTATTTCAAAGGAATTGAAGCTGAGTTATGTAAGAAGGATCATAAGCATATCACCTATTTGCTAGAGCAAGTTAATCACCTGGCTTCACCTTTTTACTCAGGCGCATGGGCCATTAATATAGAAGAAATCTTAAATATTAATATCACCGAGAGAGCAATGGGACTAAGAATCGTCCTATGGGAGCTGACTCGAATAGCCGAGCATCTCTTTGTGATTTATGAAATGTGCTCTCTTCTTAATCTCAATGAAGCAAAATTTTATTTAGATGCCTATGAGAGAATCTGCGAGTTACTGGAAACTTTAACTGGTCACCGTAGTGGGCAAGGAATGATTAAAATCGGTGGTATTAATTTTGATATCCCGGCCGGTTGGATCATAGAGTTTCAAGATTTCAATAAGCTTTTCTTGAAAAATATTGTGGTCTATCATCAGCATCTTATTTCTAATGAAAAATTTAGAACCTTGTTAAATCACTCTCAAGTCAGTTCTCATTCGGTCCTTCAATATGGGGTAAGTGGACCGAATCTACGGGCAGCAGGGATTAACTATGATTTGAGAAAATCTAGACCTTTATATTTTTATCAGGACATTGATTTTGATGTGCCTGTGGGAGTTAAAGGGACCTCATTTGATAGATATCTGATTAGATATGAAGAAATGATTCAGAGTTCTAGAATCATTACTCAGGTTTTAGATAATCTAC
>CAYWMU010000012.1:0-30099 GCA_964459395.1 uncultured Bacteriovorax sp.
TGGGAAGGATGTCTTTTCCTCACAGGGGCCATTCTCACATCCATGCTGGTAAACCGAATTCACTTTGGTACAATTTACCCATTTTTTTAAAAAAGGATTCTTCCTGATAGACTAATAATCTCGGGGGAAATATGAAGCCAGCACAAAACCTTTTTGTTCAATTGAATACTTTTGAGAAACAAATCTCCTCTCTAGAAGAAAAGATCAAAAAGCTAGAGCAGAAGTTAGATCAAAAAGTCATGGAACATCGGCATCAACTTTTGCGAGTTAAAAATCGCCAGGCCCTTCCTGATGATTTTATTCTTTCCGGTGGAAAGTATTTGGACCTCTCTCCTGATAAGGCCAGAAGTCTGTACTATGATAAGGAATTCGATTTTATTTTGATAGACGTTTCTGAAGAAGACTTTACTCCTCCAGTTCATCTCCCAGAAGCTATCCGCATGCCTTGGAGTAGCTTTTCAGAGCGATTTCTTGAAATACAAAGTAAATCTATCCCTATTCTAGTTATCTCAGAAGATGGGGTTCATTCAGTACTTGCTTGTAATTTTTTAGTTAAACACGGTTTCTACAACACTAATAATATTTCAGGTGGGTACAAGTTTTGGAAAACTGAGGAAAGCTAAATCAAGCTTCCTTTATTGAGTCCTTCCACTAATTCGTTATGAAGATTATCTAGCATTAACTCAACCCTATTGAGTTCTACTTCTCCTACTTTTTGGGTGTAATGCCTTTCTAAATCTTGAGTCACTTGCAAAAGGTTGAATTTAAATTTCTCACCATAATCAGTTAAATAAACAAGCTGCTCTCGCTTATCTGTATCTGAATTAACTCGACGGATATAACCCCGCTTCTCTAATTCATTTAAGTGAGACGTCATGGTTTGTTTTTTAAGGCCACATGATTGGCCAATGGCTTTAATTGAGGAGCCTTCGTTCTCAGCTAAAAATTGAAGTATTTCAAGAAAGCTTGCGCGTAGATCATTAAAGCCTCTGGCCTGAAGCTCTTTAATAAGCTCCACTGAATAAAGGCGATAAATTTTTTTTAGAAGACTTCCGATATTTGCTATTTTTTTCATATAGTATGAACATCATACTATAGTCACTATTTTTAGCAATCAGAATTTAAGAAGGGCCTGCTCTAATTCAATAGGAAGTGGCTTAACATCAGGTTGCTTCTCCTCATGCCCTACAGTTTTGGTCTCACTAATTCCATGAAACCACAACTCTAAGCGAACCTTTTCTTTAGTGCTCATGACTGGGAATGCCATGGCCGACATAGATGAAAGCAGAAGAAAAGAAGTCATCAGTATTTTCATGGAAGATCCTTTTGCACATCAATCTATTCAAGTGATAGGCCAAAATTTCTCATTAATTTTCAACAGCTTAATAAGTCTGGGATGTCTAAGAAATAGACATCCCATCAAAGAAGAAACACTTCTAATTAAAGAAGTTACGGGAATTAGAAACAGAAGTTGCGAGCCCCATACTAATACCAATGGTCACCATACTCGATCCTCCATAACTCATCAGAGGCAAGGGAATTCCCACAATAGGAAGCAGACCTGAAACCATCGCCATATTGATGAAGGTGTGACAGAAGAAAATGGCCATGATCCCAATAACTAAAATTGAGTCATAGAATCGTTGTACTGAAGAAGCGAGCCATAATAATCGCAAGAAAAGTATTAGATAAAGTAGAATGAGAAAAATGGATCCAAAAAATCCGTGCTCTTCATTGAAAATAGCAAAAACAAAATCCGTGTGATTCTCTGGTAAATACTGAAGAGAAGCCTGAGAGGAGTTTTTAAATCCCTTTCCTAAAAGTCTTCCTGATCCAATAGCAATTTCTGATTGAATCGCATTATACCCTGATCCTTTCGCATCCTGATAAGGATCAATGAAAGTATGAATTCTTTTTCTCTGATACTCTTTAAGTCCGAAGTTATACATGAGAACCCCAGAAAAGAGTGCAATCAATCCTAAGCTAAAAATTGTTTTCCAACGAAGACGCTTGTAAAAAATGATAATACTAAAAATAAAGAGCAGAAGTAATCCTGTCCCTAAGTCTGGTTGGATAATAACCATAATAGTAGGAACGAGAGTAATAAGTCCTGGAACAATCAAATCCTTAAAGCCCATTAAAACTTCGGGATTAACTCGTGAAAAATAACGTGCGAGAGCTAGAACTAAACCGAGTTTCATAAATTCAGATGGCTGCATACGAATCGGTCCAAACACTAGCCAGCGTTGGGCCCCCATTCCTACTTTCCCCATAAGTAAAACTAAGAGGACTAAAAAGACTGTGGTTCCATAACCAAACCAAGACATCCGCTCAAAGGTTTTTGGATTAATAAAACTTACTAACACTGCAACAACAACTGAGATAAAAAACCATACCAGCTGAGATTTATACAAGTCACTGATATGATCTGATGCCTGAGAATGAGTAGCAGAATAGAGATTCAAAATTCCGACAATGAAGATGGCCGTCATACATCCCAGAAAACTAAAATCATATCTTTTAAAAAATTGAAGTAGTGATTGATTCAAGTGATACTCCTACTCATCTTCTTCTTCAACAACTGGCTTTCTCGCAGCAGCTGCTGCTTCGGCAGCGGCTTGACTTCTTTTCATAGCATCTAACCAGTTCTTGCGGATGACTTTATCTTTCTCTAAGTTTTCAGCGTAAATTTCAGGATGATATTTTTTCATATATTCAGTGATGACCGCTTCAGCTACTGGAGTAGCTGCTGATGATCCGTGACACCCATGTTCTACAATTACAGCTGCAGCAATTTTAGGATTATCGTAAGGGGCGAACCCTGCATAAACGCCATGGTGGCGATCTCGATAATCCATATTTTCACATTTTTGGTAAATTTTATCTGCGCTGGCGCTCTTAACTTGAGAAGTTCCTGTTTTACCTGCCATTAAAATACCTTGCCCACGACGGTAATAAGCAGTCCCTCGGTAAGCATTAACCACTTGGAAAAGCCCCTCTTTAACGTATTTTAAAGTCTTGGGATTCTTAAACTGGATCTCACTTATCACTTCTGGCGTCGAAGCTTTTACAATATTGCCTTGGGCATCAGTAATTTCTTTTACAACATAGGGACGAAGAACTTTCCCGTTGTTGGCAATGGCCCCGAAGGCAACTGCTAATTGCATGGTTGAAGTCAGAACGTAAGATTGTCCGATGGCACAAGATAATGTTTCTCCAAGTTGCCATTCTTGACCATATCTTTTTCTTTTCCATTCTTGAGTAGGAATAAGACCGTTGACCTCTCGAGGCAGAAGAATACCTGTTCGTGAACCTAAACCGAAATTTCTAGAGTGCTTAGCAAGGACATCAATATCCATGCGATATACTGCTCTTTGAAAATAAACGTTACAAGATTCTCTCATCGCTTTTACTAGGTTAGTAGGTCCATGACCTCCCCGTTTCCAGCAGTGATAAACCTTTCTTCCTACTTTCCATGAACCGCCACAAAAGACTTCGGTCTTCTCATCAATCTCACCTTCTTCAAAAGCCGCAATAGCTGTAAAAGGTTTAAAAGTTGAACCAGGAGAAAAGTGCTCTTGAATATTTCTATCTCTCAATGGATGGTTTTCATTGGTCACTAAGCTTCTCCAATACTCTGGAGTAAGACCTCGTGAAAATTGTGAAGGATCAAAGGAAGGAGTTGAAACCATGGCCAGGACTTCTCCTGTATTAACATCTATGGCCACTACTCCACCAACCTTGCCTTCTAAGGCCTTGTAACCTGCGATCTGCATATCTCGGTCAATGGTGAGTTTAACATTGTTACCGAAAACAGGTTTTTCGTCCTCAATCCCTTTGAAAAGATTATCTGTATTGATATACCTTTTCTTTCTTCCTCGAGCATCAACTTCAACAAACTCATGTCCATTCTCACCTCGAAGATATTTATCAAGTTGCTCTTCGATACCAAATTGTCCGATAAAATCACCTAAACGATAATCAGCTCCATCACGTGCGCGAAGTTTTGGTAGTTGAGTTTGAGAGATCTCTGAAATGTATCCTAAAAGATGAGCACCAACTTCTTTATCTCGGTATTCTCTAGAAATAAATGTATCAACACTTACACCGGGAAGATCAGAGTTGAGAGTTTCAATCTGAGCGAGTTCTTTAAAAGATATATTCTTTTTAATAATGATTGGGCGGTACTTAGCTTGATTCGAGTTTTTCTTTAGAATGGAATCGATAGATTCCACATCTGTTTGAAGAATCTCAGCAAGTTTTTTGAGTGTCTCATCTTTATCAAGTAGAAACTGAGGAGTTAATATCGCATCAAAACGTGGAATATTATCCACAAGAAGTTGATCGTCACGAGAATAGATATGTCCTCGCGGGGCCCACACTACTTCCTTACGTAAACGATTTTGAATTGAATAGTTATGAAGAGTTTCTCCCTTATAGACCTGGAGATACCACAATCGGGACAACACTAATCCAAATGCCAACATGACTATGTAAGATAGCAATGTTGCTCGATCCTTATGAATTTTGACTAATTCTTCTTCTCCAAACATAGTTTAAATCCCGACCCCATGAGAGCTTTCTGAAGGGCCCTTCCAAATTTTTTCCAAGAACCAAAAGAGGAACGGAGAGATGAAAGAAAGAATGAGGCTACCTGGAACAAATGTCCAAAGAACCATTCCAAATTTAGAGAAATCACTTATCTTCAAACAGATGATAGTCGTTACCGTTACAAACCAAATGATCTGAAATAACTGAACGGTAATCATTGTCATCAATGCCGTTGTAAGATGAAGAACTTCTTTTAAATAATTTGCCGATAGGAGAATAATAATTCCCGCAAAAGTTCCGATGGCCCACCCTTCAACAGAGAAAGCGGAATGTATCAACTGCAGGACTAAAATCATCCATGGAGTTAAAGGCGTATCTAAACGAATGGCGAGAAAAATAATAATGAGAACATGAAAAGTAAGACGGTAGTCATACCAGTTGAAAAGAGGCAAAAGCGTCGCTGTGACGATCTCTAGTCCTACTAAAAGTCCTACGGTCATTAAAAGAGCAACGAGGATTTGTGAAAGTTTCATTTTCATTATTTGCTCTCTTCTACTTGTTGTGGAACAAGGACTAGAACTTCTTCTAATTTATCAAAGTCAACACTTGGAACCACCTCTATATTAAGAGTCATTCCGAAGTTCTCTTTTGCAATATCTCTTACCATACCAACTTTAATTCCTTTGGGATAAATTCCTCCCACCCCGGCCGTGAGAAGCTTATCTCCTACTTCCACCGGCTCATTCCTCATAACGTATTTAAGGGCACAGGTGAAATTGAAAACCCCTTCAACAATTCCATGAGTCCGAGTGCGCTCAACAAGGACATCCACCCGATTGTTTTGATCAAGAATAGTTAATACATCTGCATAATTAGGCGTAACGCGGTACACATAGCCTACGAGGCCCTGGTCAGTAATCACTGAACTCATGACCCTTATGCCGTGACGCGTACCCTTATTCACTCTGATAACTTTAAATTCGTTAGCAGAGTCCCACCCTACAACTTGGGCCAAGATTTTATGGTGCGTGAGTTCATCTGAATAATTCAGCAATTGCTTTAACCTGAGATTCTCTTTTCGAATCTCCTCCATACTTGAGATATCACTCTCCAGTCTTGAAATTTGCTTATGAAGCAATTCATTTTCCTTAGAGGTATTAACAATCATTAAGTAATTGTCCCATAAAGAACTTATGCTTTGCTTAGAGGAGACAATACCTTCCTGCACAGGAGAGATAACTTCAGTCACAATTTTTTCAAAGAGAGTCGGGTCATCAAGTTGGAAACTCTTCTGCGAAATACCGTAAATCGCGAGCAAACCTACAATGAAATTATTGACGACTTTAGTCTTTGAAGACTCATTAATCAGTTTCAACTTCTAGCCCTTATTATGATTCTTTTTTGTGTAATTAAGATTAAAACAAAACTCACCCCTCGCCAATGAAGTTTACAAGATAAAGTCTTTGACCATACAAGCTCCTTCCCGATAAAATGGGTTGCATTATTTAAAAGGGATGATTATGAGAAACACTGTCGCGAACAAAATGTCTTACTTTATCTTAAGCTTCCTCTTCCTCATCATTATTGCCAGCTTTATTTTCACTGGCTTCGATGGAGGAATAAGCATGGGCGGACCAAGTTCAAATGAAGTGGCGAGCGTAGATGGCACTCCAATTACAACAAGGGAGTATCAGACTGCTCTTAACCGCCAAGTTGAGTTTTTCAACCAGATGATGGGTGGTAACCTTACTCAAGCTCAGTTAGAGCAAATGGGAATTAAAAGAACTGTTCTTGATTCTCTTATCCAGCAAAAACTCATGCTCAATGCTGCTGAAAAAATGGGCTTTGTTATCTCATTAGAAGAGGTTAAGGAAGAAATCAAAAAGCTCCCTTATTTCCAGACCAATGGTCAATTCGATGTCTCCCTTTATCGTAATATGCTTCAAAGTAATGGATATGTTCCGGCCCGCTTTGAAGAACTCATTGCTGATGATATGAAACAACAGAAACTTGAAGGATTATTCACAAACCTTATCGTTTCAGATAACAGTGTCGCTGATATCGTTAAGTTTAAAAACTCAGTTATTGCTGTTCAAGGTGTACGCATTCCTCGCCAATCTCTCACTCCCCTTATCTCTGTAACAGATGCGGAAATTAAAGAGTTTGCCAGCAAGGAAGAGAATAAAGCTCAACTTGAATCCCTTTATGAAGAAGATTTCGCTCTCTATAATAAGCCTGAAGAAATTAAGGCCCGTCATATCCTCATTCGTGGTGAAGATGATAAGGCCCTTGAAAAGGCTAAAAAGATTCGCTCAGGCCTAACTGCTAAAAACTTTAATAGAACTGCCAATAAAGAGACTGAGGATGAATCAGGTAAAGATAACGGCGGGGACTTAGGCTGGTTTGCTAAGGGCAGAATGGTTCCAGAATTTGAAGAAGAAGCTTTTAAATTAAAGAAAGGACAAATCTCAGATCCAGTTAAGACCTCTTTTGGTTACCATATTATTCTGGTTGAAGATAAGCGTGCAGCTCAGGTGAGAACTCTTGATCAGGTGAAAAACGAGTTGGCAAAAAAAGCTCTCCAAAAATCAAAGTCAACGGACTTAGATGCTCTTTTACAGTCACAGCATAAGGCGATTTCTGAAGCTCTTGCTAAAAATAACTTTAAAACCGTTGAAAATATCGCTTCTAAAGTTAACGGGACTTATATTAATACTGAGATCAACCAGTATGATCAGAGTATTGATCAAACTCAACTTTCTAACCAGGAAGCTAATAAACTGTTTTCAGCTAACCCTGGGGATTTAGTTGATTTAGGAAATCCCGGTAATATTTATTTAGTTAAAGTCGTCAGCAAGACCCAAAAGGCCAGTGGTAACGAAGCCAGGGCCCTTGAAAAGACGACTCAAGAGCAACTTTTAAGCCGTAAGACACGCTCAGAATTACTTCGAGTAATGAATAATAAAGCGAAGGTTGTCACGAACCCTGCTTTGTTGTAAGTTAACGACGTTAATTTACAGGAGTGTCCTATGGCCGATAAAAATGCCAAGTTTAAACAGAATGCTGAAGGTGCGTACTACGTTGATGATTCTTGCATTGCTTGCGATGCTTGTTGCGTAGAGGCTCCAAACTTTTTTGCAATGAATGACGATGAAGGGCATGCATATACCATTAAGCAACCTCAAACTCCTGAGGAAATTGAGGAAGCAGAAAATGCACTTGCGGCCTGTCCAGTTGAGGCCATCGGTAACGACGGTTAGTCTTTAGTTCAAAAAATCTACATCAAATTAAAAAAAGAAGAGGGCCCGAATGGGCCCTCAATTATTTGTTATTAGCGCTTAATATTAAGAACTTCTTGAAGCATCTGATCACTTGTAGTGATTGTTCTTGTGTTGGCCTGGAAGTTTCTCTGAGCTCCCATTAGAGCAATAAACTCTTGAGCGATATCAACGTTTGACTGCTCAATTGATTTTGAAAGAACTTCACCACGACCATCAGAACCAGGCTTCCCAACAGCTCCTTGACCAGACTTAAGAGTTTGCTTAAAGAGGTTCTTCCCTGTTTTGAAAAGACCTTCATTGTTTTCAAACTTAGCAACTGCTACCTGACCAAGATTTCTCTGCTCACCGTTATCATAAACAGCTGTTAGAATCCCTTGATCGTTGAATGACATAGAAGCAAGTGTTGCAGCAGATGAACCATCTTGTGTATGACGAGCAACTGATGATTTAGAACCATACTGAGTTGTTGCATCAAGACCTGTACCACCTTCTTTAAGTGACTCACCAAAGTTGAAAGAAATTTGTTGCCCTTGGGCCGCACCCTTGTTGAAGTTGAAAGCATTTAATCCTGGAACTTCTTCTTCAAGTTGCCCTTTAGCATTGAAGCGAAGTTGACCATTGGCCATTTCAACCATCTTACCTGCTTCACCGTTAGTAGCATCCGCGCCGTCAACCATTGCGTGATAATCCCAGTTACCATCAGTTGTTTTATTGAAGTAAACAGTAACAAGACGAGCTGTTCCTACGTTATCGTAAACAGTAATCGAAGTATTGTAGTTAGATGTTTTCTCTGGGTTATTTGGATCAAAGATTTTTACATCTTCGCGAGAGTCAAGGTTCATTGAAATCCCAACTTCTGTGGTTGCTGTAGCAGGGATTGTTGTATTACCTAGTTTAATCGGACCTTGCATATTAGTGATTTCTCTTCCTTTCTCATCGGCCATAAAACCTTGAACTCGGTATCCATCACCATTGATCATGTAACCTTCTTTATCGAAGTGAAAAGCACCATCACGAGTGTAACCTTTACCAAATGGAGCATCGACAACAAAGAACCCATTACCATTAATAGCTAAGTCAGTAATATTCTCAGTACGAGCAACCGTACCTTGAGTAAATTGAGGAGTGACGTGAGCAAGCTTTGTACCAGAACCAATTTGGTCCCCGCCATCAATACCTTTTAGAGAGTTTGCAATCATATCTTGAAATTCTGCACGGGAAGCTTTGAAACCGAATGTGCCTGCGTTAGCGATGTTATCACCGATTACACCCATGCTTGAGCCGGCTGCATTTAAACCAGTGATACCGATGTTGAAAGATGATAGAATACTCATGTTGTCCCTCCTAGACTCCATTTGGCGAGGGGAGAAGGCACAACGGGCTCTTACTCCATGGCTTCCGGAAAGGACCAGCCACCTCGACTAAAATTATAATTTCTTAAAAACCTACATCATAAAAATAGTTGAATCGATTTTAGTAAATACATTTTCATTCATATTGTTTTTATCAACGGCCGTTACTACTGTGCTCTTATCTACATCTACGACGTAGGCAGCTTTCTGAGTAATAACTAGCGAATCATGACCTCCCTTATGGCGTAATTTACTAATTGCTTCTTTAAGCTTCATGTACTCGTTTCCATCAAGCTCAATATTTCGCTCTTGCAATCTCTTTGTTGCATGAGTTGAAAAATTAATTTGCGGGCCAAGATCCCCTGGCTGAATTTGAGGCTGTCTTAAATCTGCTTGTGAGAATTTATCAACAAGACCTTTAAACTCACTCTTCTCACCTTTTGAAAGTTTATTACTCTGCTCTACCGAATTTTTATTCGAATCGAGAGTATTAACATTAGGAATGAGAAAATTATTAATCTTTGCCATTAGTCGTAAATCCCTGCGTTGTCACTGTAAGCATTCATTGCTTGTTGTGATGAAACACCTTGATTAGATTTTATCATTGGATTTTGCGCATTAGAAAGATCGGAATTAACTGCCGACTGATGTGTTCGAGCATCTGCCGTATGAAAACTAGAAACGTCACGAAGATAAACTTTTTGACCATTAACTGTTAGAACTGGCTCACCTTCATCGAAAGTTACACTTTCAACAATACCTGTGGCCTCTGTTCGAGCAACAACGTTCTGTCCCTGATCATCCCAGGCCTTAACCTGAATTTGATATTTACCTTGAGGGGCCGGAGCGCCATCTAATTGCTCTCCATTCCAAGTAACTTGATGAGATCCTTGACTCATTCCATCTCGCCAGATTTCACCGGCGATATTGTTCTTCTCATCAAGAATACGAATAAGAACTTTTGAAGCAGGAGAATCTAATTTAAAGAGAACATCTTGAGATTCACCAGCAGTTTTCAAATCAAGAGAAGATCCTTGTGTAATAATCTTCTTTCCTACGAATGAAGCAGCATAAAACTTATCCTGAAGGGTTTGAGTTTTATTAGCATCATCAAATTTTTTATTGAGATTAGATAATTGTTCTAATTGAGAGAACTGGGCAAGCTCACCGGTAAACTTACTCTGCTCCATTGGATTCATAGGATCCTGGTTCTGAAGCTGGAAGGTAAGAAGTTTAAGAAACTCATCTTTACCCATTTGATTATGAGGGCCATCTTTATAAATACTTTTAGTATTTTTTTGTCCAGTTGCCTTATTGATGATCTCTTCACGAATTTGCGCTTCAGATTTACCCTTGGTATTTAGGGCCTTAGGGGCCATTTCTACCTGACGGTAACGCATTTCTTGAGCAGTAATTGGACGTCCCATTTCGGCCATTAAGCAGCTTCCTTGTTACTTAATAGATCCCAGAGTGACTGACGTCTTTCTTGTTCTTGACGTCTTTCATTCTGTTCAGAACCAAATTGCTTTTGACCAGAGTCAGCATGCTTTTGTTGCTGA
Source organism: uncultured Bacteriovorax sp. (assembly GCA_964459395.1). Taxonomy (GTDB): domain Bacteria; phylum Bdellovibrionota; class Bacteriovoracia; order Bacteriovoracales; family Bacteriovoracaceae; genus Peredibacter. The sequence goes on from CAYWMU010000012.1 coordinate 10,744, forward strand.
TTAAAATCAAAGTCTGATTTTGTCTGAGCAGATGATTCTATTTTAATATCACTCACCTGAATGCCAACGCTGGCCAAATGAGTAGAAAGTTCTTTTAAGTTTTGAGTAAAGAATTGTTTACCTTCGGCAGCAGAAGCTCCGATGTTGATCGCTACTGCATCGGCACTATTAACAGCTTTCGCAACAGTAATATCAAGCTGACCTAAGTCTTGGTGATTCATTTTAAAGTTTACTGTTGGCTCCTGAGCCGCTTTGGCCTGAATGATATAATCAGTGATCTGGCCAATAATAACATTCGCATCAGCAGTCTTAATCTGAGCAGCATCAAAAACAGGAGCTGTTGCAACAGGGGCCTTCACTGAATTTAAATTAAGTTCATTCGAAGAAGGTTGAGAATCAACCAACGTATTAAGGATGAAGTGAGCTGAGTTTTGAAGGTTTCCATTCCCTACACTACTTTCAGTAGGAAGGGCCTTAACAACCTCTGTCGACTTGAGATCGAGTTCTTTTTTTGACTCCAACCCAGGGTAACTAACCTGAGGAGCTGTTTTCTTCACAGCATTCTTTTGCTGATTAAAATCTTCAAAGTTTAAAAGTTGCTTATCAATATTTTCTGGTGAGAAATCAATAGCAGGACTACGTTCGACATTCTTTGGTGCCACCGGTGCTTGCTTCGAAGTGAATTGAGAAAATAATTGTTTTAAACTTGATTCAGTTTTCTTATTTCCATCATTCTCAAGAACCTGCTCAAGAATCGGTGAATCTTTTGATTGCGTAGATTTTTGTGCAAGTTCTTGAGAAATAATTTCTCCTTTTTCAGGAGATACTAATTCAAAGTTGTTTGCCTGTTGGACCTGAGATTTTACTAACTCTAATTGAGCTTTCGCCTCTTCTGGATTCATTTCTTGAAGAACTGCTAATAGCTCCTCTCCAAATCCTTCCATATTTTCAACATCACCAAGTAGAGCAAGATCTAGACCTTGGTCTGCTTTATTCCTAAGCTCGAGAGCTTTAGGAGAAGTGAATAATTGTTGAAGACCCAGTAACATTAAAATCCTTTTTTTGGTCCTACACTTATTTTGCCACAATAGGGGCAAATAAATGAAGCCAGGCAGAAACTGCCCAAACTGCCCCACTTAACTGTGAATCAGCTTTTTTTTAACATTTTTCGAACGCCAAGAGTCACTCCTATATGATTTCTTGATCTTAACTCTCAAAAGTAAGCCTCTCCTTTGCATACCTAGAGTTAATATGACTCCTAATTGCCCCAATTCCACATGTAATTCCTTTGGATCAAAAGATTTCGTACGAAAGAACGGACGCTTTTATCGCCGTTGCGAGTCCCGCTACATCGCTCGCTTCATTTGTCTTCAATGTAAAAAAAGTTTCTCTCACGCTACCGGAACTCTTGAATACCGACAGAGAAAAAGACGAGAGAATTCTGTTTTAAGAAATCTGCTCGCTTCAAGTGTCTCCCTTCGAAGAAGTGCTCTTATTCTCGGAGTAAGTCGCACCACCATTGATCGAAAACTCATCTACCTTGCAAAGAAAGCACGTCTTTCTCAGCAGCAGTTTTTAAAATCAATTCAGGGTACCGTCAGTGACATGCAGTTTGATGACTTGATCACGACTGAGCATACGAAACTTAAACCTCTGACCGTATCACTAGCCGTTGATAAGAAGAGGCGCTTTATTTTAGGTGCAGAAGTTGGAAAGATTCCGGCATTTGGTCATCTAGCTGAGCTCTCTCGAAGAAAGTATGGAATGCGACCCAACGAACATCAGAAAGTCCTTAATAATCTTTTTAAAACAATTGCTCCCACACTCATCAAAGAAGCTCTTGTTGAGAGTGATGAACATACTCTTTACCAATATGTCGTTAAGAAGTATGCACCTGGGGCAGAGCATATTCGTCACAAAGGTGGACGGGGTTGTATCGTTGGTCAGGGTGAATTAAAAAAGCTCGCTCGCGACCCGTTGTTTACGCTCAATCATACTTGCGCCATGCTTCGAGCGAATATCAATCGGCTGGTGAGAAAAACTTGGTGTACGAATAAAAAGACTGAACGACTCAAAATGCATTTGGATATTTTTATCGATTTCTATAACCAGAATTACCTTCAGGCGTAATCCAAAAAGATCAAAAAAATGAAGACAAAAAAAGAGAACCTCAGTGGGTTCTCTTTTTCTTATTTGTTATCAACATTTAAGTGAGGCAGTTATTACTTTTTCATTTGTAGATATTGCTTTTGCAGCTTTGCTGAAACGTCTTTATCCATGAAGTTAAATATTTTCGAAGCTTTTTTAGCATCAATTTGCTGTAGAATTTGAACAGCAATAATTGAGTCCTGTACCGATAAAACCTCTGCAGCCTTTTGAGGTCTCATATTAGAGATCATATCTACCACTTGAGTGATCCGAAGTTTTTCATCTTCATTGTTTTTATCTATACAACCAATGATCTGTTTTTGTTTTTTATCTACTTCGATATATTTGGAAGCAAGTTCTTTCTCTGCTGCCAGAAGTGCATCTTCTCTTTTTTTAAGCTCAAGTTCTTTCAGAGAGATTTCTTCATTTTTCTTTACTAACTCTTTAGTAAGATCTGTGACTGAAACTTTTTTGATTTTATCAACTTGAGCACTTACTTCTTCTGTAACTTTTTTAATAAAATCTTTTTCAGTATAGATTTTTTCATCTTTCGCCCAAGCAGCTGTAGTGATGAAAAGAGTGAATAAAAGAACTTTCATACTAACCTTTATTTCTATGAAGAAGCCAATTCTGTGTTTGTTCTTCAACTTTTTTATCATTTTCTTTATTTAATTCTTTTCTATATTTCTCAAAGTCTTTCTCTTTCATATTTTCAATGACTTTAAGTTCACCCCTCATTATAGCAAGTTCTTTTCTTTTATCTTCTATGAGCTGTTCTTGCCTCTTCTTTGCATTCTCTAAAAGCTCAATATTGCGGGTTTTTCCGGCCACTAACATCGGAAAAGCTTGGAGCTGAGAAGCTGTCATGCCTCCCCCTTCTAAAGCCCCTTCTTGGATTTTATAGTAACTCTCTATCTGCTCTTGATCGTGAGCAAGTTGATCTTCGATTTTTTGCAACTCGTTTAGAAGTTGCCCCAATTCCATACGACAAGTTTCTTCTTTAAACTTTCTAACTTTTAAAACTGGTTCTAATCGAAACTGATATTTTTTCATTAATTAAGACTTGGATCTACAGATGACTCAGCTTTACGAGCAATCTCAAGCATCCTCTCAAATAACTCTGATATTGAAGATTTTTCATCCATCTGCTGGCGAAGAAGGTTAATCAGGTCATCATAAATAACCATGGCCTTATCAACCTTTGGATTAGATCCTCTGGAATAGGCACCTACTGAAATTAAATCTTCTGATTGTTTATAGGCCGAAAGAAGATCCCGAAGATGGCTAGCTATAATCTTGTGTTCTTTAGAAGCAACTTTAGTCATCACCCTTGAAATAGAGGCCAAGACATCAATTGCTGGAAAATGGTTTTTGGCAGCGAGTTCTCTAGATAAAACAATGTGCCCATCGGAAATCCCTCGAACGGCATCAGCGATTGGTTCATCCATATCTCCACCTTCCACGAGAACAGTGTAGATACCCGTGATAGAACCGGCACCTGCTTTGGTCCCTGCACGCTCCATTAGTTTAGGAAGTTTTGCAAATATACTTGGTGTATATCCTTTCTGACCTGGTGGTTCCCCTGTAGATAGGGCAATTTCTCGTCCGGCCATAGCAAAACGAGTAATGGAGTCCATCATTAAAAGAACATCTTTATTTTGATCTCTAAAGTATTCAGCGATTGTAGTTGCTGTGTAGGCCGCTTTCATACGGATAAGAGCAGAGGTATCGGAAGTTGCAACAACAACTACCGCACGCTTAAGACCCTCTTCACCTAAGTCACTTTGAATAAATTCTAAAACCTCGCGACCACGCTCACCAATTAATGCGATCACGCTAATATCAGCGTCGGTATTTTTAGAAATCATTCCCATAAGAACTGACTTCCCAACTCCCGACCCTGCCATGATAGCTAGACGTTGACCACGGCCTGCTGTCATAAAAGCATTAATTGAATTGATGCCTGTATCAAGTGGTTCTCTAATAGGAGGGCGATCAAGGGGGTTAATAGGAGTTCCAAAGATAGATCTTCTTTCGTGATTACCTTTGATCGGACCTTTGCCATCAATAGGATTACCTTGAAAATCCACTACTCGACCTAAATAACCTGGTCCAATGCTAATTTCTGTTACGATATCTTTGAGAAAGATCTTTGTTTCAGAGTTTATCCCAGAGATCTCATCATAGGGCATAACCATACAATTGGCGCCCTGGATGGCCACAACCTCTCCTAAACTTCTCTCTCCTGTTTGGGTAACAAATTCGACATTAGAACCGAGGACTGCGCGTGGAACTGACGCTTCATAAACCATTCCACGAGAGGCTAAGATTTTTCCAATCTTTTCAAAAGGAAGATTGGTAGAAAAGAACTTAGTAACTTGATCTAAACCAAGATTACTCACCTTTGCCTGCCTGTTCAAAGAAACGATCAAGTTTTGTGAAAATATTTTCTAGAGAGGCATCAACAATTCCGTTCTCTGACTCAAGCATAATACCTGGTAGATTCATATCCCTAGAAACTTCAAGTCTAACATTAGAAAAAGCTCCCAGTTTTTTCTCTAACTGAGAGATTACTTCTGGCATAACACTATAACTTTGCTCATTCACACGAATGATCATATTTCTTCGAGCATTTAATTCATGAAGCAACTTCTCTAAGAGAGAAGATAGATATTCTTTCTCATCAATCTCTTTTACGAGGACCCATTTTGCAAACTGCTTTACAAAATCAATCATTTCATTTTTATGTTGGTGAGTATTCTTCTCGACTTGCTCTTTAAATTGCTCAAGCAACTGAAGTATTTCATTACTAGTTGCATCTACCTGATTAGAGCTTTCAGACTTAATCTGGTTAATACCCTCTTGACGACCTTCGCTTAAACCTTGTTCAAAAGCAGCTTGATAAACTTTATCTATTCGACGTTGAACTTCAGCAGCTACCCGCTTTTCTAGATCATCACTTTCTTGTTCACTAATGCCTCGGTGATCTCGTACAACTTTATCAATCTTAAATGATTTTTTTTGTTCAAACTTTCTTTCGGTACGAATCGTTTCCTCAAGAGGTTTATCGTACTGGAAATTCTCAACTGATAAGTTTTGGAACTCATACCCCTCGGGCTTTGCCTGAGTCACGACGTGATTACTCTGTAAGTCTGAAAAAACGAAAGGTTTAATTTCTGAATTTTTATACTTATCCATTCTTCAAACCCTTTATACGAATGTATCGCCTTCACCACCGCGAGAAATAATCGCCTTACCTTGAACTTCAAGTTCTTTAAGTTGCTGAACAATATCTTGTTGAGCTTTCTCCACATCAGAGATTTTAGTTGGAGCAAGAGCTTCAAGATCTTCGCGGAGTAACGTCGCTGCACGATTAGACATATTCCTAAAGAGCTTACTCTTAACCTCATCCGGAGCTGTTTTGAGAGAGATAACAAGTTTTTGGTTATCCACAATTTTAAGAAGCTCTTGAATACCTCGATCATCCACGTAGATAAGATCTTCAAAGACAAACATGAGTTTTCTAATTTCTTCAGCAAGCTCAGGATCTTTCTCCTCAACTCTTGCCATAATATTCTTCTCAGAGTTCTTATCCATAAGATTGAGCATATCTGCAATTGGCTCGATACCGCCAAGTTGCTGAGTATCGATTGAACCAAGAGTTGAGAGTTCTGTTTTAAGAACATCATCAAGCTGAGCGATAAGCTCTGGAGAGACGAAGTCGAGATTGGCCACACGAAGAACAACTTCGGCCTGCAGTCCTTCTGGAAGCTTTCTTAATACATCTACCTTCTTCTCTACCGGTAGGTGAGCACAAATAAGAGCAATCGTTTGTGGGTGCTCGTTAATGAGGAAGTTTGCAAGAGTTCGAGTATCAACAAGCTCAAGAGACTCTAACGTATTCGAGTTACCTACATCTACAATCTGACCAAGAAGTTGTTTCGCTCTGTCTTCTCCTAGAGTTCCTAAGATAAAATCACGACCGCGGTTTTCAGAGAACAATAGTTCGCTGTCTTCATTTAGAGCAGAATAGAATTCTTCTAAAACTTTTTTCACCATCCAAATAGGTGATTTAGTAATAGAAGACATGGTATTAATCATGCGTTTAACATCATTATCTTTCATGTGCTGAAAGATAGTTTTTGTTACAGATGGCCCTAGAGCTGAAAGAAAAATCGCTGCTTTTTCTTGTCCAGAAAGAAGTGCGTATTGCACATCAGGATCTAAGGTTTTTTCCTCAGCCACAGTTTAACTCCCTAAAGTCTTAAGCAATTTCTTTATTTGTTTCAGTCGAGTGAATCATTTCATGCACCACTTGTGCTGCTTTTCCTGGATTCGTCTCAATTAACTGAATAATCTTTTCTCTCAGCATATTTCCTTCAATCTTCTCCGGATTCAACCGGTCTTCAATTGTAGGAAGTACATCTTCAAGTCCTGGTAGACGTTGATTGGCCTGTATCTTCTCAAGCTCTTCAATCGTCTTAGGTAAGAAGTCTTCAATACTTTCCACAGAGTTCTCTGTAAGCCAAAGAATGAATGGTCTCACCACCATAAAGATGAATAAAGTTAGTATAACACCAATGGTTAAATACTTAGTGATATTTTTAACTAATTCTCTATTCTCGCGAGCTCTCATCAGAGCTTCCATCTCGGATAAGTCTTCTTTAGCAAACTCCATGTTTTTGATAACAACTTTATCTCCACGAGTGCTACTAATACCTAAAGCACTTGAGACAATTTGTTGGAAATTCTGAAGTTCTTCCTCTGACCATGCTTGATACTTAGTAACCGTAACTCCATCGGCATTAACCATAGGAACACCGTTCTCATCAAGAACTGGTACTTTCTTTCCATCAACCATCACGGCCACTGATATATTTTGAATATCAGCACTTGGTTTCTTGGATTTAGTTACTGTCACAGGAACATTATAGTTACGAGTCACTAAAGACTTATCAACATCGTTTCTTGTTTCAGGAATTCCCGGCTGTGGATTTTCACCAGGAAGGTTTGATCTTGCCCCCGGAATCCCTTGAGGAGATGGTCTTACTCCCACCATCTTTTGCTCATTTCTAACTTCAGAATGAACAGCTGCATTTTCAGAATCATAGACCGTTTGAGTTTCTAATCTTTCAGTAAAGTCGAGTTTAACAGCTACTTTAGCAATAACTTTACCTTCACCAATTACTCTAGAAAGAATCTCTTGAACCTTAGATTCATATTTCGAATTCAGCTTATTCTCTAGCGCAATTCGAGAAGCTGTTTCTGTGGACATATGATCGCCACTATTTTCAGATAATTTCTTTCCTCGAGAATCAATCACCACTACATTGTGATTTCTCATACCATCAATTGATGAACTAACAAGAGACTGAATTCCTTTAATCTCATCATTAGTCATAGTCAGACCACGTTCAATATCTAGAACAACCGAGGCACTCGGTGGTTTTCTTTCAGAAACAAAGGGTGATGATTCAGGAATCGATAAATGCACTCTAGCGCGCTGAACACCTTTGAGGTGCATAATCGTTTTAACAAGCTCCCCTTCAAGGGCACGTTGCTTGTTAATTTTTTGAACAAATGAAGTTGTTCCAAATGATTGTTTATCAAAAACTTCGTATCCAACAGTGCTAGTAAAATTCACACCTTTTTTAGCAATCTCAAGTCTCCAGATCTCAACCATATCTTCTGGAACCATGATGGTCTTCCCATCATCCTTAACTTGATAGGTGATCTTGCCCTCTTCGAGCATTCTCGAAATCGTTGCGGAGTCTTCTTTAGAAAGATCGGTATAAAGGACTTTATAATCGGTCTTACTCGACCAGATGATAATGGCGGCCATTGTCGAAACAAGAAGTCCCGTAATAACCATGAGTCCTATTTTTCTGCTTAAATCCAATGTCCTGAAAAAATCAAGAAAGTTTTGGATTGTTTGCTGGATGAAATTATTCAAAGAATCCTCCTGATTCTATAAATCCTCTAACTAATCCTTAGTTAGATTTGCATTCTCATAATTTCTCTATAAGCATCGATAACTTTAGTACGAACTTGGTTCATTGTCCTAAAAGCTATGTCCGCTTTCTCAACAGCTAAAAGAGTTTCATGCAAGTTTTGACTTTCTCCACTTGCAAGCTTCTCCATAGCAGTATTGGCCTCTACTTGTAGGTTGTTAACCTGGGAAATTGAGTCTTGTAAAAACTCACCGAAGGTTTTAGTTGTGCCTGGTGCCGCCGGATTTTCTGCTCCAGCAACTCCTGGAGTTTCAATTCCAAAACGCGAACCAAAATCATTATTAACTTCACGAGTCCAGCCTCTGGCATTTCCCGAATCTAAAACTTTTTGAAAACTACTTATATCTGAAATCGCCATAATTTATTCCTTATCTCCCGATCTCAAGAGTCTTCGTCGCCATTTGCTTCGTCGTATTGATGGCCGTCACGTTTGCTTCATAAGCACGTTGGGCTTCAATCATATTGGCCATTTCAACCATTGGGTTGATATCTGGCATCGCCACATAACCTTCAGCATTAGCATCCGGATGATTAGGGTCGTACTTGAAAACAACCTTATCTGAATGAACGACTTCTGTTGCATGAACAGTGTGAGCATTTTCAGCGAGCTCTCCTTCCAGTAATTCAGAGAATTTTTCACGTGCAGGCTCTGAACCGAAGACAACTTCTTTTTTTCTATATGGCCCACCCTCAGCTGTTCTAGTGGTTTGAGCATTAGCAATATTAGAAGAATGTGCTTCCATTCTTTTTCTTTGAGCAGATAGGCCTGATGAACTAATTCTAAGACTTGAAAGAAGATCCATTTAATACCTACTTTTACTTTTCATTAGTGATGGCGTATTTCATTAACCCCATCTTTTTATTAATTAACTGAACAAGGGCATCGTACATAAGTTTGTTCTCTGCCATTCTTGCCATCTCAGCTTCTACATCTACCGTATTGCCATTTTCAGAAACAACACCATTAGGATCATCATAGATTTCTGGCTCTAAATTATTAAAGCCTCCATTACCTACGTTAAAATGACGATCGTCAGCTGCATTCATTTTCATCTGACCATCAACATCAAGGGCCCGCGCCAATGCTTCTTCGAAATCAATCTTCTTCGCTTTAAAGCCTGGTGTGTTGGCATTAGCTACGTTAGAAGAGATGAGTTCTTGCCTCATCTCTCTAAAATTTAATGCTGTAGTTAGCGCCTTAAGCGTTTTGTCATTAACATCCATAACTAATCCTAACGAAGGTTAACAAAATAGCTTGTTCCTTCAGAACGGTATTCGTTAATTTTATTTCTAAGAGTTCTAATTGATACTCCAAGAATCTTTGCAGCTTGCGTTCTGTTCTCAGATGTATAAACAAGAGCTTTCTTAATAAGAAGTTTCTCAGCATCTTTAAGAGACATTAGCTTAAGTCCTTCTTCATCCATCTCACCAAGCTTTGTTTCAATCTTACGCTCACCTTTCTCGATAGCATCCATATTGAATACGTTACCTTCAATATTTGATACAGCTTTATTGATGAAGTTCTTAAGCTCAGAAATATTCTGACTCCAGTTATATTCATTAAGCTTTTGTAATGCTTCTCCAGCGATATCGATATTATCGATACCGTTTTCTTGGGCCATTTTCTTGATTAAGTGAGTAGCAATAATCTCAAGATCAGCTCCTCTCTCTTTCAGAGAAGGCATATCCATTTGAATACCATTGAAAAATGAGTAAAGCGTTCTTAGGAATTTCCCTGCGCCTACTAGTTTTGAAAGATTCTTAGAAGTCGTTCCGATAATACGAACATCAAGTTCGTAGTCAGATAGTTCTTGAAGAATTGTGATCAGTCTTTTCTGGAAAGAATCATCAAGGCAGTCGATATTAGCGAAAACTACTGTTCCCCCATTTGCTAGCTCAAGTACACCGCGATTGAAACGTCCTGTTTCATCTCTGTATCCAAGAACATTCTTTTCAACTTCTTCTACTTCCATTGAACAATCAACGATTTCAACTCTTCCATTCTTACGAGCAGAGTTCTGATGGATGTACACGCCCAGGCTTTTCTTTCCTGATCCAGCTTCTCCACAAATGAGAACTGGTGTCTTAGTAACAGCAATATTACGAGCTGTTTCAAGTGTGTAGTTGAATTTTGGATGGTTTCCTACTAGAACTAAACCTTGGGTTAACATTAGACCTCCTGTCCGTTGTTATATTTTTGGTTTTTAAACTAACTATGTATCTCTATTCTCAAGTTTCAGTGTTGTTAACTCACTTCTACTCATCTCCTTAATATGCGCCGGAGTATCCTTCTCTTCCGTGAGAAGATTTAATTCCTTTGCACCATCGGCTACCTTCGAGTTCTTAATCAATGATAAACCATAAAGGTATCTAGTTCTCGAAGTGTAAGGAGATTTTGGAAATTTATTTTTAAAGTTTGCACTCATTGTCTCGATCTCCTTCCAGTTTGGATCCTTCTCCCCTGCATAGACTTCTATGAGAAGATAGTGGATGCGTTCTGATATGTTCAAAATCGGTGCCGACTTTGAGGAATCGATATCTTTTAAGAGTGCACTTACCACTGTTTTGAAGCGTTTTTGATCTTTTAAATGGTATAAGCTATCGACATAACTCATTAATAGCTCTGAATTCTGTCTTGGAGTCAGCCTGTTTTCAGCGTTTTGTTTGACGAGTATTTTCTCGAATTCTGAGATAGCTTCCTGATACTTACCTAGCTCAAATGACACCAGTCCACGATAAAACGGATAGTTAATCGAGTCCCGTAGTGACACTGGGTAGGAAGCCAGCTTGTCACTGACCTGAACCCAATTTTTTTCGATGATGTACCTGTTGAGCTCAAGCTCAGCAAGCATTTCATTCATTCTAATATTTTTTATTCTTTCTACCCAGATAGGAAAAGTTCGCTCAGTGGAGTCTTTAATCTTTGAAAGTTCTCTTACTGATCTTTCAAAGCTTTGAGTAAGACCAAGCTTTAAGAATGAGTCTGCTGCTACAAAATTCATATAAGGGTTTGCTGCAACTTGCTTCTCGTATTTATTCTTATAGGTATCCCACACTTTTGCGACCTTAGCATAATCCTCATCGAGGTATGCTTGTTGAAGAAGCCCATAGACAACTTCTGCTCCATCACCTTCAAAAACTCTTCTCTCTGCAGGCTTCATTGAATCTAGTGGGATAGTAGTTAAGTAGGCCAATGCCTTATCAAATTCATTCTGAGTAATGAAGAGGCGTGTTCGCACTAACCATAGAAGCTTTCTTAAATCATTAGTTAAAGCCCTTGTCTCATCAGGAGATTGCTCTAAAAAAACATCAACTTCCTTATCTTCTTCAGTAGGCTTTAACTTCCTTACTAACCGAACACCAACGTATCTTAACTTCGCTTCATACCTAATTTCAGGAGAAGTCGATCTATTAATAGCGTTACGATAAAGATCAAGAGTTTCCTGAACAGGAAGATCTAACACTTCTGAAGCAAGAGCTATCCTTAGTCTTGCATGAGGAGCTTGAGGTAAATGAGAACTATCTTTTAAAAATTCTTTGAAATAAGTCGATGCTTGATCAAACTCAGAAAGTCTGTAGTAGCTTTCCGCTACATTATAAAGAATCGCCCCATGAATCGGTTTAGCGAGAGATTTCTCAATACTTTTAAAACGCTTAATCAACTCACTTGGCTCTCCCTTTGAAAGAAGAGAAAATGAAATATAAGCAAGACCTAGCTGAGCTGGAAGAATACTTAAAAGTTTCTTATCAGCTAGAAACTCTTCAATTTTTTCAATCTGCTTTAATTCTGCTAGAGAATGAAGAATAACATTTGAAGAGTAGATAACCAGATTCTGATCAAACTCTCCTCTAGCTTCAACAAAAAGTTCTTTAGCAAGATCTAGACTTTTTAAATAATCTTTTTGGTCTAAGTTATATTGAATAAGGTAACGATAGATTGCCGATTTAAAGTCATAGTCAGGAGAAAGATCTTTTAGATTACTCATCATGACCATTGCAGACTGAAGAATACCCTTGTTAGGTTTAGCGAGATTATCCTTAATGAGTGCGTTTATTTTAAGGAACTCATTCAACACATAATTAGAATCTCGCCCATACTTCTTGTTATAAAGAGTGATGGACTTATTCATAAGTCCCCATTTTGCTTCTTTATAAAAATTGATTGAAAGCTGCATGTGAGCTTCTTTCTCATCATCTAGAAGTTCTCTATCTTTAATGGGAAAGAATGCGTCTGGAGCTTTTGATGATAATTGGATGTCTCTTTCAAGAGTAGGAATCATCGCCGGATAATTCCACATGAAACTCGCACCATATCTAAAGTCTCTAAATCCAGGATTCGCCTTACTCTCACTAGCAAGGGTAGCCGTCACTACCGGAAGAGAATCTCTTTTATCAGTTAGAAGATGATTTTTAGTTTTAGGAGGAGCTGGAGTTTTTTTCTTTAGAGGTGCTTGGGCAACCTGTGGTTTACTTACAGGAGTGTTGGTTGAAACAACAAGATCCTTATTAATCCAAAAATCTAGAATGTATTTTTTTTCGTTGTCTCTATAAAAAGAAAAAAGTTCAACAGAAGGATCTTTTAGATTTAATTTGATACTAAAAGGTTTCACAGGATACTCAGCATCTAAGATCTCAAAGTTTGAGATATAGAGGGAGTCCATTTTTATTCCTTGGATCTCTTCTTTAAGGGTTTTAAAAATATTTTGATTATGAGTTTCAATATAGAGAGCGTCTCCTCTTTTGGTGATTTCGAATTGACTCTTCGGTCCAAAAAGATTCCAACGCAGATGTGTAGAAAAAGTTTCTTGGTTAATGATTGATGCAACAACAGTTGATACGCCAATAACATTGGCAAGCATCAAACACACAATCAATTTCATTAACTGCTTCATTCTAAAAGACTTCCTGTCTTCATACTCTCATGCCTACTGCTTGAAAGTTTTAACTATTAGCAACATTGTATCCTTTTTCGCATTTTCTAAAAGATAATTTTTACCCATCGGCAAAATATACCTCTGATCTTTGACATCCATGAACTTGCTTCAACAGATTACAATAGGTTAATAATCAGTATGGTAAATGGTAGACTTATGCGCTCGGTTGCACTTATTTTCTTATTAACTTCCTGCAGTTTTTTTTCGAGCACTCCTCAATCCCAGAGTGCAAAGGACAGTTATACGCTCCCTTCTCCTCCTAAAAGTTGGAAGGCCAATCATACTCAACAAGCTGATTATGTTTTCTATGGCCCAAAAGGTTCCTCCTTATTAATACAAAGTTTTTGTAAAGAGTTTCAGTCACCCACACTGAAGAACTTAGCTCATGGAACTTTTAACTCCTTAGATCGAGCAAAGATAACAGAGCAAGTAGAGTTTAACTTACAGGATCGAAAAGCTCTAAGAAGCCAAGGAGAGGCCTTCCTCGATGGTGTCAAAATTCACCTTACCTTAGTGAATACCAAACGAAATAACTGTTACTACGATTTTTTAGAAGTACTTCCTAAAACTAAGTCTCAGTCAATTATTGATGATCTTTTAAAAGGAATAACCTTTAAATGACAAAGATTAAGGAAGCTATCATCATAACTGGCGATATTCTCATCTTTACTAAAGATGTGTTTGCTCGAATGTTTAACTCCCCTTTTTATTTTGCTCGGCTTTTTGATCAGATTCTGCAAATTGGTTACGGCTCTTTGAGCATAAGTATAGTGATTGGTTTTGTTACTGGACTGGTGATGACTCTACAGTTTGGATATGGACTTGCAAAATTCGGTGGCACACTTTATGTGCCGGCCATTGTCTCAGTCTCCTTATTAAGAGAACTCGCTCCTATCTTTACCTCTCTTCTTATCGCTGGTCGCGTGGGGTCCGGAATTAGTGCCGAGATAGGGGCCATGAACGTGACTAATCAAATTGATGCCGTTAGGGCCTTAGGAACCTCTCCTATTAGAACACTCGTTGTTCCGCGAGTACTTGCCACTGTTATTACTCTCCCCCTCCTCGCTACACTTGCTAGCTTCACGGGAATCTTAGGTGGGATGCTCATCTCTTACTTAGAGTTTGGAATGACGGCAGGTTTTTACTCGAACAAAGTTCTTTCAACCATCGTCTTCGCTGATATTTTCGGAAGCATCATCAAATGCGCTTTCTTTGGTTTAGTTATCTCTATTCTTGCCTGCTATCGAGGGTTTCATACTAAGGAAGGAACGCGAGGTGTAGGAAATGCGACAACGTGGGTAGTGGTTCGTTCTTCCATCATTATCCTTATTTCTGACTTTTTCTTAAGTAAAGTTATTCTTCTAGGATTTTACTAATGGAGATTCTAACTTTAAAAAATATTCATAAAGCCTTCGGTGAAAAAAAAGTTCATCAGGGAGTGAGCTTCTCACTTCATAGTGGTGAAACAATTGGGCTCCTCGGAAACTCAGGGACAGGAAAGTCTGTTCTCCTTAGATCAATTATAGGTCTTGAAAGAATTGATGCTGGAGAGATTTATTACCGCTCACAGCGCTTAGATCTTTTAGATGAAGAGGCCTACTATCCTTTTAGAAAAAAAATATCTTATTCTTTTCAAAACTCAGCACTCTTTGATTCTTTAAATGTTTTTGACAACATTGCTTATCCACTTTTTGAACATACTTCTCTTTCAGAAGAAGAGATTCACAAAAAAGTTGATGATATTCTTAAACTCATTGACCTTCCTCACGCCAAATACCTGATGCCCTCTGACCTTTCAGGAGGGATGCAGAAACGTGTTGGGCTTGCTCGATCGATGATCCTCAATCCCGAGATTCTCCTCTACGATGAGCCAACCGCAGGCCTTGACCCTGTAAACACAGATATAGTCATTGATATAATGAATGAATTTAAAAAGAGAGGCTTCTCCGGAATATTTGTGACTCACGATATTCCTGCTGCCAAAAGAGTCTGTGATCGCATTCTCATATTACGAGAAGGAAAAATATATTTTAACGGGACTAACCAAGAATTTATTGATTCCACCGATCCTTTCGTTAACACCTTCGGTTCAAACAATAAGGGCCAGCCATGATTTACCGTAAAGAAGATAAGAAAAAACTTTTTAAAGCAGGTGCTTTCCTAAGCTTTCTCACAATTGTCTTAATGATAATGATTTTAAGTATCAGTAAGGAAAGCTCACTTTTTGAGGCCAAGGTCATTCTTAAAGCGCGGGTATCCAATGTAAGTAATCTTCAACCTGGGTCATATGTTGAACTAAGAGGGATAAAAATTGGTTCCGTTGAAAATATCGAAATAGTCTCAGACGAAGAAGTTGAGATTTCAATGAAAGTCCTTAAAGCTCAAGTTCAGTGGATTAAAAAAGATGCTGAAGTTTCAATCGCCACTGCTGGTCTTGTTGGAGACAAATATCTTGAAATCATTCCAGGCTCTAAAGACTCTCCTCGCTTTAATCCAGAAACTGATATTCTCACTATTCAGAAGAAAGAAATATTTAATGAGCTCGTTGATAAGAGTGGTTCTATTGCAAGCTCCACTGAAAAAGTCCTCGCTCACCTTGAGGCCCTTTTAAGCTCTAAGCAATTTGCAGAATTTATAACTTCACTTCATCAGAGTTCAAAAAACCTTGAAGAGATTACCGCCGAACTTAAGAAGGCCCAGCTGGCCGATTCTATTAAGTCTCTAAATCGCACCTCTAAAAGAGTTGACCGAGTCCTTAACCAGGTTGAAGCCGGGCCTGGAACACTCCATTCACTTATCTATGATGATTCACTTCATGAAGATCTCCGGACCCTTTTAGGAGGGGCCCAGAGAAATAAGATGATTAAATACTTTATACGTGAGTCGATTAAGAAATCAGAAAACCAAGATTAGATTTCGAGGTTTTTCTTTTTCATTTTCTCAATAAGAGTTGTGCGATTCAGGGCGAGAAGTTTTGAGGCCTGGTTTTTATTTCCACCTGTTCTATTCATCGCCTGCACAATGAGTGAGTCTTCAATATCAGAAAGAATTTTCTTTAAATCCACTCCGTCTTTTGGAAGCTCAAAAAGCGTTTTATATTGTTTTGTTGCCAATGGATTAGATTTAAAAATTTTAGCAGGTAGGTCCTCTGGAAGAATTTCATTTCCTCCACGAAGAATAACTAAACGCTCAATCACGTTTTCAAGTTCTCTCACGTTACCTGGCCAGTCATAACCAATCATCAGATCCATACTTAGTGGAGAGAAGCTAATGTCATTAGACTTATCCGCTGAAACAAAACGATCTAAGAAGTGAGCAATAAGGAGAGGAATATCTTCCCTTCTCTCTTTCAATGCAGGAATACGGATAGGAATCACGTTGAGTCGATAAAATAAATCTTCTCTGAACTTTCCTTCGGCAACCGCTTTTTCTAAATCTTTATGAGTAGCAGCTATGACTCGCACATCCACATCGAGAGTTTCGCTGGAACCCACAATCTCAATTTGCTTTTCTTGTAGGACTCTCAAGAGTTTTACTTGAAGAAGAAGAGGCATGTCCCCAATTTCATCAAGAAAGATGGTTCCTCCATCTGCAAGTTCAAAGCGGCCTTTACGACCAGAGATGGCCCCAGTAAAAGCACCTTTAATGTGACCAAATAATTCCGTCTCAAGAAGGTCAGAAGGAATAGCACCACAGTTTACAGAAACTCTATTTTTATTAGCGCGACGAGATTTTTTATGAATAGCGCGAGCAACTAATTCTTTACCGGTTCCACTTGGGCCCATAATAAGCACAGTTGAATCAGAATGAGCGACTTTATCAATTCTTTCAAAGACCTCTTTCATCTGCTTAGATCGACCCACCATTCCCTCGTAGAGATCTTCCACGGAAGGACGTTCAAGACGATGTCTTCCCTCTGGTCTTGCCTTAGAGCCTATAGCAAATAAGCTTTCAGCTTCAGTCATCTCTGGAAGTTTTGAGGCCAGTCGAGTTTGGATGGCCTCGATTACTAAGCGTTTAAGGACATCGAGTTCAAAAGGCTTAGTAAGATAGTGATAAACGCCTTTCTTAGTGGCAGCGATAGCTGTTTCAATAGAAGCAAAACCAGTCATCACAATAGAAACAAACTCAAAACCTTTCTCACGTAAAATATCAATGAGAAGAAGACCATCACTTCCTTGCTCTAGACTGATATCAGAGATAAGGCAGAAAGGATTTTGTTTGGGATGGTGTTTAGCAAAGTTGATGAGGCAATCCTCAGAGCTGGTGAAGAGTTCCACTTTGAGTTTTAAACTTTGTTCAAGATACTTTTTAAGACTGAGCCCTAAGAGCTTGTCATCTTCAACGATAACCACAGGGGGGAAAGTACTGGCAGCACTCCCTTCAAGGGTTTGGTGCAAAAACTTAAGATCATCCATTTGAATGTGCCTCCGCGAGAAGCTTTGACTTTACTAAAGCTTGAGTGACGGTGTCAATTTATAGACTCCCCTTCTTAGAGTAAATACAAACACTTGATGTGTTGAGTGTCAAAACTAAGACTATTCTTTGATGGTTTGTTGAAGTTTTTTTACGGACTTAACTGATTTTTCAGGCCCGCCGGAATAAATATAGAAAATATTGAAACAGACACCTAAAAGGCAAAGAACCAAGCAAAAGCTTGCGAGCTTCTTTTTTCGTCGAAGCCAGAAAAGGTAAGCAAACTCCCCGGCTATTAACATCAACGGAACGGCCCAAAAGGGAATATGGCGAGTGAGGAAATAGAGTTCTTGCATTTAATAAGCCTAAAAATAAAAAGGGCCCAACCAGTGGGCCCTTTCATTATAACTAACTTTAAAAAAATTAGAACATAGACTTAAGTGCTTCAAGCTGGTCAAGACGCTCCCAAGTAAATCCAGTATCACTTGTTCTTCCAAAGTGCCCGTAAGCCGCAGTTTGCGAGTAAATTGGACGAAGAAGATCAAGACGCTGAATGATTGCTTTAGGACGCATATCAAAGAGCTCGTTGATAGCAGCGTTTAGTTTTGTTTCGTCCACTTTGTTTGTTCCGAAAGTGTTCACTAGAAGTGACATTGGACGAGCAACACCAATAGCGTAGGCCACTTGAACGAGAGCTTTATCAGCAAGACCGGCGGCTACAATGTGCTTAGCAATGTGGCGAGCAGCATAGGCAGCTGAACGGTCAACTTTTGTTGGATCTTTACCAGAGAAAGCACCACCACCGTGAGCACCGTGACCACCGTAAGTATCTACGATGATTTTACGTCCTGTAAGACCACAATCCCCCATTGGTCCACCAATAACAAAGCGGCCAGTTGGGTTAATGTAGAAGTGAGTATTTTTATCGATGAGATTCATTGGAACAGTCTTCTTAATAACTTCTTCCATAATGGCCTCTTCGATCTGAGCTTGAGTCATCTCTTCAGCGTGCTGAGTAGAAACAACGATAGCATCTAGACGAGCAATTTTTCCATCAACGTATTGAGCAGTAACTTGAGTTTTTCCATCAGCGCGAAGAAGTGGAAGAGTTCCATCCTTACGAACATCAGAAAGTCTCTTAGCAAGACGGTGAGAAAGATCAATTGTCATTGGCATGAAAGACTCAGTTTCGTTATCAGCGTAACCAAACATAAGACCTTGGTCACCAGCACCTAGATCAAGGAACTTTCCTTCACCTTCGTTCACGCCCATAGCGATATCTTGAGATTGTTTTCCAAGAGCAACTGTCACACCACAAGTATTGGCGTCAAAGCCTTTATCAGAGTGATCATAACCAATGTTACGGATAGTATCTCTAACGATCGTATTGATATCTACGTTCGCTCCAGTCGTTACCTCACCAGCAACAACAACTAAACCTGTTGTTACAAGAGTCTCACAAGCTACACGTGATTTTGGATCTTGAGCAAGCATTGCATCAAGGATGGCATCTGAAACCTGGTCAGCAATTTTATCTGGGTGGCCTTCAGTCACCGATTCAGAGGTAAACATATAATTTTTCAACATAGTAGCTCCTTGGGACTAAACAAATAATAATCTAAATTGAAAGTCAGGGGGTTATACACCCCCTAGAGCTTTTTATCAAAAGGAATTTTTAGATACGGGTAAAAATGTTACTGAGATACAAGTTTTGTGAAGTAACGAAAGTAGTGTGGATTCCGGTAGTGATAAAATACTGGCGTTCCTTGTGGGAGACCAACCACATAAGTCTTCTTAGCAATCTGAATCACCCGATAAGAGAGCTCATCGGGACCGACAAATGAGTA
>CAYWMU010000013.1:0-29496 GCA_964459395.1 uncultured Bacteriovorax sp.
GGCCAAGAAGCTTTCTGAAGGGAAGTAATTATGGCAGCATTTAAACTCAATCTTTTCACACCCAAAGGTGTGGTTATTAAAGATCTTGAGTGCGATGACTTAGTAATTCCAACAGTGCGCGGGGAGATTAATATTCTCCCTGAGCATACGCATATCCTAACTGAACTATCGACAGGGATTATGACTGTTAAGACAACTATGGGTATTCGCCGTTTTTCAGTTACTGCTGGGCTTTGCCGAGTGCTAAAAGATACGGTTACTATTCTTGCTTTCACTTCTGAGAAAGCAGAAGACATCGACCTAGAAAGGGCCAAGGCAGCTAAGAGCAAGGCCATGGATCGTCTTTCTGGGAAAGAAGTTATCTCTGATGTTGATCTTATTAAGTTTCGTCGTAAGCTTGAACGAGCAGAACTTAGAATTCGTCTAGCAAATCTCAAATAAGCATTCCGGCCCTCATTAGAGGGCCTTTTTTTTGACTACTCAGTCCCAGAGTAGTCATGAACACTCACGGAAATCATCTAAGTAATTGTAATGATTAATCAAAATCGTACCGGCAAAGTGAGTTCGATAAGGAAATAAATCACATATGCGATAAAATAGATGCATATGTTGAAGTGTTTAAACAAATTCATGACAGGTGTTTTAGCGGTAGGCTGCTTATCAGTAGCTGCGCTAAACGTTGGTCTGATGACAAGCACTTCCTCCTCTGTAGAGATCGAAATT
This sequence comes from uncultured Bacteriovorax sp., assembly GCA_964459395.1. Classification (GTDB taxonomy): domain Bacteria; phylum Bdellovibrionota; class Bacteriovoracia; order Bacteriovoracales; family Bacteriovoracaceae; genus Peredibacter. The sequence goes on from CAYWMU010000013.1 coordinate 724, forward strand.
CCAAGCTTTAAAATCTCTTCAAAATTGGCCGCAAAAGAAGCGAAACTTATCAATCAATTTGATACAAAAATGGCAGCAATCGAATTTCCACAGATTGAAAAGAAAGTGGCAAAAGTAGTTAAAACGAAGCCAGTTGTGGAAAAAATTGCCGAGCAAAAATCACAACCAGAAATCATCTTAGAAGAAAAACTTATCAACTTTGAAGAACCGGTGAAGTTATCAACAGTAAAGATTGAATACTCACTTCCAACTAACCTAGCTAGCTTAATGCCTAAGATGGATTTTGAAGTTATGGTAGCTGAGGTTGAAGCACCTAAAGAAGAAATCAAAGAAGATAATGTTTCAACAGCTCAAGCTTCTGTAGTGAATGTAGAAGAAGAGCCGGTTTTCTTTGAGTATCCAAAAGCTGAAACAGTCACTGTTACTGAGACAACTAAAACTCCTGAAACAACTGTAGTTAACGAAACTAATTCTACTGAAAACGTAAAAGCGTTTACAAAAGCTGACTACGAAAAAATGGCAGATGAGTTTATTGCCTTTGACTACTCACAAGAATCAGTTGAACAACCAGTAGTAAAAACATCGACACTATTTACAAATAAAGTAGTGCCAGCTGTTAATGTTGATAAAAAAGAAGAAGCTGCTCCTGTAGTAAAAAAAGCAGAAGAAAAGAAGCCTGCTCAAAAAGTTTCAATGAATACTCAAAGTGTACAAAAAGAGACTGTCTCAATGAGTAGTCAAAAGAGAAGCCTACTACCAAGTGTGATGAGTATTCAGGCGAAAGCTACAGATTTCATAAAACTAGAAAATATCAAAAATTTTGAAATTAGATTTCAAGATGACCTCAATGAGATCTATGAAGACTTTGGTGCAGGTGAAGTGCAATTGGCCACTCGTGTATCATCGATAATGAATAGATCGATGGTTCTGCTTAAGCGTGGATATGCACCAACAAATACAGACCTGATTATTGAAAGCAATTCTAAGGTAACACTTCCACTTATCGAAGAAGCTGTGTTTAATGCACTTTTAGATAAATCTAATAGAACAGCTGCTGCAGGTGCTCTTCTCATAGAGTTTGATGATGATACAGAAACAGTACTTCTAGACGCTGAATATAGTGAAGAAATTTTACTAGATGGAAACATGAAGCAAACTTACGATGAAGACTTCAAGTATAAGCTCTTCATTGGACTTAACGCTGGTAACGTTTACGTCACTTATAAACATTTTGATGGCACAGAAACTTCTAAAATTGTACATATTCACGAAAGAGAAGTTACTTTTGATGCTAATATTTATGAAAACATTAAGCATAATAAAGTTACACTTTATGAAGAAGGTCTTCTTGCTAAAGAGTTATCACCTCTTATAGCGACTGGAGAACAGGTTAGAGTTTTCGCAACCGATCTAGTGGGAACAAAGCTTAAGCAGAATACCTATAAGTTTAACAAAAAAAGATCATTACTAGGTGATAGACAATATCTAGAAGTAAATCATTTAAGTGAGCCTGTATTTGTAGGTTTCCGCGATAATAATAAAATTGTCTTACCTTCTGAGGATTTCATCAATTTTGTACTTACAAAGTTTGAAGATAGAAGACTTGGTAACAGATGCATCATTCAAGTTAACATTGATCGGCCTGTTGCTAACTATTTTGTAGGAACAGAATCAGCTGGAAATAACCTAGTCACTAACTCTCAAGTTCTTGATCAAGATGGAAAGTTCTACGATACGGTAGGGCCAAAAAGTAATAAAATTATCATTCTTGGAGAAAATCATGGTTCACCAGACCAGAGCCAAGATGGGAAAGTAAATATCAAAATTGATTATCTTGATGGGACTAGCCGATTCTTGAGTAGCTATTGTTCACCTAATACTTATCTTGTTGAGCAGCTATAACGTTTCTTAGGATTCATCCACTGTTTAGGCTTCTTCTTTAATAAATCATTCCAAGAAACTTTTTCATAGAATACAGGGGATAAATCTGAATCCGTTGTAATAAGAGTACCTTTGAGAATTTTATTTAATCTTTTAATCTGATGATTTAGAGATTTTAAGTACTCACGTTCCTTCGCCTTAAAGCCTCTAATTAAATTAATGTCACATTTAGCGAAATAGAAGTGAAGATCGGGAAGAGGGTCTACATTTTTAAGAACGGGAAAAAGTTGTTCTCTGTATTTTAATACACGGGTGAGGGCCAGAAACTCAGAATAGAAGTTTTTTGAGGCGAATCCAAAACGAGAGTTTTCAGAGCCTTGTATCAGGTCTTGAAGAGTGAGTGCTGACTTTGACTTTCTTTCTTTGAGGATATGTTTTATGCCTGAGTTATAAGCAGTGACGGCGAGGTCCCAACGTTTGAGAATTTTGTAATTTTCTTGAAGTAAAGAAGCGGCAGCTATAGAGGAAATACCCACATTGAGTCGGTAATCAATTTTTTTGTGCTTGGGGAAAAAGCTATTTTGTAAAAAAGGCATAAATTGCCAAACACCTACGGCACGTGATCTTGAATGAGCGTTAGGGTTAAAACTTGATTCAAGAAAAGAAATGGCAATCAATTCTTTAGGAAGACCACGTTCAGTGAAGTATCTATCAAGGAAATCAGAATAGAGATTATAACGAGCAAGACCTGCTTCAATATGATTCTTGAGACCTCTTTGAGCGCGAACATTCTTCGATAAGCGAATGAATGTTTCATAATGTTCATCTGGAGTTTTTCCAATAGTAATCCCAGCTTTGAGAACTTGGTTATAAAGAGCAACTTGTTCGCTGGAAGATGGGAGAGGGTTACTGGCCAGTTCTTCTAACTGCTCCTTGAGTTCATTAATTCGAGTTTTTATAAATTCATCTTGTATAAAAGATTGAGCATAACGGTGAACGTTCTTACTTTCGAGAGAAGAAAAATCCTGCACTTTGTAAACAAGGTTAAGGTTATTTCGATCATGGATAACAAGTTTAGTATCATCAAAATAAGTGTAGATAAGAAACCAAAACCGAGTACTGGGATAAAAGTAATCGCTTATAGGAAATATTTTTTTAAGCTCATCGTCGCTTAAAAATACATCTACGGCTTCATTTGTGTGTAAACGAAATTGAACTTGTTCACTTGGCACATAGTTCAGACCAGTACGCTGACTCTGACTTGTCGTTAAAATGAAGAAGAATAAAAAAAGGTACTTCATTTTGGATTTAAAATCTGCATGGCCCTTTTATAACCTGCCTCCACGGCATGAGTAGAGACCTTAGAGTTCAGAGAAAAGGAATTAGCAAAGAACAGTTTGTAGTCTTGGTGATCTGGGTAAATATCAATATATTTGATTTTAGGGTTAGTGTTGAGCTTTCTTTGAAGAATCGCCATGATCTCGCGTCGATGTTGTGTAGAAAACTTCTCCATCTTCATATAGTCATTGACGGTATCCATGATATCAATGGCCTTCGCTCTTTCGGCCCTCGAAGAAATAATCTTTTTTTGAATCATTAAATAAATGGACTGAATTGCGATGGGTACTAGTCCGTAATTCACAAGAGAGCCCACTTCATCATGGAAGTGATAGGGACTATGGGTCCAAGAGCTAATAATAACATCACAGCCATTGTCTTCAGCAACGTGGGTAGAAAGAGTATCGCGAATTTCTCCATCGATGTAATACTCAATCTCGTTCGTGGCTCGGTTCATAATTGGATAAGGAGAATAAAAGGGAGGAACACTCATACTGGCCGCAATGGCGTAGGATATATTAGTTCCAGTAACATAGGATGTAGTTGTATCGTGTCCAGGTGTTGGATAGTTATAACGAGAAAAAATAATCTTTTTCGATTGATCCAATTGGGTTGCAACAATGAAGAGGTCTGGCGAACAATCTTCAAACTTATCAGAAGTGAGAACGTGCTTTAAGAGATACTGCCGGAGCCCTTCGGTTGAAAAAAAGCCCGGAACTGAGACAAAAGGTTTCAATGCAGTCTTTAAAACAGTTGGAAAACCGTCGAGAATATAGTTCATGTCAGCTTTAGGGCCTCTGATGGCTGGCCTTTTGAGATTGAACATATCCGCGTAGGTTAAACCTTTAAGTTTGGAACCCTTTACTCCTAAGGTGGCCTGAATGACTTCTTGCGGAGTATAGCCACTCGCCAAGTAAGCACAGATCATAGCACCCGCACTCGAACCTACATAGGTTGAAATCTCTAGCCGGTGCGGGTTGAGGAGCTGGGACTCATCAGAATTCTTATTAGATTTGAGGTGAAAGCCCATCTCTTCTAGGGCCAGGCTGACCCCTAAGTGCCAAGCTGCAGCCTTAACCACTCCTCCAGAGAGAACGAGGGCAATTTTTTTATCTTTTAACTCTTTAAAATCAACTGAGCTCATTAATCAACTTTTGAAAACGTTTTTGATTTTGCACATCTTTATCGGATTCATTATCATTAAGATTAAGCTGAAGGAGGCTGAAATGACTACCACGGAAGGGGTATGGCTATCAATATCTGATTATTCACGTTACAAGAACGTGTCAGTTTCTACTATTCGTCGACATATCAAGAGTAAAATTCTCAAACATAAAGAAGAAAATGGTAAATATTTTGTTTATGTTCCTTCCATCGATCGGGTTAAAGTTAGGGAGGAAGAAGAACTTCTTCGTGCCAAGCTTGAGATTGAACTACTCAAAACTCAGTTAAGACAGATGCAAGAAGAGAACGACGAGTTAAAGATGTTAGTTGAACTCTATGAAGGTCCAAAAGATCAACCACCGGGGTTACCTCAATTAGATTTATGAAATATTTAGTCCTTGTTTTAATTCTTACTGCTTCTTTTAACTCTTGGTCTCAGGCCTCGATGAAAAGATGTACCTTACTCCCTGTTACCGATGGAGTTGGAGGTGCTATTGCGAACCCCGTTTTTATTGAAGTAGAGAAAAGAATAAAAGCAGGCCAATACTGTAGCTATGTTTCAAACTCTGATTTGTTGCATGTCTTTAGTAGATATAAAAAAAATTTGGCCACCCATTTGAAATCTCCCGAAGTGATTAAAGTAGTGGGAGAGAAACTCAATGTCGGTTCATTAATTAGAATTAATATCGTTAACGAGATTAATGGCGTCGAAGTTGAGATGGAAGTCCATGGTGCCAATGGAATAGACTCATACTTTCAGGAAAAAAAGAGCCTAAGTTCAGATGATGTTGAAGAAATAGTCATTCAAGTTACAAGATGGATTAGTGAGTACAATAAAAACGTTCCTTACGATGCTTTGGTTCTAGGTGTGCTCGGTGAACAGGTAACAATTGATTTACCCAAAGACCTTAACGTAAGACCCGGTCAAGAATTTATAGTAAAAAAACTACATCAAAAGAAACAACATCCGCTGCTAAAAAAAATTGTCGAATGGGATAGTGAAGTCGTTGCTCAAGGTGTGATTAAATCACTTTCAGACGATCAAGCACTTGGTGAAATTAATCACTATCGCAACAATGGTCGAATTAATTCGGGTGACTGGATTAAAATTCTTCCTTATAGAGAGCCGAAGGTTAAGCTACCCGAAGAGAAAAGAATTGAACCTGGTAAACTTGGACAACTATCAGCTGCCTTAACTGTAGATTCTCTGTCTACAAAGAATAAAACACCTAATGGCTCTAATAGTCTCTCGGGAATGTCTGGAGGTGTAGATTTAACTGCAGAGGCCTGGATTACGAGAATGTATTTTGCGAAGTTTAATTTCGCTCGCTCTTTAGGAAGTGTAAAAAGAAACTCTGGTGACGTGGACAATCGCCTTGATGTAAATCAATCACAGATCAAAGTTCTTGGTGGTTACAAGTTTTTACCACTAGGGTTTTTTTATGGGCCACAAATTGATTTTTATGGTGGATATGCTTCATTTACTTATGACTCGGACGATGCTTCTCCTCACGGATATTCAGAACATCGTTTCTCAGGGTTTTTAGTAGGAGTACTCGGAAATATTCCGCTTAATAATACCTATCGACTGTATGCGGGCTTTGAGATGATGGGCTTTCCAACTTTTGAAGATAGCTCTGATAATTACGGTAGTAAAAAATCAATTAGCTCGTTTGAACTAGATCTTGGTGTTAAATATCAATATAACCCACGGATCACTTTCGATGCAGGGCTGGCCTTTAGTTCACGAAAAGCGACCTTCAGTGGGGATTACAAAGAAGTTCATTACCGTAATAACAAGCTAAAGCTTGGTGCAACTTTTACTTTTTAAATATTTCGGATTCACATATGTCTACATCTAGAATTAAGGAGCTTGAAAAGCTCCTTCTTTATCATAAAGAGCTGTACTACAAAGGGCGTCCACAAATTAGTGACGAATCCTACGATAAGTTAGAAATGGAGCTGAAGGAGTTAGATCCGACTAACCCAATTCTAGAAGTGGTAGGATCTTTTTTTGAATCCACTAGCGATAAAGTACCTCATCAAAGAAAAATGCTCTCCCTGGATAAAACTTATGAGCTAGAAAGTCTTATAAAATGGAAAGGTGACGAGAGTATTATATCTGTCTTCAAGATTGATGGCTCGAGCTGCTCTCTTATTTATCAGAATGGAAAACTCGAGTTGGCGAAAACAAGAGGTGACGGTTCTTATGGTGAGAACGTAACTTCAAAGGTTATGTACATAAAGGACATACCACTCCATACAGGAGTAGGAGATTTTGAAGTTCGCGGAGAGATTTACTGTACCGAATCCGGCTTTGCCCATATCGCAGAAGAAATGAAAGAGCTTGGACTTGAGATTCCTACTTCACAAAGAAATATTGTGGCAGGACTTTTAGGTCGAAAAGAAAATATTCATCTGGCCAAGCATTTAAGCTTTAAAGCCTTTGATTATATTTCAAGTGAGAAGTTTGAATTTGAACATCAAAAACTAGATCATTTAAAGAAACTAGACTTTGATATTCCCGAGTACCAAATTCACAAAAACAAAAAGACGATCGAAGAGTCCATTGCTGAAGCTGAAGAATTTATAGGAAAAGGGGATTATCTCATTGATGGTCTCGTTTTTGTTTTTGATAGATTAGCTATTCATGATCGGTTAGGAGAAACGTCTCATCACCCACGTTATAAAATGGCCTACAAGTTTGCCGGCGAAACGAAGAATACGACAATTCAGAATATTGAATGGGGTGTTTCACGCAATGGAAGATTAACTCCTGTTGCTCATGTCGAGCCAGTAGAACTATCTGGTGCGATGATTTCCAGAGTCACTCTTCATAACTATGGAATGGTTAAAAACTTTGATTTAAAACCAGGGGATGTCATTGAGATCATCAGATCCGGTGAAGTTATTCCAAAGTTTTTAAGTGTTATTACTCGTCATGAAGGACACTATAGCGCTCCTTCGCATTGTCCTAGTTGTGAATCGGTTTTAGTGGTCGATGATATTTGGCTAAATTGTGTAAATAAAAACTGCCCAAGTAAAAATAAGGAAGAGATCCTGAACTATATTCATAAGGCGGGGATTGATGATCTTTCGGGTAAGAGACTCGAAGAGATGATTAATAAAGGATTAGTTGCTCGCATCCCAGATCTTTATAAACTTCAAATTGATGATTTTTATAAACTCGATAAAGTTAAAGAAAAACTCGCCCAGAAAATTTACGGTAATATTCAAAAGTCTAAAGAGCTAAAACTGTCTACTTTTATTTCGGCCATTGGTGTTGAAGGGGTTTCAATAACTAAGTGTGAAAAAATAATCAATGCTGGTTACTCGACCCTAGAAAAAATTCAAAACATTACTCTTGATCAGATGATGAATATTGAAGGCTTTGCCGAAAAATCTTCAAACTTTATTATTGCCTCCCTAAATTCTAAGAAAGAACTTATTTCTGAATTACTGAGTTTAGGAGTGAAGGTTCAATCAGAAGACATTGTTATTGGTGAGGGTGTCTTAGGTGGTAAAAAGTTTTGTATCACTGGTGAACTAAGTATATCGAGAAATGATATGGCCCAAAAAATTAAAACAAATGGTGGTCTCGTCGTTAGTTCTGTTTCAAAAAACACTGATTTCCTTCTCACAAATGAAACAGATTCCACTAGTTCAAAATTTGTTAAGGCCAAAACCTTGGGAATCAAGATAATAACCGAAGAAGAATTTAATCAAATGATTTGAGGTTGAAATGGCCAAGGTTAAAACAGTTTATACATGTCAGGGTTGTGGATATCAGACGGCCAAATGGCTGGGAAAGTGTCCTGATTGTGGAGAATGGAATAGTTTTACTGAAGCCGATGTTGTTAAAGCCTCGAAGGCTCAACCTAAATCAATTGGTGCCAGAACTTCTAAGCCTAAGACTATTAGCGAAATCGAAGAAGAGAGCTTTGAACGCTATCAAACAGGTATCAGCGAATTTGATAGAGTGATGGGCGGAGGAGTAACCCTTGGGTCTCTAACCTTGATTGGTGGAGAACCAGGAATTGGTAAATCAACTCTTCTCATGGAAGTCTGCGGTAAACTCGTTGATCGTTATCATAGTGATAAAATCCTTTACGTCTCTGGTGAGGAATCAGAATCCCAAGTGGCCAACAGATCTAAACGTCTCGGTGTTGATAACTCAAACTTTTACATTTTCAATGAAACAAATTGGGAAAAGGTATTAGAACAAGTTAAAGAATTAAAACCAAAGTTTCTTGTTTTAGACTCCATTCAAACCACTCATTCCAACCAAGTTGAATCTGCTGCAGGGACTTTAAGTCAAATTAGAGAAGTTACCTACGAGCTCATGAATTATGCCAAAGCTTATGGTCTTACCTGTTTCATTGTAGGCCATGTTACTAAAGAAGGGCAGATCGCGGGTCCTAAAATTTTAGAACATATGGTTGATACGGTGGTGTACTTTGAGGGAGATCAACTTGGGCAATACCGACTTCTTCGAGTAATGAAAAACCGCTTTGGTAATACTAATGAAGTTGGAATTTTTGAAATGCAGGAGAAGGGGTTAGTGGAAATTAAAAATCCTTCTCAGTACTTTCTAGAACAATCAATTCCAGGATCATTTGGTCGATCACTAACTTGTATTTTAGAGGGCAGCAGATCTTTATTTGTGGAGATTCAAGCGCTGGTTGTTGAAAATAAATTTGCCGTAGGAAGACGAACCACTCAAGGCCTTGATTCTAACCGCGTAGCACTTCTCGTTGCAGTCATTGATAAGTATTTTGGTATTCCACTTTCTTATAATGATATTTATGTCAACGTTGTAGGAGGAATGAAACTCACTTCCAGAGAGAGTGATCTTTCCATTATGGCCTCCCTTTTAAGTTCTTATTTCTCCATGGCCATTGATAGCGAAACAATTTTTTTAGGCGAAGTAGGACTTACTGGTGAAGTTCGTTCCGTTCCCATGATGGAGATGAGGCTTAAAGAAATTGAGCAGATGAATTATAAAAGAGTTATTACTTCAAAGAGAGCAGCGGCAGATTTTAAAGGAAAGTATAAGCTCGACATTGTTGGAATTACCAAAGCCGTCGAGCTTAAGAATTTACTATTTAAGAAAGATAAAGCTTTTGAATAGATTCATCCCATAGAGTTTTCTTGGCCGGATAGTAGCTATTGGTTTCAGGATTAAATTCTCGTTCAAGCTTCCAGTATTTACCCATTTCGTTAATGCTTACCTCTCCGAGAGCAACTAAGCATCCAATGGCCACCCCGTAAGCGGTTGTGTCGATAACTTGAGGTCTGAGAATTTTTTGATTAGAAAAGTTTGCCTGCATTTGCATTAGTAGATTATTAGCACTGGCCCCACCATCAACCTTAATTGCATTTAGGTTTGGGAAATCCTTTTTAAAACTTGAAACAGAATCATTAAGAGAAAGGGCGATTCCTTCAAGGCATGCTCGTGCAATATGAGAGTTATCAGTTCCTCTGGTAATGCCTAGAATTGCTGCCTTGGCTTCACTATTCCAATATGGTGTTCCTATTCCGGTAAAGAAAGGAAGGAATAAGAGAGGCTTCATTTGATCGAGGTCTGTTACCTCATTAGCAAGGGTCTCAACCTCTGGGCTCGTGACAATGCACTTAAGATTGTCTCTCAACCATTGAACGGCCGCACCTGCGATATAAGCACTTCCTTCAAGAGCGAAAACAGTTTTACCTTTGAAAGTATAAGCAATGGTAGAAAGTAATCCCGTTTTGGATCTAACAAGTTCTTCACCCGTATTAAGCACAAGGAAGGCCCCTGTTCCATAAGTGGATTTCAAATCACCAACATTCACACAGGCCTGGCCGAAAAGTGCTGCTTGTTGGTCACCAAGGATAGAGAGAATTGGTATCCCATCAGGTAACACACCCACATTTTTGGTTTTACCAAATTCAGTGAATGATTCTTTAATCTCTGGAAGGAAATCTTTATCGATGTTAAAAAAAGTGAGTAAGTCTTTGTCCCACTGCTGAGTAGAAAGATCCATCAGCATTGTGCGAGAAGCATTGGAAGTTTCTGTGATAAAAGACTCACCAGCAGTTAGTCGATGAACAAGAAAAGAATCAACCGTTGAAAGACAAAGATCCTTCTTGGCGACAGCTTCTTTAACGCTGTCGACATGGTCAAGCATCCATCTCATCTTGGTGCCGGAAAAATAAGGATCAAGAGGAAGGCCCGTTTTATGGCGACAAATTGTTTCGTAGTCGGCCCTGCGAGAGTCACAGTAGGAGGCGGTTCTTCGATCTTGCCATACAATGGCGTTAGTCAGAGGCTTGCCTGACTTAGTATAGGCACACGTTGTTTCACGTTGATTGGTAATTCCAATGGCCATAATCTGCTTAGGATTAACTTTGGCTTCTTCAAAGAGTTTTTGCAAAGAAACTTCAACACTTGTCCATATATCATTGAGGTCATGTTCAACTAGGCCTGGCTTAGGATAAATTTGACGATAATCTTGTTTGTTCTTGGCCTTGATTTCCAAGGTCTTGGCATCCAGTAGAAGACTAGTCGTACCAGTGGTACCCTGGTCAATGGCGATAAGATAACTCATTCTAAACTTCCTTATTCAAGAGTAACTGTTTTTTCACCTGGTCGATCATTGATAATGAGATTGGCCGAATATTCCCAATAGCGGGCGAGATTTCGGTTCATGAAATAAACAAAAGCGTAAGTTATTAGAGTCATTACAGCTAGTAACAGGACGAATTCGATGATCGCCTGACCAGCTTGCTTTCTCTTTTTAAGTAATTTTATAAAACCCATGTTCATCTTCATATATCTATAATTTTAAGCTATGATAGGGGCATGAAAAAGCTGTTTCCCATCGTAATTTTTATTATGGCCTTCTTTGGCTTTCTTTCCAGCCAAATCATCTGGGATACCTTTAATCTTAACGCAGAACAGGTGAAGGAAGATAAACAAAAATACAGTCTCTATGAGTCAAACTTTCATACACTTAAATTCACCACTTTAGAGAATGAGAGTGTAGAACTCAAGAATGTCTCAGAGCCCATAATTGTGCTCAACTTCTGGGCTTCGTGGTGTAGACCATGCCTAGAAGAGTTTCCTAGCTTAGTGGAGTTTCAGGAAAAATTTCGCGGAAAAGTGGCGGTTTTTGGTATTAATGGTGATGAAGAAAACCCACGTGATAATGCACTTAAAGCCCAGAAGAAATATAAATTAAACTTCCCTTCAACCCTTGATAGCCAAGGTCGCATTGGAGAGAAGTTCTTAATTAATACTTATCCGGTTTCAATTGTGTTCCACCAAGGAAAGGTAATCTACGTCTCCAAAAAACTTCATAACTTTATGGATGAAAGTTTTGTGAAGATGATTGAGTCACACCTTAAATAAGTGGTGTACTGAAGTTGTGTCCCCAGTGATAGCTAATATGAGACAAACTCTGCGCCTTGAATAAAGAGAAGCGTGGACGCATTCCAGATATGAGTGCTCCCTGATCTTTTAATCCTAGGGCATGGGCCGCATTCAAAGTCATTCCACACCAGGTTTCACAGACATTCATTTTTAATTGAGCTGCTGCAATGGAAGCCACTAGCAAGACATTGTCACAGTGACAGCTTCCAGGATTGTAGTCTGAGGCAATGGCAACCTTTACTCCAGCATCAAGAATCTTTCTTGCAGGAGCAAGAGGCTTTCCTAAAAAGAAAGCAGTTCCCGGAAGAAGAGTTGCTACTGTTGAAGAATTTTTTAAAGCTTCAATCCCAGCATCAGAAATTTTTAGAAGATGATCACAACTTAGTGCACGAAGCTTGGCACCAAGGGCCGCACCGTTATTATCATTGAGTTCATCGGCGTGCATTTTGCCAGGGATACCGAGGCGTTTTGCTGTTTCAAAAAGTAGAGTAGTGTCTGCATCATCGAAGTAATTTTTCTCATGAAAAATATCAACGGCATCAATGATCTTCATTGGCGCCAGTTTCTCTAAAAGAGGAAGAACCACTTCTTTCATATACTCGTGAGAGCTTGCAAAAGATTTTGGCACATCGTGAGCGGCCATATAGGTATTACGAATTTGAACCTTAGGAGCAAATTCTTTTTTTAAACGATCAATAATGAGTGAGAGTTCATATTCTTTTTCAAAGTTTAAACCATAACCCGACTTCACTTCAATTGTTCCCACACCATAACTGGCAATGCGCTCAATGCGGGCCTTGGCACTTAGATATAGTTCTTCACTAGAAGCTTCATTGGTCTGGTTCATGGTCAGAAGAATTCCTCCTCCACGACGAGCAATTTCTTCATAGCTCACACCATTGAGGCGTTCAACATATTCATTTGCACGGTCACCACCAAAGACAGCGTGAGTGTGAGAATCAACAATTTCAGGAGTGAGCACGTGCCGAGCAAGAGATATCGCATTAGCTTGATATTCAGTAGGAAGATCTATTGATTTACCAACCCAAAGAATTTCGTTTTCGTTAAAAACGATCGCACCATCTTTTATGATGGAGAGATCTTCAGGTTTCAGCAGGCGCCCATCTTTTTGATGAGCGCCAACTAGGGTAACGATTTCTTCGAGATGCTTATAAACTTTAATCATAGTGAAGGAAATTTAATTTTAGTCTTTGGATCTTTAGCAATATTAAGAGCAATGTCATAACCCGCATCAGCGTGTCTTACAATTCCCATTCCTGAGTCAGAGTTAAGGACGCGCGATAGGCGAACATCCATTTCAGGAGTTCCATCACAAAGAATCACCATACCAGAGTGCTGAGAGAATCCCATACCAACGCCACCACCGTGGTGAAGAGAAATCCAGCTCGCACCGTTGTTGATGTTGATCATGGCATTAAGTAGAGGCCAGTCGGAAACAGCATCACTTCCATCTTTCATGGATTCTGTTTCTCTGTTAGGACTTGCTACTGAACCGCAATCCAGGTGATCTCGACCGATGATGATTGGAGCTTTAACTTTTCCTTCGCGAACGAGTTTATTAAAAAGAAGAGCTGCTTTTTCACGGTCACCGTATTTAAGCCAGCAAATGCGGCTTGGAAGACCTTGGAACTTAATCATCTCGCTGGCCTTATTAAGCCAGTTAATCATTGATTTGTTTTCAGGGAAGAGCTCTTTAAGTGCTTCATCTGTTACACGAATATCTTCTGGGTCTCCAGAGAGAGCTACCCAACGGAAAGGTCCTGAGCCTTCACAGAATAGAGGTCTGATGTAAGCTGGAACAAAACCTGGGAAATCAAAAGCATTTTTAACTCCTACTGATTCAGCACCAGCGCGAAGATTGTTACCATAATCAAAAACATGGCTTCCTGCTTTCTGAAAAGCAAGCATCGCTTCTACGTGGCGACCCATCGTCTCGTATGAGAGCTTCGTGTATTTGGCCGGATCTGACTTACGAAGGGCCACTGCTTCTTCTAAGCTCATGCCATCTGGAACGTAACCGTTAAGAGGATCGTGAGCTGATGTTTGGTCTGTCACCAGATCAGGAACGATTCCTTTATCATAAACATATTTAAAGAACTCAGAAGCGTTCCCTACAACACCAATAGAAGTAGCTACGCCTTCTTCTTTAGCTTTGAGAGCAAGACGAATAGCTTCATCAAAATTAGGAGCGAGAACATCTAGATATTTTGTATCAAGGCGTTTTTGAATTCTTGATGGGTCAACATCACAGCAAAGACAAACACCATCGGCCATCTTAACAGCAAGTGGCTGAGCTCCACCCATACCACCGATACCACCAGTCAGAACAAGTCTTCCTTTAAGGTTATCTTGGTTGAAGTGTTTTTTCCCTGCGGCCATGAAAGTCTCATAAGTTCCTTGGATAATTCCTTGTGAACCAATATAGATCCATGATCCGGCCGTCATCTGGCCATACATCATAAGGCCTTCAGCATTGAGCTTATTGAAATGATCCCAAGTGGCCCAACGAGGAACAAGGTTTGAGTTAGCAAGAAGCACTCGTGGACCTTGAGGGTTAGAAGGGAATACCGCAACCGGCTTTCCCGATTGAACGATGAGGGTCTCATCGTTTTCTAAGTTTTTAAGAGTATCAATAAGATCGAAAAGAGCTTTATGATTTCTTGCGGCCTGACCATTTCCTCCGTAAACAATGAGGTTATCACGGTCTTCTGCCACTTCTGGGTGAAGGTTATTTAAGAGGCAACGAAGAGCCGCTTCTTGGTGCCAGCCCTTACATGTAAGTTTTGAACCTGTAGGAGGTAGAGGGATTTCTTTTTTCATATCTAATTCCTTATGCAAGAGTTCCAATTTCATTTTCAACAGACTTAACAATCTCTTCGCTGATAATAAGATCTGCGAGAGCTTGAATGTCTTGATGGAAAGTTCTGTCTTCCTCAATAACATCTACATGCTTACGAATAAGCGCATGAACTTTTTCTAAAACAGGAGATGTTTTAAGTGGTCTTAGGAAATCTAAACCTTGTGAGTTACACAGAAGCTCAATAGCTAGGCCGTGCTCTAAGTTTTCTATAACTTCGTGAAGTTTTCTTCCTGAAGTCACACCCATAGAAACGTGGTCTTCCTTATCTGTGGAAGTAGGAATTGAATCCACTGAAGCCGGGTGACAAAGATACTTATTCTCTGAAGCCAGGGCCGCAATGGTTACGTGAGCAATCATTAGCCCAGAGTTTAGACCTGAGTTCTTAGTTAAGAAGGCCGGAAGATCAGAGAAGGATGGATTCATCATTTTCTCTACACGACGTTCAGCGATATTACAGATCTCACTCAGTCCCATAGCAAGGTAATCCATACAAAGAGCAAGTGCTTCACCGTGGAAGTTACCACCAGAAATAACGTCACCTGTTTCAATGAACACAAGTGGGTTATCTGTTACCGAGTTTAACTCGATGTTAAGGACTTCCTCTGCGTGGCGAAGTGTTTGTCTGCAAGCTCCGTGAACTTGTGGAATACAACGAAGTGAGTAAGGATCTTGAACCTTTCCATCGTCTTTATGAGAAACAACAATCTCACTACCGTTAATGAGTTTCAAAAGGTTGCTTGAAACATCAAGTTGACCCGGTTGAGGCTTTAATTGAGCAATACGAATATCATAGGCCGAAGCTGTTCCGCGAACGGCATCTAAAGTAAGAGCAGCGTTGATGTCTGCTTGCTTCATAAGGTTCTTTGCTTTTTTTACAGCGAGTGCACCAAGAGCAAGCATCACACTTGTTCCGTTAATAAGAGCAAGGCCATCTTTAGCACCTAGAACCGCCGGGGTTTTACCGATAGCTTTAATAGCTTCACTTGAAGGAATAATTTTTCCTTTGTACTCAACCGTACCTTCACCAATAAGAGCGAGGGCCACGTGACTTAGAGGAGCAAGATCTCCTGAAGCTCCCACTGAACCCTTTTCAGGAATCACTGGGTTGATATCGTGATTAATGAAATCAAAAAGAAGAGCAATCGTTTCTGGAGTGACACCAGAGAAACCTTGAATGAGGCAGTTCGCACGCGAGAGCATAATAGCGCGAGTAACTTCTCGAGAGAAAGGCTTACCTACACCTGTGCAATGTGAGCGAATAAGGTTGTATTGAAGTTGTGCGAGATCTTCTTCAGCAATTTGCTTAGAAGCGAGTGCCCCAAATCCGGTATTGATGCCGTAAACAGGTTTACCTTTTTTAACAATATCTAAAACAACCTGGCGAGAAGCGTGCATACGTTCCCATGCCTTAGTTTCAATTTTTAGTTCAACTGCACCTGGCTTAGCATTAGCAATGTTTGCTAAGTCATCAAGAGTGAGATTCGTTCCATTTAATTCATAAGTTTTAACTGACATAGTCTACCTTTAGCGAAGAGATTCAATTCTTTTAGCGTAATCTTTTTGTGGATGAGAGAAGACGTAAGAGCCGGCCACGAGATTGTTAGCTCCGGCCGAAATAAGTTGTGGTGCCGTTTGATCAGTCACCCCGCCATCGACCTGTATAATGAAATCTAGGCCAAGACGCTTTTTAATAGCATTAAGTTCTTCAACTTTTTGAGTGACTTCTGGAATAAATTTCTGCCCTCCAAACCCTGGGTTAACACACATAATAAGAATGAGGTCAATCTTAGAATAAATATATTCAGGAATCACTGAAAGAGGAGTTGAAGGATTAAGAGAGATACCGACACTTGGATAAAGCTCTTTAGCTTTTTGAATAAAGCGATCGTGGTGAGTGAGAGCTTCCCAATGGAAGGTGAAATTATGGAGACCCACATTCTTAAAATTATCCATAAAGAAATCGGGATCAGTCACCATGAAATGAGCATCAAGCTTGTGCTCAGTGATGTGCTTTAGATTTTTTACAACCACTTCACCGAAAGTGAGATTAGGAACAAAGTGAGAGTCCATGATATCTAGATGAAGCCATATATCTTGAACTTGATTGAGTCGTTCTATATCACTTTTTAAGTCCAGGAAATCAGCAGACAATAAACTGGGAGAAATTGTTATCATAAATCAATCCTTAGTTTGTAAGTTCCAATTCACCTTTAAGACCATTTAAGAGTTCTTTATCCGAACAAGCTTTCTTACCTTCTAGTTGAACCAGTGAAAGATGAAGGGTTTTGTCTTTAGTACCTACAATCAGAGAGCCCATATCATTTTTAATTTTTCCAGGAGCGATGGTTGCATGGTAAACTTGCGCCTTAAGTACTTTAAGTCGTTTACCATTAAGGAAACAATAGGTTCCTGGCCATGGATCAAGTGCACGAATCCTATTGAGGATTTCAGTCGAAGTTTGATTAGCAAAATCTAAAAATCCATCTTCCTTCTTTAAAGTGGGAGCAAAGCTCACCTGTGACTCGTCTTGAGCTGTGTAGGTGATTCTGTTCTCTTTTACTTTAATGAGAAAATCATTAAGGGCCAAAGCCGCTTGAAACTTTAAACGAGTATAAAGTTGTGCACCTGTTTCAGTGTCTTCAATTTTAAGAGTATGAAAGTGTACGAGGTCACCGGCATCCATTTTCTTAACCATCTTTTGAATGGAGACACCTGTTTCGCTATCACCATTGAGAAGAGCGTATTGAATAGGAGCGGCTCCACGATACTTAGGAAGAATTGAAGTGTGTATATTAAAGCAACCGAGACGACTCATGTTAAGAAGACGTGAACCGAGGAATTGAGCAAATGCCAAAACTACCATTCCATCAAGCTTCATACTTTCAAGTTGAGAGAGGAACTCTTCTTCTTTATTGATGTTTTCTGTCTGAAAGAAGGGGATCTTATGTTTTTTGGCGTACTCTATGACCTCTGGTGATTTTAGCTCCATCTTTCTTCCTGCTGGGCGGTCGGGCATGGAAATGACCATGGCCAAATCAACATCAGGGTGTTGGTGAAGCATTTCAAGAGTGGGTACTGAGAAGTCGGGAGTTCCAAAGAAAGCGAGCTTTAATTTCATCTCGCTTTCTCTTTGATCATTTTCTTTTTGTAGAAATTTTTCTTTAAGTTACTTAAGCGCTCAATAAAAACGATTCCGTCGAGATGATCGTTTTCATGCTGAATGCAAATTGAGAGTAAATCATCTGCATCAATGGTATGCTCATTACCATCAAGATCTTGGTATTTAACATTGATTGTTTCAAAGCGTTTCACTTCCTCGTAAACACCCGGAACAGAAAGACAACCTTCCTCATATGTAATAGTACCAGACTTACCGGTGATGACGGGGTTAACAAAGACCATGGGCTGAGTGTCTGTGAATTGAGTCACAGCTTTTCCTTCAGCGTTAGTGATCGTCTCTCTTTCGTAATTGATGTCGATAACAAAGAGACGAATGGATTTCCCAATTTGAGGTGCGGCCAAACCGATACCTGGAGCGTGGTACATAGTGAAGAGCATATCCTCAACTAGTTTCTTGAGAGGTTCGCCAAATTCAGTTACAGGTTTAGCAACTGCAGTTAATACTGGATCTGGATAAGTTATTATTGGTAACTTAGTACCTTTTAATTCGTAATTTTCTATTTTCATAGCCCTCTTTATAGCACGTTGGGGGTCATTTTAAAATGAGAGTTTCCTGTTCTTGTTAAATGTCCATATCACATAACCAAGTAAAATCATGGGAATAATTCCAGTTGCAACGATGGGGGAAAGGGTTCCAGAATTCCCTAGGGCCACAGAAGAGGTATAGAGCACCCAGAAGACAACGGTAGTCAAAAGAGTAAAGACCACATTTTTACCAAAAGATGAAGAGCGGCGATTAGGGTTGAAGATAGTTGAGACAGGAATAAGGGCAAAAATTAAGCAAGTAATACTAAGAAAAACCTTATTCCACAGAATAATTTCATATTCACTGATATTTAAATCAGTTTTAGAGAGACGATTCACAAAGCGGTAAAGCCCTACAAAGCTCAAAGTGGTCAAATCTGCTTCAAACTCCCCAAAATCTTCCGGAACTTCTTGGAGGGAAAGACTCAATTCTCCTAGCTCTCTTTGTAATGGGAAGGTCATTTGATGAAGAGAACTTGTCTCTTTGGCATCAATTAAGAGCCATTTTCGTTCTTTGGGTTGATAAGTGGCTTTTTTACTTTGAATAATTTTTGAGCCGAGGCTTTCTGGAGTAAAATAGTAAATTTCAAAATCATTGAGAGAGAGGGATTTTCGATCAAAAAAGGTAAAGGAAGCAAAGTAGCTGCTTGTTTTATACCAGAATTTTCCACCCTCAATAGAACTTCTCGTGAGGTATCTTCCCTCAGAGTCACGGCTCTTAGTAATTTCTTGTCGCTTAACTTTATTAGCATAGGGTTCAAGGTAACCAAGGTTTATAAACTGAACAAAGACCATGAAAAGAGCGCATCCTCCAATTAACGTATAAACTCGTTGATAGGAGTAGCCGGAAGCGAGGATGGCAATGAGTTCAGAATGAGATTTAAGATTATTGAGAGAAAAAAGTGAAGCCACAAGACAGCAGATAGGAAACATCTTTCCCATAAGGTCCGGCATTTTAAGAGCATATTCAAGGAGAACGCGGGCTCCGTCTTTTCCCTGTAGGAAACCGTTAATAAGATCAGCTGTGGTAATGAGAAGGAATAAAACGACGATGGCCGAAATAAGGCTTTTAAACCAACTTTTAAAAATGATCTGGGAAAGAATAAGCATTATTTAATAATACGACTCAAGATCGTTTTTGAAAACAAGGTAAGTAAGGGTGCAAAGAAGTACTTACCGATGAAGTGCATTCCAGGGTGATCTTTCCATTTGTCCACAAGGGTAGAGCTGTAAAGATAGTAAATTCGAACTAAGTGTTGGCCCCAATTATACAGAAGTAACCACTCTTTGAATTCACGATAATGATGTGTCACAGGGTGATCAGTGCCGAGTGAGAAAGTGACAATGTAGCATTTTTTAGATTGAATCGCGATTTGCTGATAGTGATCGAGGTAGAGATCATAGTTTTTAAATCGATTACGTTTAATCTGCTTTCTTAATAATTCGGAATTGATAACTTGATAAGGCTGATTGATAGTGAAGTGAAGAAACTGTTCAAGACACTTTCTAACTTCATCTTTGTATTTAGGAATAGCATCAAATATTCGAGAGAGTTCTAAATAGATCTGAGAAATCATCATCATTTCAGTTAAGTCTTTCTCTGGGTCGAAATGACTCAAGCGAATAGAATACATATCTTCTGCTTCTTTGAACTCTGCTACTGTTTGAAGATAATCTTTATAACGATTAAGAGCGAGAGCGTACTCACCATTATCAAACGCCGTTTTTCCAAGACGAGTAATAGTGATGCGATTTCTATACTTGTGCAGTAACGCCGCATCGTGCTCGCGTTTTTCTTTCGCTTCTTTTGAAATATTGGAAATGATGGCCATAAATCTTTATCGACCCTCTAGGGAAAAACCTTAGAAGGTCAGAAAAAGAGAGAGGCTTGAATCGACGAGCGTTTCGCCGGAATAGATATAGCTTCCCTTACTAGTTTGCTCGGAGAATCGCTGGGCGAACTCTACACCTAAGCGAGGTCCTACCCAAGAGGCTCCCCAGGAGTATCCCTTGAAATGGGTGATTTGATCTTCGAACATACCACCGCGGAGGTAAACATCTTTAAAAAGAGCAAGCTGAACTGCTCCGGCCCATTGAAATTTATTATTGAAACCTTTCGTATAAAAAAAACCATAATCGAAGATGAGGTTTACCTTATCTGTTAAAACGTATTGGAGACCTACGAGGGCCTTCTCTTCATTAGTTAGGGTTCTGGTGAGGTCTCGTGCCACCGCACCAATAATCAAATCATTGGATAAAATGTAAGTTAAACCTGCGTTAACAACGTGAGAGAAATCTCGACGAGGCTTGTGGCCCGAAGGGAATGTATCTTGAAGATACTGATAGTTAATACCGAAAGAAGCATTTTTTCCCATGACTGAAGCCGCATGCATGCTCATTCGTTCTCTTTTATAGTGATTCTCATTTTGTTGGATATAGGCGAGGCCACCCTTAACAGGACCTTTATTGTCGGAAATAAAATATCCCTGCGACCGACGCTGGTTAGAGAATTTCTTAGTTCGATCATCTGCTTTATCGCTGAGACTCACCTGATTGACTTGAGCCGAAGCAGTGTTCTGTTCGAAGAAGGCAGCAGAAGAAGGGTTCAATATGGCAGCTTCGGTTGTAAGGATGCTTGCAACACCCGCGCCAGAAGTAGAGAGCAGCCTTGTTGTTTGATAATCTCTAATTTGGGCCCATGACGACTGGCCCATGAATAATAACACAGCTAATATATAGATCTTTTTCATGGTAAAACTTTAAATAAAGTTAGGCTGGTTAACAAGGGGCATTTGATGAAAATAAAGAAAGCGATTATACCTATTGCAGGAAAGGGAACACGATTTCTTCCTGCCACCAAAGAAATTGCTAAGGAAATTATTCCTATCGTTAATGTTCCAATGATTCATTACATCGTTGAGGAAGCTGTTAATGCAGGAATAGAGCAGATCATCTTTGTAACTGCTTCTGGTAAGTATGCAGTGGAAGATTACTTTGACAGAAATCAAGAACTAGAAGCCTTCCTTGAAAAAAACAATAAGCTAAAAGAATTAGAATTAATTAAAAAAATCGGATCAATGGTTAGTGTCACCAGTGTTCGCCAAAAAGAACAATTGGGGCTAGGTCATGCTGTTTTAATGGCAAAAGACATGATCGGCTATGAACCATTTGCAGTTCTACTAGGTGATGACATCGTTATTAATGATGTTCCTGCTATTAAGCAATTAATAGACGTTTCGATTGAAAATAACGGAGCAAGCGTTATTGGTGTAATGGAAGTTCCTCAAGAAGATACTAGTAAATATGGTATAGTAAAGGGTGACTTTATAAATGAGCGAACTCTTCGCATGACCGAAATGGTAGAAAAGCCTAAGCCTGAAGAAGCTCCGACCAATCTTGCAACTCCTGGAAGATATATTCTTACCAGAGAAATTTTTGATATACTTGAAAATATCCCAAGGGGAGCTGGAAATGAGTATCAGTTGACTGATGCAATCAACGTTCTCTGCAAAAATAAAGTAGTTATGGCCCATAAGTTCGAAGGGGAAAGATTTGATACGGGCTCTATCCCTGGCTATCTTGATGCTACAATTGATTTTGCTTTGAAGGATCCGGAAACAAGAGAGCACTTATTGAGTGCTTTCAAAAAAAGATTAGATAAATACGGGATTACTCTATGAAATTTCTGTTAGGACTTATTTTTTGTATTCAATCTGCCTGGGGGTTCGTACCTACTGTGGAGTCTCTTTTTAGAAATGGAAGCAATCCTGATATTACCGGGAATGTAGCGATTCTAAACTTGAAGATAACTAAAATGGATCCCAGTGGAATAATGCAAGAAGCTGGTAATGCTCCTACTGAATATTTTAAAATCTATTACACTAAACTCGATGAAGTGTATAAGTTGAATCAACTCAAATTCGCCGATGAATCATTTGATGATAAAAAAATAATTCATCACTCTTATTATCCAAACTACAATGCCTTTAGTTTTGCGAATCAGCCAAGCGCTACCGAGAAATCTCTGTTTTATGGAATCCTCAATTCCTTAGTCCTTCATGACGGTGAGTTCCTAGTAAAATACTTAAAGTCAGTTGGTTTACCGCTACGTCTAAATAAAGAAATTATTAATCGTGAAAAGATCCAATTGTTGGCACAGTATAAACAGTACTTGGTAACTATTAACGAAGATCGTGAAGCACGTAAAACATTAGAAAACCCTCTTCGTCCTAGTGACTCCAATAAAAGAGAGCAAGTTGAAAAAGTGATGAACGAGTCAATGTATGTTGATACCCAACAGGTAAAGCTTTCAAAAGATGGTGGTGAAATGAGCTGGCGGGTAAATGTAGAAGGTTTTGATGCAAGCGTTTCATACCGAAAGAGATATCTTCAAAAGATCACTTTTAAAGGACCTGCTGGAGATCTTGAATTCCTCTTTAAAGACCATGCTTTAGTGAATACAAGCCACGTACTTCCAAAACAAATCCTTATTCGTGATTTTAATGGAGATAACTATCAAGTGGATATTATATCTCTTCGTTATT
This sequence comes from uncultured Bacteriovorax sp., assembly GCA_964459395.1. Lineage (GTDB taxonomy): Bacteria > Bdellovibrionota > Bacteriovoracia > Bacteriovoracales > Bacteriovoracaceae > Peredibacter. The sequence continues at coordinate 23,648 of CAYWMU010000013.1, forward strand.
CAAATTTTTCAGAAAGAGCATATCTCAACACATTAAAAGAATGGGATAAGGCGGTACAAGATCAGAGTGTGGAAGTGCTTCGTCCTGGATTCATGTTATAGATGAAACTAGCTAGGGTTGCAGTCAACTTTCCTCACAAAAATGATGGATTCCATTACTCCTACGAAGGAGAACTCACTGTCGGGCAACTGGTAGAAGTTCCGCTTGGTAAGAGGAGTGAGTATGGTTGTGTTATTGCTATTGACGAGAGTGTAGATGACCTCGTCGTCGATATAAAAAAAATCAAGCCGGTAAAAGAAATTCTTAGCACGACACTTAATGAAAAAGAACTGGCCCTGTATGAATGGATTGCTCAGTATTACCACTATTCTTTAGGACAACTGATATTTGACTGTCTTCCAAGCTTTATGAAAAGGCCCAGACCTTTAGAGCTAACATTAGGTGAAGGGAAAGACTTCGAGTTTGAGCCGAATGAAGATCAGCAGAAGGCCATTAGCAAGATAATGCCGGTAAACCACTTCGAAAGATTTCTCATCCACGGAGTTACAGGAAGTGGTAAAACTCTTATTTACTTAAAACTCATTCAAGAAAAAATGAAAGAAGGGAAGAGTGTTTTATTTCTTTTACCAGAAATTAACCTTACTCCTCAATTCATTGCGACCTTTGCTAAGTATTTAGATGGCCCTGTTATCTCTTATCACTCGGAGCTCTCGCACTCTCAAAAACTTCAGATTTTTGAGAAGGCGAGAAATAACACGGAACCAATGCTCATTCTAGGTGTTCGGAGTTCCATTTTTGTTCCACTAAAAAACCTAGGGCTCATCATAATAGATGAAGAACATGACACCTCTTTTAAACAAGATGATCGTTGCCCTTATAATGCTCGTGATGTTGCCAGCAAGAAAGCGCAACTTGAAGACATTCCAATCGTATTGGGATCAGCTACCCCTAGTTTAGAAACTTATCATCACTTCCATAAATTAAAACCTCAGAATCTTTTTGAGTTAAGAAAAAGAGCGGGAGGAGCGTATTTACCAAGTATCGAATTGGTGGATGCAAGAGATAAAAATACGGGTGAAGATGATATTTGGCCTTTAACTGAACGATCTGTAGCCGTTATTAAAGAAGCAGTTCAGAGAGATGAACAAGTCCTCGTTTTCGTAAATCGACTAGGGTTTGCTAGTTATATTCAGTGTCGTTCATGTGGAGAACAATTCAATTGCCCCAATTGCTCAGTAACGCTGAGGTATTTTAAAAGAAAAAATGAACTTCAATGTCAGCACTGTGACTATAAAGAACCAATGGTTCAAAGTTGTCAGAATTGTGGTTGCATGACTTTGATGCAAAAAGGTTTTGGGACCGAGAAGTTAGCAGAGGTTTTGAATAATATTTTCCCTGATAAAAAAATAGAAAGATTTGATCGAGATGAAATCAAAACTTTTACTCAACTCCAGGAACGTCTAGATGATTTTCACCAAGGACGCATTGATATTCTAGTTGGTACTCAAATGCTTTCCAAAGGGCATAATTTTGAGAAGGTAAAACTTGTTTTGATTCTTGGAATTGATAATCAGTTAAACTTTCCAGACTTCAGGTCCAGTGAAAGAGTTTATCAAACGCTAACTCAAGTTGCGGGACGTGCCGGAAGATACTCCCAAGATGGTAAGGTGATGATCCAGACTCTTAATCCGGAGAACCCACTATTTGAAACAGTGAAAGAGCATTCTTTTGATGGCTTTTATGAATCGGAACTGGCCATGAGAGAAATTTGCCAATGTCCACCGTTTCAAAAAATAGCTTTAATTCACTTCACTTCTCGATTTGCAGATCGAGTAACTGCCCATGTCCAAAAGCAGGGAGAAATCATGAGGCATATGATTGAACATCATTTCCCTGCAGTGATTATCTTAGGACCCCGCCAAGCGATGATTGAAAAGAAGGTCAATCAGTTTAGTTGGAGTATCTTACTAAAAACACAAGAACCAGCTCAGCTACACAATCTCATTAAGACCTTTGAGATGAATTATCAAAACGAGAATTCCATAAGTTATAAAATTGATATCGACCCTTATTCCCTGTTTTAACTAAAGTCAGAGGACTTATCGTCCGACTAGTCTAATTAGATAAGTCTAAGATGAGGCCTTTATGAAGAATAAGTATCTAATGATTTTAGCTTTGGTATCTTCCCCCTTACATGCTCAAGGGCTATTGGGGAGTTTACAAGATTATCAAGGCTCACTGACACCAGAAACTCCTCATAAAGAATCAACACCTCCGGTACAAAGTACATCGGAATCAAGTTCAGAAACCAATGGAAGATGTGAACAAAATGATCAAACATCGATGCCTTTGGCCTATGCAACTTCTCTCATTCAAGATGCAAATCCTCGCTTTGATGTAGATTTTAATCCACGCACAGGAAAAATGAGTATTGGAGCAAAGTCGATGATCTCCAACTGTTCTTCCATGGTTGAGTGGAAGTTAAAAGAACAAGATATTCAGGGACAAAAATCATATGTAGTCGAAGCAAAGTTCAGAGAAGGGGATAACTGCGCTGATGGAAAGTGTAGTTATAAAGTTGCTAAGGTCAGTAATGGAGAATTCCAAAAATACGAAGACCTCGCTTTTCCTCCAACTCTCAAAGGCTTTGAGGCCTGTCTTCAAGCTTCTGGTGTAATTAAAGATGGCAAAGTGGATAAGAAGGCCATCTATGCAGCTCCAATGAAAGAAACCTTTAGTAATGTTCATCAAACAGGGAAACTTCTTTTCGTTTCTAATGGCCCACAGTCGGCAATGGTAAAAGCTAAATATGGTGAATTCGATCTCATCAATAGATGTGATCACTATGAAGCTCTCCATCCAGATATTAAGCAACTTCTTTCTTATGAAGATGAAAGACGAATGAAGCTTGATGAAGAGGCCAATAAGTTAAAAGATTGCGGCGTTGATGAATACGATAAGCTCATTGGTTTCATTGAAAAGTATGAGGAGTATTCAACAATACTTGGAAGTGTTAGAGATGAACTTATCCTCGAAGCTGTGAAGAAATCAGCAAAAAATATAGAAGAAGGAAAGTACACTGATGAGGATTTAAAAATTCTCGCAGACTTTGAAAAATATATTGTTACTCCAAAAACTCAAGAAGCAACCAGACTTTACAATCAAATGGCGAGCTTAGAAGGTGATGCTAAAAGAGCTAAACAAGCTGAGCTAAAAGTACTTTTAGATGAATTAAAGGCCCTCAATAAAAAGCCATATTTTCAAATGGCCCATACTCAAAAGCTCATTAATGATGGGAAATTTGAAGAAGCCGAGAAAATGAATGGCCTCAAAATCTCTCTCGATAATTACGGTAAACTTGGTTCAAAACAAGGAAACGTACTTATAACTCCAGATGTGGCAGTTATTACTATCGTGAGAGCAAAAGATGAGTTTGCCAAAGCATCCATCATTGAACAAGAAAGATATCAGGTGAGAACCGGTCAAATCACTGGCCAGTCTGATTACTATCGAAATCTTTCTAAGCGTCTTGAAAACTCAATCCAAGTTAGAACGCAAAACTTTAAAGCAGAAATGCAAAACGAGTATGCCCGAGTTCAACCAGGGGGATACTGTTACGCCTATTTTAGAAATACTCAAAAATGTATTGAAGACTCATTGGAAAGAATTCAGCAGCTTAACAATTTAATGAATCATTATAATAAAATAGATGCTGAGAGAATTACTGAATATAACGAGAAAGCAGAAGATTATGGGAAGCTAGAAGCTGAAGGGAGAAGATATGTTGCTGCTCAAAACGGCGAAGTTATCGAAGAAGCTCCTCAAGCTCCAGAACCAGTAGATACCACTCGCGTACCGAGTCGTACGAATGATCAGACCTACCAAGTAGCCGTGGATCCAACAGGGAATATGGACTTAAATCAAGTGGCCAACCAGATGATGCAAATGTATCAGCAGATGCAAATGCAGCCTCAAATGGGGCAAGGTCAAATAGGTGGTCAGTGGTGGAATCAGCAAGGTGGAAATATGTATGGGCAGGGACAGTTGATGATGGGCGGACAAAACCCATACATGATGCATAGTCAGCCTCAGTATGGATCAAACCAGGGATTCTGGTCTAATCCATACCAAGCTTTCAATTATCGAGGATTTTAAAAACCGACAGTCACTCTTAAACCACCACCGTGGACATTTGAGAGTGACTGCTCTTTACCAGTATTGTTGAAAGCAAAATAATCACCCACAAACCAGTATCCGTAGTAACCAGAAACGATCACGTTCGGATTCCACATATAATCAAACCCGAAATCAATTTCGTAGCCTAGGCTCTTGTCTTGCTTTTGAGTAGAGTTGAAAGCGTAATTTCTTTGATGGTTATATGAAAGCTTTCCTGCTTCTGCTGTTTCCATGGCATTAGCAAAAATAAAAGCTGCTTTCCAATTCCACTTATCAGTTTTGTACGTCCCATGAAGACGAGCAAACTGAGCGTTAGTGATAGGGGAGTTGAAAATACTTCTCGTATCATTAGCGTTATTAGAGAAACCTGGATAGTAGTAACGGAACATAAGTTCAGCGATCTGGAAGTTGGGGTGAAGGTAAGCTGCTTCAAACTTACTTGTTCCAGACTTATCACCAGAAACCTGACCGGCCTTTAGACCTACTTCCCACTTAGGGTTGATGTCATATTGAGCATCGAGGATGTAGGCGTTAGCAGAGATTTTTGAGTTTTTAGGCCCAGCAGCTCCCAACACGTTTCCGTAGTCACCAGTAATGATTGGTGCTTCGAAAGCCACTTTTAATTTACCCCATTTCTTTTCAATATATGGGTCAATGATAGTGACTTCAGTTTTTCCGTTTGTTGATGCAGGACCTGGGTCTGGAATTGATCCAGTATTGTCTCTATTATTTTGATAGAAAGTATTATCCGGCTCACTTGATCTCTTCGCATAAAGAATAGAGACAAGAAGATCACTATTTTTATTGTGGTATTTCGCAATGGCCCCGATTTCTCTTACATCATGCTTTCCAGATGGATCAGAGTTGCGGTTATCATTTAATGAAGAGATTTTAGCCCAATAAGGAATGAGGCTGAAGTTTCCAATCTTCATTTCTGCTTCAATTCCATCATACATGGTGAAGAAACGATCCCAAGCGTCTGTACCATTATCGTAAATCACTCCAAGACCGTAATGCTTACTCATACGACCAATTTTAATAAGTGCCGTATCTGCATAAAGTTCAGCGTAAAGCTGATTAAGATTTAGAGTTGAGTTTTGCGAAGGAGAGGTGAAGAAATATGAACCATTGTTCTCATTTCCACCTTCATCACCAGCAAAGCCACCACGGATAGAACCGGTAGAGATTTCACCTTTTAGAGTAACCCCGTCATTAATGATGATCGTAGGGTTAAGTTTAAAGATATAGCTTTGAAAATTAGTACCATTCTTAGAACCTTCGATGGCCTGAGAACCATTTTGAGCACCGGTCGCATCGACCTTGTCGCTAGTCATGCGCATATTAGAAAGATAGTGGCTATCAACGCCAAATGTACCAGACCAATCGATAGGAAGGGCCTGTGCTGTATTAATGCCCAGCGCCGACAACGTAGCTAGGGCCAATGGACGAAATTTTGTAGTCATGAACTAATTCCTGAGGTTTAAAATTGTAATAACAAAACTATAGAAAAGTGTTCAGGATGTGGAAAGCCCTAAGAGCTTAGAAAAAAGCTTCTAATCTTCAACTGATGGCTTGCAAAATGTTTACGAATCACTTATATTCGATGAACTAAAAGTTCTGTAGGGGTGTCGACAAGTGGTAAGTCAGCAGATTTTGATTCTGCCATGCGCAGG
>CAYWMU010000014.1:0-21705 GCA_964459395.1 uncultured Bacteriovorax sp.
TCCATTGGACGAGCTTCGTTAACAACTAGGTTACGTCCACCCATATCTGAACCGTTAAGTTTTTCGATTGCAGCTTGAGCTTCATCGCTAGTTGACATCTCAACAAAACCAAAACCTTTTGAACGGCCAGTATCTCTGTCCATTACGATTTTAGCAGAATCAACTTTACCGAATGATGAGAACATGTCGTTAAGTTGTTCGCTTGTTGCTGAGAATGGTAAATTACCAACGTAAATTTTGTTACCCATGAAAAACCTCCTAAGGCCAGGGAATCTGCGCTTCCAGAGGATCAGGAGCAACATGCTCGGAGAACTCTATACTGCGACCGGTTAAATCTTGAATTAAATACCATTAATTCTTAGTGAAAGGATAGCACAACTTTAATGGTTGAAAAGATTTTCGATTCTTAATTTTTATTAAGTATCTAAAGCGTTGAAAATTAAGCTCCCCACCTCTTAGAGAGGGGGGGAGGGGGGGATGTGTTTAGCTCCAACGATTGGCAGTGGGAGATGGTCTTCGAAAATTATTGTCTCTTTTTTCCATTGGTCTTGCCTCATTAACAGTCAGCATACGACCGCCAATATCGGAACCATGGAGTTTTGAGATCGCCGACTCTGCTTCATTAACATCACTCATTTCAACAAAACCAAATCCCTTGCTTCTTCCTGTTTCACGATCGGTAATGATCTTTGAAGAATCAACTTTTCCGAACGGATGAAACATTGAAGCTAGAGCATCACTTGTTGTAGAGAATGGAAGATTGCCAACATAAATTTTCTTACCCATTTGATAACCTCCTTAAGGCCTGATTGGGGATGAGAATAAAAAATTCTCGAGGACCTATAAGGAAAAAAAATCCATAGCGGTACACTCGATAACGAAAGGACTTTTACCGGAAGCTTTCTAAGGTGAACATTAAATTTTATCTAAAGAGCTTAAGAGAAACTTAATAGAGCACAAATTTGCCCTCTGGCCCCTCACAGACTTAGAAAAGATACTTAGAATTAAAAACAAGGAAGTGATGCTATGAAAAGATTTTTTACTCTTAGCCTTTTTTTGACTTCATCTCTGGCCTGGTCAGTCTCTTCAGTAAAAGTTCAGAATTTTAATTTTAACTATGTTGATGGAAGTGGTGTTGGAACAGCTTCCGCATTCGAAATTATAACTTCTCAGGCACAAGTCTTTGTGAATAGAGTGGGAACTGATCTTGAGTTCACATCTCCTCTCCTAGAGGAAAGTGTAACTTGGAAGGATGCTCCATCGCTGATTTTGGATTCAAAAGTTACTGTTAATGGATTCAACTTAAATGTTGATAAGGACCTTGTTGCAACTCTTGCAAATGCTCAGTTTGATTCAGAGTCAAAAATGTCTATTCAAAACGCCTCGGCACAATGTGCCCGTTCGCAAGGAATTGATGTCTTTGAACAATTAATTGCTGGTTGCTTACAGAAAGGGTCTGTTAAATTTGCAAGTTTTGAATCGCGCTCTTTGGATTCTTTTATTTCTCTTCTAAGGGATGAAGTGGAGACTGAAAGTACTCAAATACGTTCGCTGAACTTAACTTTTGATAAGAAAAACTTCAATCTTACGGCGAATGCAAAATTTGGAATTAATGGGACTTTAAGAGCGAAAGGTAATGCTGATGTGGATTACCAAAACAAAAAAGCTGTTATTAGGGTAACTGAAGTGAAATTTGGAATTCTTAACATTACCGGCAAATTCTTTTCAGAGATAGAGAAGAAGAACATCAAGGGTATGGAAGTAAGAAGACCATATATTTATTTTACTCTAAACGAAAAGAACTAAGTGAAGAGAGTTCTCGTTAGTGGATTTGAGCCTTTTGCTGGTAATAATCTTAACCCCACTAAAGAATTGGTTTTAGAACTTCAGGAAGGGCCCTCGCTTAAATGCATGGTCCTCCCTGTGAGTTTTGAGCGGTCTTGGGAAGTTCTTCATCAATCAATTAAAGAGTTTAATCCCCATTGGGTTGTGAGCTGCGGAGTTGCTGCTAAGAGAGAGACCATAGACTTCGAGAGAGTGGCTCTAAACTTAATTGATGCAAGAATCAAAGATAATGATGGAAAAATCATTGAAGAAACTAAAATTTCTTCAACTGGATCAGAAGCTTACATTAGTGACTTACCTCTCAATGACTGGAGGAAAAAGTTAGAAAAAGATTTTCCCATCAATGTTTCGCTCTCTGCGGGAAGTTATGTTTGCAATTATCTATACTATAAACTCATGGAGCACCAAGCAGAGCTCAATTACCATTCTTTATTTATCCACTTTCCTTATCCCTCTGAAGCTTTGCCTATAGAGAAAATGGGAGAGTTCCTTCAGGAATTTCTTCTTTTAATTGATCAATTTGATTTTGAATAAGGCTGCCTTGATAAAGCTTCGGAACTTCTTAAGAATTTGAACAATTACTAGGAGGTTTCCTGTGGATCAAGCAAAGCTAACGACAGAAACAGATAAAAATTCGAGGGCCAATCCTCAGTTACATAAAAACTCTGAACTTATTCAGGAGTTCGGTACGCGCATACAAGTCCCATTGGCCATGAGTAATGAGGTTTGTTCTCAAAGTGTTACTGATCTTAATTTAGTTTTAGCAAATCTCATGGTTTTATATGACATGTATCGAAAAGGTCATTGGCAAACTTCAGGACAAACTTTCTATCAACTCCATTTATTATTTGAAAAACATTATACAGAGATTAGTTCTCTCATCGATGATGTGGCAGAGCGAGTTCAGATTTTAGGTGGTGTGAGCATTGCTATGCCAGGAGAAGTCAGTCGCTTATCTCAGATACCAGAATTGCCAAGTGGGAGAGAAGAGGTTGACGTTCAATTGACGAAACTCGTTGAAGCCCATGAAATTGTCCTAAGAACTACAAGAGAAGCTGTTAAAAAGGCCAATGAAAATGAAGATGAAGGAACTAGTGATTTACTGGTTGGAGGAGTCATTCGGACCAATGAAAAACAGGTCTGGTTTATTTATGAACATCTTGTTTCATTGACTCCGAAAGAAAAAACAAACTTTGATGCATAGGAAGTAAATATGAAGTTTATACTAATTGTTTCACTAATGAGTGTATTCGTTGGTTGTTCTTCCCAAAATAAAAAAGAATCCTCGGTGGTTTCTACAACGGTTGCAAATGCGAAGGTGACAGGAAAAGCTAATGGGGACGTTTCCTTTGTTCCGACAATGGATGGCGTGGTGATGAAAGTTTTCGTTCGGGGATTACCCCCAAACTCTACCCACGGTTATCACATTCACGAAAATGGAGTTTGCGAAAGACCTGGTTATAAAAGCGCTGGAGATCACTTTAACCCTGGAAAGCATTCCCATGGAGGACCGGCAGCTTCTCTTAAGCACTTAGGAGATTTAGGAAACTTGGTCAGTAATGCTAGTGGAGTTGCAGAAAAAGAAGTTTTAATGAGAGATATTAAAGACGTAAACATCATAAAGAATAAGGCCATTATTATTCATGAAAAAGCTGATGACCTTGTAAGCCAACCTTCCGGGGATGCTGGTGATAGAATTGCTTGTGGAATTATCAAAGTCCAGGGATAAGGCTTGATTATATTAAAAAAACTGGTACATCTTAATTAATAATATTAATTGCTAGGGGTGCTTCACTTGTTGAGGCTGAGAAAGTCCCTTTGAACCTGAATGGGATAATGCTCGCGCAGGGAAGCTTATGATGTACTTCTTTATTCTTTTTTTACCCTCTTTTTTATTTGCCCAAATTGAGCTCGATTCAATTGATGTTTTTGAGTCCTCTGTCTCTGATGATGTGCTTGGTTTTTCTAGTGAGAAAGGACCTATCTCATCTCAGAGCTATAGGTCTGAGATGATGGAAAAAGAGCGAATAAAAACCTCTAACGATCTCACGCTCATAGATTCAAGTATTACGAATAGCTATAGTGGAAGTGGTTATTGGGATTCTCTCAACATCAGAGGCTTTGCCGTTGATAACCGGACAAATTACTTCAGAGATGGGTTACGAATAAATGCCCAAACGGCCATTCCTCTTGAAAGTAAAGAGTCGGTAGAAGTCATCAAAGGATTAGGAGCTTTTCAAAATTCTGGTTCTAGTCCATCTGGGTCGATTAATTATAGAGTTAAAAGGCCAAAGAATATTCGACTTTTTCGCAATGAATTTACTGAGAGAGGAGGAGTTCTTTCTCATCTTGATTATGGGAGTAAGAAAGATAAGTTGGAGTATCGATTTAATCTTTTGAATGAAAAAATTAAAAGTGGATTCTCTAATAATGACGGACACAGAAATCTCTTGGCTTCAGCTTTTTCCTTCCAGCTTAATGAAAAATCACTGTTAGAGGCAGAAGTAGAGTGGAGCCGTCGTTCTCAAGTGAGCCTAGGTGCTCAAAGTTTTTGGAATAACTCTCGGCCAGGAATTAACCCTCAACTAAATCTGAATTCTCAGGAGTGGAGTAAGCCTGTTGAATTTGAATCATTATTTTATTCTCTTCGCTATTCCCAGGAATTAAGCGACAAGTGGTTTCTAAGTGTTATAGCGGGACGACAATATTCTGTTACTGATGATCGAATGAGTTATGGCTTTGGTTGTACTGCCGAGAGCAATTGGAGTAGTTTTTGTAGTGATGGAAGCTTTGATGTTTATGATTATAGAAGCGAGAACGAAAGAAGGATTACCAACTCAAGTAAAGTGAGTCTGAGTACTAAGATAGACGGGAGAGTAGACCAAGAGATTTCTTTTAACCTACGATATACCCATCAGCTAGAAAGATCTGGGTTCCAGGCCTATAACTTCGTAGGAGTGGGAGATCAATCGGGAAGAGCGCTACCAGCTAATCCCTCCAAAACAGATCCCACAACAAACTTAAATGAAGAGACCTTAGAGTTTTTTATTGTTGATCAACTTAAGTTCAATGAGTGGAGTTTGTGGCTTGGAGGGAATTTTCAACATAAGTATCGTTCGACTTGGAAAAATAATGACACCGAGAAGAATAAATCTAACAATGATTTCTTTACCCCTTGGTTAGCCTTAGCACGTCAAATCAATGAGTACTCTCTCTATCTGAGTTATTCACAAGCTAAGGAGAGCTGGATAACACCGAATAAAGCTGATTATAATAATCCTGCAGCTATACTTCCGGAGCAAACGACACATCAGTATGAATTAGGTATTAAATCGAAAATATTTTCCACTGCTATTTTCTATCTTAAACGACCTCGTTTATTTGATGATGGAAGTGTTTTCAAAATAGAGGGAGACTATCAGCAGTATGGCCTAGAAACTAATTCATTTTTTAAATTCAAAGAGTCAACTCACCAGTTAAGCTTAATGTATTTGCGAGTTGAACAGAACGGTAAGAGCGCTCCCAACATACCAGATCTTTCCCTACGTTATGTTGCTCAAGTCTCTTGGAAGAACATGATTTTCGGTTCGAGAATGCAATATGAATCTATGAGGTACTCAAGTTACGATAATGAACTATCTATTCCTGATTGGATCAAATGGGACTTCTTTGTAGAGAGAAAGTTTAAAGATCTTAACCTTCGTCTCTACGTTGATAACCTCTTCCAGAAGAGTTTTTGGAAAGAATCCCCTGTGCAATATGGGCACCATTATCTTTTTCCGGGACAATCTAGAAGACTGGGAATCCTAGCTGAATATCAGTTTTAATGGATTCCCAACTTTAAGTATTAATGTCGGTGGGTGATGACTCTGTTGCCACTTACTGCGCGGTAGATAGCTAGTAAGATCACCGCACCGATAACTGAAGCGACTAGTCCTGCTGCTTCTCCAGTAGCATACCAACCTAATTGGCTACCTATGAAGTTGGCCAAAAATGACCCTGCTACCCCTAAGAGCATTGTAATAAATATTCCACCTGGATCTCTACCAGGCATTAAGAATTTGGCGATAGCACCAGCAATAAGACCAATTATTAGAGACCATACCATACTTGTCCTCCTTGAAAGGTGTTCGGGCAAGAACCACTTGTTTAGAGAGAGCAAGTAAGATGCCAATAGAAAAATAAACTATTTTGATAAAGAGATTTCGACAAAGAAATTTCCAGCAGAGCTACTAAAAGGGACTACAATAATCGGGCCTTGAGTGCTGCTAAGAAGGCTATGATCTTTTCCAAAAATAACTGAGGGAAGGGCCATTTGTACGCCATATCCTTTTTCATTCAAAGAAACTTTGGCCTGCCCAAAAATCATATTAGTAATTTCCGCTGCACCATCTATAATATCTTGAGTGAGATCGTCGTAAACTTCTCCTAGCATTTCGGACATAACCTTCAAAAATGTTTCTCTCGGAAAAGAAATAATAACTGAACCGTTAAAACTGGTACTAACAATACCGATTACCCCTGAAACATCACCGAGGAGTTTTTCCCCTGGTTTCTTAAGGTAAATCTTAGTGGCTTCGGCTGAGACTCCGGCTTGTATTTTTAAAACCTGTAAAGTCGCGGCCAAGAAAGGATTAATAAACTCAGTATCTAGCTTCATTGTTAAGCCGCGTATTTTTTAGAAACACTCTGTAGCTTTGAGAGAAGGGCATCTTTACTGAAAGGTTTTACTACGTACTGATCTACCCCTGCTTTGATAGCAGCTGCTACTTGAGAATGTTCGGCTTCGGCAGTAACAAGAATAAAAGGTGTCTTCATGAGCTTATCATCAGCTCTGACTTTTTTTAGAAGCTCAATTCCAGAGCAATTGGGCATGTTCCAGTCAGAAATAACAAGCCCAAAAGGAGTAGGACTTTTAGTGAGATGCTCCCAAGCAATTTGTCCATCAGCCGCTTCAGTAATATCAGTAAAGCCAAGGTCTTTAAGAATTTTAGCAACGATTTTTCTCATAGTAGACATATCATCAACCACGAGGACTTTTGTTTTAGGGCTAAACATATGAACTTACTCCTGTTTTCAAGCTGATCGGCAAATCGAGATAAATCTTTAGAGATCTTAATGTATGTAAGTTTTACACTCGTTTAGACAAACTTTAGAGAGTTATGTAAAAGGGGGACCATGAAAAAAGCTATATTATTGTTATCTTTATGGTCGTTGCCATTAATTGCGCAAACAGAGTTAAATGCATTTCAAGAAAGGGCCCGGGATACTTATCTTGAAACAGATAAGAATTATTCATTGGATTGCATGTACGGTAGTAATCAACGTTTTCAAATCATTAATCCCGTCTCCGAGACTAAAAGAACCTCGACTACACTTGAGAGATCTTTTCTTATTGAGACAGAAAATAAAAAAGTTTCTATGGAGTTTGTTCTTAGAAAGAACGGAAGAAGATATAATTACGAAATTAGGTTTGATAAAGATAATCTTTCCACAGGAAATTTAAAGTACCGAGAATTTCAACTTAATCCGATTAAAGATCAAGCACTGGCCCAAGAGATTGATTTGCCTCGACTTCTTTGCCAAGTCAACTTTGCTTATGCACATCCTTACCCTTTATCGGATGGTCACTATCATATCAACGTTCATCCTCATCTTCGCTATGATTGGATGAGAAAGCTAAAAGATATTACTGAGAGCTATCTAAAAGATGCGCGATTCGAATCACTCATTCTTCTAGAGACTACAAACGGTCGTGGGAACTCAGTGAAGCTAGATGATTTCTTTAATGGTGTTGATTATCGTCTGAAGCAAACAGAGATGGATATTGTTTTAAGCGATGTGCCTGAAGATATCCCTCTTATTGTCTCCCCTGCCGGAAATTCAGAATATATTTTCAATGTGGATAAAGAACTCAATGTCACATTCACAGGTGGAAATCATAACTACTGTATATGGAACGTTACACGGCATATTATTCTGGGTCTTTTGAGATCAAATTCTACGGCTTCTATTAATTTTAATTATGATTCTTCGGCTATCGTGGCCCAGAGACGTGGAGTGGAAGGATTAGGTTTAGATTTTCCTAAGAGTGATATTTCCCGTTCAAACTTACTTAAGGACTTATTGGAAAATAAATCAATCGTTGATAGGTATCACCGTAATTGGTTATGGTATTTTCAGAACACTTTAGGAAAAAGATACGTAGGTCAATTCAAGACATACACAATTCACTATAAGGCACCTGGTTGGGAGAGAACTGTAGTTGTAAATGGTAATGGATCAAGAGACCTCGTCGTTAAGATCAATATTTTCTAGTAAAAAGGCTTCCTGATGGAAGCCTTTTTATTTACAAATAAGTTCTAAGTTTCGATCGGATAATTCGGATAAATTACTATCACCTAATGAAGCAAGCTTCACACATTCTTGAGTGTTATCAACGACACAGAGAAAAACAAGGTTTTCTCTTTCTCCAATAACAATAATTTCTTCATCACTTTCAATTACTGGATATAGCTGCCCTTTCTTAAGTAATAAATTTCTTTCGTTAATAAGCGGAGCAAACATCACGAGTCCAAGTTCAGTCATTGTGTCTGACTCGTTAACGAAAACAGTCTTATTAAACTTCACGGAACACTGTTTATTCTGCAAGTCCTCTGAGAGGGAAGCAAAACTTGAAAAGGTTATTAAGAGTGTAATTGCAGAAATAATAAACTTCATCATGATCCTTTACTTACAATTGATTTTAATCGAGTTGTTTGAGAGACTGAGAATGTCTGTTGTTTTAACTTGGGCCAGATCTTTTAGGCAGCTATCCCCATCATTGATACACATGAAAATAAGATTTGTGCCTTTGTTAATGCTTATGATCCCTTCCGATACATCAAGAATAGGGTATTCACCTTTAAGTTTAATTTTGCTGTTGTTGAGTAAAGTGAGAAAAGAGATATCGCCCCTTTCTGCGCCCATTTGATTCTTTTTTATCGTTAAAGTCTTACTGATAACAACTGAGCAATCTTTCGTTTTTAGATCCTGGTCTAAATTCTGAGCAAAGCTCGAAAAAGTTGTAAGAGTGAGTAGTAATGCTATTGCTTGTTTCATAAAAACTCCGCCTTTTAAATTGGTGAAGTGATTATGCCAAGGTCAAGAAGCCATTAGTGTCAAAAAGTAAATATTTCTAAGGCCGTCTAAAAATTAGACACTATGAACATGAAGAGAATCATAAGGGTGGGAGGTACAGAAAGATTTTCTAAGTCCTGAGATATTAACAATCTTTTTTATCTAGTTTAGGCTTCTTATGGTTGCCTTCAGATTGTTTTCATAACGCAAATTAATGTTTGTGAATTAGTTTTATTCTTAAGACTCACTGTTGCGAAGCTTCTGAATTTATGTCAATTTAGCTCGATGAATATGTTTGGTAAAACTCTTGAGCCTATAACCGTAAAAGAAACTCTTCAGAAAGCACAACAGGCACGATACGAAGCAGAGTCTCGATTTAAGCTCCTAATTGAGTCGATGCAAGACTACGCATTTTTCATGCTTGACCTTGATGGGAATATTGAAATTTGGAATTCAGGAGCAGAGAATGTCCATGGATATACTTCTCAAGAGGTCATAGGCACATCTCTTTCAAAAATCTATACACAAGAAGATCAAAATAAAAATCTTCCTCAAAGACATATTGATCTGGCCACTAAGTTTTCACGTTTTGAAGAAGAGTTATGGATGGCCCGTAAGGATGGACGTCGCTTCTGGGCGCGATTTGTTATAACTTCCTTTCGAGATGAATCCAATGAATTATCTAGTTTTGCTATTATGGTTCAGGACTTGAGCAAGTATAAAGAAACTGAAAACAAGCTACTCCAGAATGAAAGGATAGCAAGAAAGATTTTTGAAGGAATCAAAGATTACGCTATTTGCACTCTTGATTTAGAAGGTCGAATTACTTCTTGGAATGAAGGAGCTAGACGGATTAAGGGATATGAAACTAATGAAGTTCTAGGGTGCCATTTTTCTCTTTTTTATCTGCCGGAGGAAATTGCTATCGGTAAATGTGCCTACGAGATTGAAGAAACTATCAAGACTGGCCGGTATGAAGAAGAGGGATTGAGGCTTCGTAAGGACGGGACCAGTTTCTGGGCCCATGTTGTTTTATCTGCTATTCGAAACGATGCTAATGAAGTAATTGGCTTCACAAAAGTAACACGAGATATGACAGATAGAAAGCGAGCTGAAGACTTGTTACGTTTGTCCTTTGTTGATTTGGAAAAGAAGATTGATAAAAGAACGAACGAGCTCGTGGCCACTAACTTCAAACTGCAGGAAGCTGTGAAAATTCGAGATGAATTTTTAAGTATCGCCTCCCATGAGTTAAAAACACCGCTTACTCCATTGAAGCTACAGACTCAAATTGTAAGTAAGAAAATTATTGATGGAACTTTTCAAAAGCTAGGAAAAGATAAACTTTTAAAGATTATGAATGTTTTGGAAACATCTGTAGATCGATTATCTAGTTTGGTCGAAAACCTGCTAGATGTTTCAAGGATTAGTCGCGATGAAATTGAAATTCGAAAACAGAAATTAAATCTCAAAACGGTTTTTGAAGAACTCTTTGATAGATACAGATCGACCATCGAGCTGAGTAAAACTGAGGTAACATTAGAGATACCTTCTGATGTTATCGGCTGTTTTGATCTATTAAGAATTGAACAAGTCTTCCTTAATCTACTAACGAATGCTCTAAAATATGGTGAGCAGCGGCCAGTAAGAGTCAGTTTAACACTTGAAGATGGCAAGGCCTGTTTGATCTTTAAAGATCAAGGAACAGGCATCTCAGAGAAACACAAAGAAAAAATATTTGAAAGATATGAGAAAATTGAAGGCCATCGAAATGTGAGTGGGTTGGGACTCGGTCTCTACATTACCAAAGAGATTATTGTTTCCCATGGTGGGAGTATTACGGTGGAGAGTCAATTAGGTAAAGGTTCAACTTTCAAAGTACTTCTTCCTCTTTAAAAGATATTGATCTATAAGTTAAGAATGGAAAAACCTTACTCTGCTGCTTGTGATCGTAATAAAGAACCTATTCAGGAAGTCTTGCAAGAAGTCATTCTGCCATCTGATAGAAGACTTCTCGAAATTGGCTCTGGAACCGGCCAACATGCGGTTTATTTAGCACCTTTCTTTCCTCAGCTTGAATGGTATCCAACTGATCTTACACCCAATCTAGCTGGAATGAATCTATGGTTCTCTGAAGCTAAAATTCCTAATATTCAGAAGCCTCAACGCTTAGATGTCTCTCGCGATGATTTTCCAAAACTTAAATTTGATGTCGTTTTCACTGCAAATACTTTGCATATTATGCACTGGAAAGATTGCAAATCTTTTATGAAGTTACTTGGAAAGCGATTAAGAGAAAACTCGAGGGCCGTATTCTATGGGCCATTTAAGTACAATGGGGAGTTTACCTCTCAGAGTAATGCTGACTTTGATCAACGATTAAAAGAGCGAGATCCCCTGAGTGGAATTCGCTCTTTTGAAGATATTGTGAATAATATGGAAAAAAATGGTTTCGAATTTATCTCTGATAACGAGATGCCGGCCAATAATAGAATGCTTGTTTTTAACCGACTTAAGTTTAATCCCTCGTAAGCACCTCAAGAAGCTCAACGTGAAAAATAAGATTAGAGTTAGGTGGAATAATTTCACCAATACTTCTTTCTCCATAAGCTAGATGTGAAGGGATTCGAAGGGTGCGCTTGCCTCCTGTCTTCATTCCCATAATTCCTTGATCCCAACCTTTGATCACTCGGCCTGATCCGATGACAAATTGAAAAGGACGACCTCTATCGAGTGAAGAGTCAAACTTCGTTCCATCTTCTAAAAATCCTTCATAGTGCATAATGAGAAGAGCGCCTTTAACGACTTCTTTCCCTTCTCCTGTAAGTGTGTCAATTACTTCTAGTTCTTGAAAACTCATAATGTATCCTTATTTACAAATCCAAGGTGATTTAACTTCATAGGAAGGATTACACATTGAACTCCATCCTTTGTCATACCATGCATAAGCATAAAACCATTCGATGTGGTCTTCTTCGTTTAGATATATTTCATCTGCATAACGATCAGGGACAACTCCGTTAACTCTAAAGCACCAGCCATAGCTTCTCATTTGAGTGTCAGATACAACTTCTAGAGAATCAATGCCAAGAATAGTGTTAAAGATGGAGTTTATGGCGCGCTCATTTCCTTGATAAGGGATTCTATTCTTATTTAGAAGATGAATAGTGAGGTCTCCTACAGTCTCAAATTTCGCTGACGTATTGATGGAAAAAAGAGGAGTTTTAGAGCATCCCCCAATAATTTCGAAAGTCACACTATAGGCATTTAAAGTAATAAAACTTAGAATTAAAATAATTTTTTTCATGAATGTTCCCAGTCTTTATTTGATTGAACTTTTATCTTGAGTCACAAATGTAAATTTACCGGTCAGGGCAAGAATTCTCTCATCGCTATACATATCCTCTCGGTAAACTTCAACTTCTACATCAAGACTCGTGTTACCAACTCTTACCACTTTGGCGTCGAGCTCTACTAAACTTCCGGAAGGAATAGGATATTTGAAATTGACCTTGTCACTACTAACAGTCACAACTTTTTTTCGCGTGAAACGAGTGGCCGCAATAAAAGCAACTTCGTCTAACCACAGTAATGCGACTCCTCCAAAGAGAGTATCATAGTGATTTGTTTCACCAGGGAAAACAGCTTTAAAAACTTTGGTTTGGGATTTCTTAATCCGTTCAATGATTTCAGGATCTAATGTCATAATTTCCTCCGCGGGATAAAGTTAGCGTTATAAGAGGGATCGGGCTTTACCGTTGCGGGACAGCGTTGGAGTTTCACCAACTTCACCTTTATAACTATGTGGGGCGCATCTTAATTCATCTGGACTCAATTTGAAAGTGTAAGATTTACACTTTATGATGTTTCAAGAAATCATCTCTGCAAAGGAGTCAAAGCATGAATCTATTACTTGTTGGATCTACAGGACTTGTAGGGAGTCATGTTCTTGACCTTGCATTAGAGAATTCACAAGTTGAAAAGGTTACAGTCATTTCAAGAAGGCCTATAAAAAAATCGCATGCCAAACTGCGAGTAGAGGTCGTTAACTTCGATCAATTACCAGAAGAAGCGTTATGGTGGAAAGCCGATGCTATTATTTGTACTTTGGGAACAACTATAAAAAAAGCTGGTTCCAAAGAAGCTTTTAGAAAAGTAGATTTTACTTATCCTTTAGAGGTGGCAAAACGGGCCCGCACTAACGGTACTTCAACCTACGTTTTAAATTCAGCGATGGGTGCTAACAAGGATTCCCGATTCTTTTATAATCAAGTTAAAGGTCAATTAGAAACTCAACTCAAAGAAGTTGGATTCCGCTCACTCACTTTTGTTCGTCCTGGTATGATCGGTGGAGAACGTGAAGAGTTTCGTTTCGGGGAAGAAGCAGGAAAATTAGTTTTGGGTTTACTAAGTCCGCTTCTGCCTAAGTCCATGCGAATCAATCATCCAAGAAATATCGCTAAAGAATTAGTAGGCGCGGCCCTGATGTCAAAACCAGGAATAAATATTATTAGCTCTGAAAAGATGAGTGATTAAATTCTAATGCGGATTCTAGTTTAAGAGACGAGTGATTCCTGTAATAACTCCACAAAAAACAAACTTAACTTCTTCGGTGATAAAAAGGTCCTTGAAAACGGGATTTTCAGAGAGAAGTTGAATTCCTTTAGAAGTTTTAAAATACCTCTTTACAGTAAATTCTTCATTTACTTGGGCAAGGATAATAGAGCCATTTTTGGGCTTAAGTTCTTTATTAACAACCAGAATATCACCTTCTGAAATAAGAGGATTCATGGAATCTCCAGAAGCTTTAATAAAGAATGTATCCTTTGGTTTTTTGACCATCAGTTCATCAAGAGAGAGTTCTTTTTCAATAAGAAAGTCGTGCCCCACAGGAGTTCCGCAAGAAACAGAAGTTCCAAATAGCACGGGATGTCCCTGAGTCTTTTTACTTCTTGGAGAAGCTTGAGTTTGATCAAACTGTTGCGCTCGCAAAAGAAGTTGTGAAGGAGATTGTTCAAGAGGGCCGGAGAGTTTAACCAAGGTTGAAATAGTAGGAGTTTTGACGGCCCTTTCGAGCATTGAAATATAAGTTCGGTCCAGACCGCTTTCTAAGGCCAACTCTTCTTGGCTAAGTCCTGCCATCAAACGGGCCTCTTTAAGAACTTTACCAAACTGAAGAGAAATATCGGTTTTCGCCATGAGTTAATCATCACTCTCATGATGATTAAAGGTCTACGGACTATAGTCTTCAATTTTAAGTTGCATAAAAATCGACTTATCGTAGACTTTAATCTACATGACATGGAGGTCTTGGAAATGTTGAAAGTTATTTCATTACTGGTTTTTGCTTTTACGCCCTTTCTGGCAGTCGCTCAAACAGGTCAATATGTACTTAATGACGGAGAGGGGTGTTATGTTAAAGAATACGTAAACAAAAAATTCCTTGATGTTCCCTACGATCAATTCAAAGACCATCAAATACAGGCCAAGCCACACTCTCAAAACAAGACCTTCATGATTTTCAAAGTCAATAACCGCTTCTACGCCACCCTCGCAAGGTGTCTCACGGATACAAGAATTGCTGATATTGATGAGATGGACTTGAACTCGCTCAACGATAGTGGGGAGCCAGAATCGCAGCCTAAAAAGGTTAAGAAGAAAGAGAGTAAAGATGATGATAGAAAGTTCTATGTTGAACTAGGGGTTGGGTCGTTTTCTATTGCAGATAAAAATCCTGTTTATCCTAATTATAAAGAACTTGAGAATGGTTATACCTTAGGCGGCCAACCAATTACTGTTAATAAGATTCATAAAACGGATTATGATAGCAAGTTTTTGATATCATTGGGTGCTGGCCGTAAAATCACTGAGACTATTTATGGTGGATTAAAGCTTAAGTATTATCAAGGTGAAAAAAAAGATAAAATCGATATCACGTCAGGGGGATATTCAGGAACGGGTACAGCGAGGTTTAAAGATCAACTTATTAGTTTTCTTGTAGGAGGAAAGAAAATTTTCCTCGAGAAATCCCAGATACGGCCTTTTATTGGTCTTTATGCTGGGCCTAGCTTCATTACGACTAAACCTAAAGATGATGATGATGACTCAGAATATGATTCTTTGAGTATCTCTGCCCAGTTGGATTTAGGATTAGAGTATTTTATAAAAAAGAATTTGTCTTTCACAATGACTTATTCATATGAATATTTAGGAAAAAGAAAATTTAAGGAAGTTGATAGAAATAAAAAGAAGCCACAATTCAATCCTGAAGGGTTTGATTTAGGAGGCAGCTTCACTTCTGAGCAGGATTACTCTAACAGTTCAATTATTGTTGGGGTAAAATACTACTTTGATAAATTAGCAAATTAACATAACAATGTAGGCTTTCTCACTGTAGAAAGCCTACAGTTCTTTCTAGTTAAATCCCAATCTCAAGCTGCAGTCTGTACGTCCAATACTGATGATCTGGTCCATTTAGACGTGAATTCTCGGTATATGAAAGATCACTTTGAATTTTAACCGTGTGTTCGTTGATATACTTACTCACGCCTACTGTGTATTGCTTTGTATCGTCAGCAAATTGTCTTACTGCTTGATCCGTCCAGATCTTAGTGAAGCGAGCAGCGACTTCGTAATTGTTCTCGAAGATGTAACTCATTTGAGTGTTGAAGCCCTGGCCTTTATAAATGATAAATTCTTCCTGAGCGACGGAATCACGAACGACAGGACTTTCGCTCCAGCGCTTTGCATACTCTGTTGTCCAAGCAAAGCCGCGGTACTTGAGAAGAAAGTCAGCAAAGAAGTTTTCCATATCTCGACTTAGTGTCTCATCTTCGAACTCATAACCTGTCTGACCATTTGTTTTAGTTGCTTTTTTATTTTTAGAATAAGCTGCACCAAAGGAGATTTTCGGTTTTACTTCGCGTTCAAGGTCACCTTCGATAAAATCTCCACCACCTTTGAAGTTTCCAAGAGGAAGCCATTCAAGTCGTGCTGTATAGGCGAGTCCACTGTCTTTGTTATTTGTGGATCGACCATCTCCATTAGATACCGCAAGTTTCACCCAAAGAGGCATCTCCTCACCTTGTTTGTGATTAAGGAAAATCCCGGTATCGCGATCGATATTAAAGGTAGAGTTTAAAAGGGAGCGATCTACAAACTGTTGGCTACCAGAAGAGACGAGTCTTTGACGGTTACCAGGAAGTTTTGTTTGTCCGTACCAGATAGTTGTTTTATCACTGAGCTTCCAACCAACGGCTGCGTCTCTGAGAATATTAGGATACTCGGTGCGATCGTAATCAAAATCTCCGCGAGTAAAAGATAATTGGATTCTATAAAGGAGGCGCTGATCAAGCACATGTCCGTCTAAACGTAGACGTGTACGTCTAACTTCGAAGTTTGCTTCATCAGGAGCAAGTCTCTCTGTGTCTTCAGTTTGATAAGTGAAGCGATTCTGCATTCTAAAGCGAAAGTGTGCCCCGAATTTTGCAGGTTCATATTCATAGCGAATACCATCTCTAAATTCGAGTAGGGTGTCTCCCGTATCAAGCTCTTGTGCCTTTGAAGGAAGAGCAGTCATGAGAACGAGAGCAGTAATAAGAAGACGCATTATTAATCCTTGATAATCAATTTAATAATTATCTTACCTATTTAAACTTATTTTACCAATCGATCGGGAAATAATCTTTTAAAAATTTTCCACTCCAGTGCTTACCGGTATTGATGCCATCAAAAATAGGATCTAGTACTCGTGCTGCACCATCGACGATATCAAGAGGTGGTTGGAAGTCATGGAGTTTTTGTTTCTTCGCAGATAGCTCAGCCGGATCTTCATCTGTGACCCAACCAGTATCAACGGCATTGATGAAAATTCCATCTTTTACAAACTGTGTGGCAGCAGTATGAGTCATCATGTTGAGAGCAGCTTTGGCCATATTTGTATGAGGATGACGATCTTCTTTATGAAAGCGATGGAATTTTCCTTCCATGGCCGAAACGTTAACAATGTGTTTTTTACCAGTGAAATCAGCTCTCATAATGTGAATAAGTTCATTAATTAAAACGAATGGAGCGACCGAGTTTACTAGCTGAACCTCGAGCATTTCCACCGTGTGGATTTCTCCCATTCTTTGACGCCAACTATTGGTTTTACGAAGATCTACTTGTTGTAAATCTGCGTCTAGTTTTCCTACTGGAAAGACTTCTTCAGGCACTAAGGAATTGTCGAAACTATATGGAATTTGCGAAAGCTTAGCTGGGGCCCTAAGACCAATACCAGGGGCCTTATCATTCCATGAAACGGGAAGGTTTTTATTGTAACCAAGATCAACATCTTGAAGTTTATTTACGCATTGCTGGTACTCACCTAGAAGATAAGCGGCTTCCTTTGGAAGGTCGTTCATCTCTTTCATTTCATTTTCAATGAGGTGTGAATAAAAACCAGCAGGTCTGCGCACCGTTTGGGCCGCATTATTTATTAGAATATCGAGTCTTTGATATTTACTTTCAATGTATCGACAAAAGATTTCAACACTTGGAGTGTGACGTAGATCAAGACCGTAAATCTTTAATCTATCTTTCCAAACCTCATAATCATGCTCTTTGGAATAACGAAGAGCCGAATCCACTGGAAAGCGAGTTGTTGCAATAACTGTTGCGCCTGCTCTAAGAAGCATGAGAGTTGAGTAGTAACCGATTTTTAAACGAGATCCGGTGATGAGGGCCACTTGTCCTCTAAGGTCAGCTGTTTGAAAACGTTTACTATAATTGAACTCAGCACACTTAGGGCACATGGTATCGTAGAAGTGATGAATGAGAGTGAATTTTTCACGGCACACATAACAGTCATGAGGAGTATTATAGTGCTTCTCTTCTGATTGAGTTTCCCCTGGTTTAACAGAAGTGAATTCAATTTGAGTAGGGGCTGTGAAAACAGGAAGGTCACGAAGACTTCTAATACCTGTCGTATTGCGAGCAAGTCTGTTTTCTTCTTTCTGTCTTTGACGTCGAAGCTTTTTAACATCTTTATCGCGTTTGCGTGCTTCTTCACGATCAGGTCGAGATATAAAACCACAGGCCTTAAACATGGCAATTCTTTGCTCATTACTAAGAAGGGTAAGTTGTTCAGACTTGGTGGCAAAGCTGTTGAGAACTTTTAAGCAAGTTTCAACTTCTTCGGGACTATACTCAAACTCAATTTTATCATCACTCATAGCTGGGTAAATTATCATTTTCCCTCTGATGAGGTCAAACGATTAAGTAAGGAACTCTTTGACTTTGATTTCGATAAGTTTTTCTACTTCACTTTGCTTAAGTCCCAGTTTTTCTTCGAGCCACTGGGCCAAATCTTGCGGAAGAGGAGCAATAAAATAAGTCATCTCATCTTTAGGGTAAGTTAGTTTAAGGGCCGTTGCATGTAGAGCATGTCTTGGAATTTGCAAGAGTTTATGATCTTCTTCAGTTGCTTCATGATCTTTAAAGCGCATAAAAACACCAGGATCACCGTTATAGAGTTTTTCTCCTAAAAGAGGGTAGCCATTAACGGCAGCATGGACACGAATTTGGTGCTGGCGTCCTGTTACTGGAAAGGCCATTGCCAAAACATAGTTATCTTTTTCGAGTAAAAGCTCAAAACGCGTTTCACTTTCTTTTCCAAACTCAGAATTCTCATCCCAAACCGACATCATCCCGGCCGGAATTTTACCTTCTTCACGATCCATTCGCTGTTTAGCTGTAAAAGGAAATGGAACAGCATCAGGCTTTTTATGAGCAATAAAAAAGTAACATTTTCGAACTTTATCATTCTCAAAAAGAGAGGATACCTTTTGGGCCACCTTAGGGTTTTTCCCGAGCATGAGGAGACCTGAAGTCTCGCGGTCAATGCGGTGGATGGAATGAATTGTTTTTTTATAAATAGTTTCAAAAAAAACAGTAGCACAGTAAAAAAGATTTCTTCCCGCGGGATGGGTAATCATGAAAGGAGGTTTATTGCAGACTATGAGTTCATCATCTTCATAAACTACTCCAGGTTCCTGATCTCGAGGTATAGGTTTTCCAAGCCATAACTCGTCTTCTAGCATTCCATCATTATGAGTGGTTATCGTAACTCTTTCTCCATGATGGACTTTGACGCTTGGTTTATGTGGGGGCCTTCTTCCGTGAATTTCAACTTCCCCTCTATCAATCTTTTTCTTTAAATATTGGCGTGAAAGAGTTGGCATACATTTTTGAACAAACTGATCGAGACGCCACCCCTCCTGTTCATGTTGAAGTGTATGCGTAACTACGTATTTATCGGTGGAAAAAGATTTCTGGATATCTGCCATGAGTTTAATATAGTCTGGTCTAAGCAAGTAGGGAATAACTAATTAGGAACACTAGAAAAAGGAGAACTTGTGAGTAATAGTATCGGAGATATTCTAGTTAAGGATATACAGGGAAAAGAAGTAAAGCTTTCTAGTTTTGAAGGGAAAGTTTTATTGATAGTTAATGTCGCTTCAAAGTGCGGTCTTACTCCTCAGTATGAAGGACTTGAAAATCTATATAAGGAGTATAGGGAGCAAGGTTTTGAAGTTTTAGGTTTTCCTGCCAATGAGTTTCTTGCGCAGGAGCCGGGAACTAATGAAGAAATTGCAAACTTCTGTAGAAGTAACTACGGAGTGGACTTTCCAATGTTTGAAAAGATTGTCGTTAAAGGCGAAGGACAGCACCCACTTTATCAGGCGCTCACTTCATCTCAACCCGTGGCCCAAGAAAATCCTGAAGGGAAATTAAAATCTCTTCTCAAAGAGAAGGGACTTCTTTCTGGTGAACCTCATGATATTACTTGGAACTTTGAAAAGTTTCTCGTGGATCGAAAAGGTAACATTGTTAAGCGTTTTGCTCCAGACGTAGCTCCAGAAGATATGGCCATAAAGTCTTCTATCGAAGGTTTATTAAAGTAATTCTGGTACACAGATAATCCCGGGGCCTAATTCACTATTCATATAGCGAAAGTAGGTTCCGCGGAAGTCTGGCCCTTTATCATTGATGAAGAGTTGTCCGTTATAGCTTCCTAGAAACTGTCCATTAACCATTTGTGGATGAAGTTGAATGTAGAGAGAGTCGGAAGACTGGCCTCGCATAAAAGGTCCAGGAGGATGAGTTTCTGGAATCATGAGCACTCGCTCACGTACATATTTTCTTTTTAATTTTCTATGTTCAAGAGTCACTGTTACCCAGATCTCAGGAAATCCAATGAAGGGTTTTGAAGGATAAATCTTTTTGGGAAAGATAACTTCGATGAAGGCTTCTTCCTTAGTAGGAGAGCAGAGAAGTTTTGAAAAAGTATCCTCTTCTGCTAAAACAATGGAGGGGAGCAAGAGAATGAAAAGGAGAGTTAAAGAGTTGATAAATTTCATAAAAAAACAATATTAAAGCTGGATGTGAAAATCTAGTAGAAAAAGGTATAAGTTAAGGATGAAAACAAATCTTTATCTAGAAAAGCTTAAATTGAAACCTGAAGAGCCGAGCCTAGATTTTTTAAATAAAATCATTGCAGCTCATCAAAGAACAATCAGTTTTAACAATTTAGCTGTTTTTTATCGACCAGGAGAAATTCTTGATCTGGATATCGAGCCTCTGGTAGAGAAAGTTATTCTACGGGGTGAGGGTGGCTACTGTTTTGAGAATAACAAAGTACTCTATTATCTTCTAAAGAACCTTGGATTTAAGGTTGAAGCAAAACTCGCTCGTGTCATTTATGACCGGGAAGGAGATATCCCTCGAACTCACCGTACAACGATCGTAACAATCAGTGATGAGAGATTTATCGCAGACGTAGGATTTGGTCGAGATGCTCCTCCGTTTGCTGTTCCCTTTACTTCATCAAAGAGTACAAACTACCAGATTGTTCGGAATGACCATTCTTACACCTTACAGTTTCTAAAAGGACCTTCGGTCATTAGTCTTTATAGCTTTGATGAAGGAGTTTATTTAGAAGCTGATTTCAATGTGGCCAATTATTACACCAATACTCACCCTAGCTCAAAGTTTGTTAATGAACTAATTGTGGCAAGGGTGGATCAAGGAGTTATTGAATTTATCAATGGCAAGGTTTATAGCCGAATTGAAAATGGTGAGCGAGAGAATGAGGAAATCATTAATCAGCAAGACTTTGATTCTCATCTTAAAAAGTTTGGAATAGAAGCAATGTATGACTTCTCAAAAGTAAAGTAGAGCTGGCAATGCAGCTCTACTCATAATTATTAAAGTGCTCGTAAGAAATGAACGAGATCACTCTTCTCATCTTTTGTCAGTTTCGTTTCTAGGATTAGGTTAAAAAACTCAACAGTATCTTCAAGTGTGAGCAGTCTTCCATCATGAAGATATGGGGGAGATTCTTTGATACCTCTTAGTGGGAAAGTCTTGATAGGGCCGTCCTTACTAGCGAAGCGCCCATTAATCTCCTGAGGTTTATAAAAACGTTCAACCTTGAGGTCATGCATAAGATTATCAGAGTAGAGTGCGGTATTGTGACACTGAAAACACTGACCTTTCCCGAAAAATACTTCTTGTCCTCTCATTTCTTCTTTAGTTGCAAGTTTTGGATCTAGTTTTCCATCTACAACTCGAAGCTTCGGAGCCGGTGGAAAATCAAGAATCTCTTGGAACTCTGACATGTCATGAACTTGGCTTCCACGATCTAGAATATTCATCCCTTTCTTTACAGTACCGGATATGTCTATTACTTTAAAGGATTTG
>CAYWMU010000014.1:21715-27766 GCA_964459395.1 uncultured Bacteriovorax sp.
CTGGATCACCATCAAAATAAGCAGCTCGCTGTTCAAACTCAGTGAAATCTTCAACAGTTTTAAGGGCCCTTTGAGATCCGAAGAGTCTTTGCATATTCACTCCACGAAGAGTGGGGATATCAATTCTTTTTCTATGTTGTTGCGGTCTAATATCACCTACTAAGTGAGTAGCGGCATTGGTATGACCGTTAGAGTGACAATCAAAGCAAGTGACTCCATCACTTGGCCTAACGGATCGTCGATCATCGGTGGCGTTGAATTGTTGCTGTGGAAAGGGAGTTACAAGCAATCGAAGACCATTAAGTTGCTTAGGAGTAAGAATTCCATTAAAGAGTGCGTGGAAATTATCAAGAGTGACCAGTTGACCTTGTGAAACATCCCCTAGATCAGGACGAGTGGTAAGAAAGATAGCTGGTGGAAACTCCGGTAGAAGATGATCTGGCATATCGAGATCAAGGTCAAATCTTGTTATATCTCTTTTATTTTGTCTTTTAACTTCATCAATTTGCTTTTTAGGGAAAACCATCCCTCCTTCTTGATGATGGGGATGAGGAAGAGGAAGAAAGCCCTTCGGGAAGAGACCTTTCTCGCGAATTTCTTCCGGTGTCATTTCCGAGAGTTTCTCCCAAGTCATTCCTTTCGGTAGCTTAACTCTAACACCTTTTTGAATGGCCTTGCCTCTGGTCATTCTTACACTTTTTTCTGGATTATCAGACAAGTCGTATCTTTCTTCTAATAGCTTCATTTGCCTTTTCATGACGGTAGACTTTTCTTTCATCATTCGCTTCATGACGGTTTCAAAATCTTCTTTCATCACTACTGGAGCATAACTTTGTTTTTGCGTAACTACTTGCTTCTCTTTTTGAGCGAAGGCGTAGAAGGCCAAAGAGGTTATTACCAAAAAGAAAATAGTTTTAATTTTTTTCATAAACTTATTCCTGTTTTAAAACGTCAAAAGACTTTCATCTTTGTTTAATACAGTATCTAAGTCAATGCTCAGACAATAAGCTTTATGAATAGAGACAGTGCTCTTATGAAAGATTTAAATCTCTGGACCAACGGATTTAGTTCTGATTTGCTGAGTAAAGGGTTTAGAAGTAAAAATACCCAACTAATAAATGTTCAATAGATTCTTTACCCTTACGAGGTATAATTTGATTGAGATAACCCCATTCCAAGTCGAAGTTTTTGAATCGGTGTCTTGGACCGAAGAAGAAACGATTCCTTTCAAAAGTTCGATTCCCTGTCCATTGCTCATGGCCAAGATTAATAAAAACTTCATTCCATACGATCATGCCTAGTTCTTTACTCATACTTAAAACCTTTGATCGTAAAAGAAGTCTGTATCTCCATGAGTCTTGGGCCATTTCTTCAACCTTACGGTACTCTAAGCGTTGTCTCATTGTAAGGTGTTGATGGAAGTATTGGTGTTGAAATGTTGGCCGGTATTCTTTTAGAGAGTCTGAATCGGCATAGGCAAAGAGAAGACCAAACTGATGGCTTTGGTCTAGGTTGTAAAGGTAGCCAAAGCGAACAAGGGATTGATTCATACGACCTTCGTCCAAATTATAGCGAAGTTGAGATTCTATATGAAGCCGTCCAGCGTTTGATAGGTTCTCTTGATTAAAATAACCTAGCCAAAGACC
Organism: uncultured Bacteriovorax sp.; assembly: GCA_964459395.1. Taxonomy (GTDB): domain Bacteria; phylum Bdellovibrionota; class Bacteriovoracia; order Bacteriovoracales; family Bacteriovoracaceae; genus Peredibacter. The sequence goes on from CAYWMU010000014.1 coordinate 23,362, forward strand.
AGGAGAGTGTTCAGTTTTCCCCCATGACACAACCGAAAAAAATAATGTGACAAGAAGATAAAATCTTTTAATCATCGTTCTCTCCTTCAAATATTTAAATTCTATTCTGATTTTTGATCATCTTCAACGGAGGAAAACTCGACCCTCACCAGAGAGCTCTCCTCCCAAAAATCATGATTGCAAGTTTGGCATTGTTTGAAGACTTCATTCCTAGATAAGTGCTGAGTGTATCCACATTTTTGGCAAGAATAGTAGGTGCTCTTTTGGGGTAACATTCCCGCTTGAAAGTTGTCTTGAGATACTGAATCTGGACAAGGGAAAACTGAAAGACCTGGTGTGATATCACTCTTTCCTTTTATCCAAACGCTGACCCTACCATTGGTTTCAAGAAATGAGCATTTGATCTCACCTAGATGTTCGATTCCTTTTTCTCGAAGATTGAGAAATAAATCATCTCTCGAAAATCCTTCCTTGTGAATGTTATCTAAGTTAATAACTCCATTAGAAACTAATTGTCTGGGAGAGCTTTCAAGAAAACTTTCAGCTTTTGTATTTTTCTCGGTTAGATGAACAAGTAATCGCTCCATGGCTACGATCACACTCATGATCACCATTCCCTTGATAAGAGGAGTTTTCACATTAAGCATAGGATCAGCGAGCACTGAACCTAAAACTACAATAACGGCCATTTCAAATGGGGCAAGTGTGGCAACACCTCTTTTACCAATGATGCGTACAAGAAAGAGAGTATAAATATACATGAATGAAGTTCTAAATATAATTTCAAGTAAGGAGATTAAGGAGCTATTTCCCCAGAAAATAGTTTTAAGTTGTTGAACTATACTGACAAAGAGTTCTTCCATGCATAGCTTTTACCTTGAGACTGATAGATGCAGTAGCCACACCTAATCACGATCTTTTTTCATTTTAAAGTTGTAGTCATTAATTGTGACCTATACAGTAAGGTATGAACAATCAATACAACTACCGTGATCCCAATGAATTACCCCCTGAGTTAAAACAAATGTTGAAACTCTTCAGAGAGAATAGAAAACAATTGAAGTTTATTTTACTTGTTTTGTTCTTAATCGGAGGTGTTTACACAAGTTTTTACACCGTTCAACCTAGCGAAGAAGCAGTCGTAACTCGTCTTGGTCGTTATGATCGTACAACATCTCCAGGACTTCACTTTCTTCTTCCTTTCGGGATTGAAGTGGCCACAAAAGTAAAAACCAAATTAGTACTTCAGGAAGAGTTTGGTTTTAGAACACGGTCAACAATGAGTAATGTAACAACCTACAGTAATGAGAATCTCGATAAAGAATCATTGATGCTCACAGGAGATTTAAACGTAGCGGATGCTGAGTGGATTGTTCAGTATCAAATCTCTGATCCTCGTAAATACTTATTTGCAGCTCAGGACCCTGGAAGAAATATTCGAGATGTTTCTGAAGCTATTATGAGAAGAGTGGTAGGTGATCGGACTGTGAATGAAGTTCTTACCACGGGACGAGTAGAAATAGCGATTGAAGCTCAGAAACTGATGCAAGAAGTTCTTGATCGATACGATATTGGCATTAGAGTCATTACAGTTAAACTTCAAGATGTGAATCCGCCAGATATGGTTAAACCATCTTTTAATGAAGTGAATGCCGCTAAACAAGAGCAGGAAAAGGCCATCAATATGGCAGAAGAAGCCTACAACAAGGTCATTCCCGAAGCTCGAGGGAAAGCGGAAGAGACAATTTCGGAAGCGGAAGGATACGCTTCAGCAGTGGTTAATCGCGCTAAAGGGGATTCAGAGAAGTTTCTTCTCACCCTCAAAGAATATCGTCAGGCACCTGAAGTGACTCGAACAAGAATCTACTTAGAAACAATGCAAGAACTTTTTAGTCGTTTTAATAACCTTACAATTGTTGATGAGAAGGTTAAGGGCTTACTTCCCGTTTTTGGAAAAGAACTTCCTAAGGGTGATAAATGAAAAAAATAATTATGCTTAGCGGATTGCTCGTAATCCTCGTCGTTGTAACTTTTAGCTCTGCTTATATTTTAACTGAGGGCCAGCAAGCAATCATTACTCAGTTTGGTCGTCCTATTGGAGAAGCAAAAACCGAAGCAGGGCTTCATTTCAAAGTTCCGTTTATCCAAAAGGTTCAATATCTCGAGAAACGTATTCTCTCATGGGATGGTTACCCTAATCAAATTCCAACCCGTGACAAGAAATACATTATTGTAGATACGACTGCTCGCTGGAGAATTATAGATTCATTAAAATTTATTCAAACTGTTCAGAATGAGCGAGGGGCCAAGGCACGCCTTGATGCCATCTTAGATGCAATCACGCGTGATACTATCTCCAGTCATAACCTCGTAGAAGCAGTTAGAAATACGAACTCCATTCTCGATTACATAGAAGAAAAAAGAATTGAGTCACAAAAGAAAGTGGAAAGTGGTGAGCTTCTTGTTGCTGAGGAAGAAGAGATTACTGGTGAAATTGAAAAGATCACTATTGGTCGAGAAAATTTAAGCAGCATTATTGCCAAAAAAGCAGCTGAAGAACTTAAATCTTTTGGTATCTCCATTATTGATGTGCAGCTTCGTCGTATTGCTTACGAAGCAAGTGTGGAGAAGAAAGTTTATGAGCGAATGATCTCTGAGAGAAAAAGGGTCGCTGGTAAAATTCGCTCTATTGGTGAAGGGGAAAAAGCAAAGATTCAGGGGAAGACAAGCCGTGATCTTCAAAGAATTAATTCTGAAGCTTATCGCCAAGCTCAGTTGATTAAAGGAAAAGCAGAAGCTGAATCTATAAGAATATATGCTCAAGCCCTTTCTCAGGACAGAAAATTTTATGAGTTCATGAGAACGATGGATGCTTATAAAGCATCGTTCAAGGAAGATACAGGCTTTATTCTTTCTACTGATTCGCCGTTCTTGGATATGTTAAAACGCAAACCCTAGAACGAGCTATTAGAAGAGGATCTGCTTAAAGAAAGGTGATTTTTATGAAAGTAATAATCTATCTCATGTTTTTTTCTTTGATCTCATCACCTCTTCAAGCAGCTGAATGCTTCATTCTAAAAGAAAAGGGGAAGACCCTAAAAAGTGAAGGGGATATCTGCAAAACTAGATTCACTCCACAATCCACTTTCAAAATTCCTCTTAGCTTGATGGCCTTTGATTCTGAGATTCTTAAAAGTGAGTCAGCTCCTTCATTCCCCTTCAAGGATGAGTATTCTCCAACACTCAATGTTTGTAAGGGACATCACAATGCTAAAACCTGGATGCGAGATAGTTGTGTGTGGTTTTCTCAAGAGCTCACTAAAAAAATGGGGCTAAAAAAATTTAAGAACTATGTGACGAGTTTTAACTATGGGAATATGGATATTTCTGGGGAGCATCCTCTGACTCATTCATGGCTTAATAGTTCTCTCAAAATCTCACCAGTCGAGCAGACAGAATTTTTAGAGAAGGTGATCAATCAAAAATTTTCTTTGCGTAAACAATCTTACGATCACAGCAAGACTATTCTCTTCAATCAAGAACTCTCTGGCGGCTGGAAACTTTATGGCAAGACGGGAAGCGGTCGTCATCAAGGGGAGCTTCAGCACGGTTGGTTTGTAGGGTGGATGGAAAAGGACAATAGAAAGCTGGTTTTCGCTCATCTTATTGCTGATGAAACCCCACAATCTTCCTTTGCAAGTTTTAGATCAAAAAACGAATTAGTTACGAAGCTTTGGTATGTGATTAATGAGTTAGAGAAGTAGCTAAGGCCCGTTATTCACACGGGCCTTGTTTTGAATTAGGCGGCCATTGGTGCAGCTGACTCTTCGATGGTATATCCAATCTTCAGCGCTTCAACATTTCTTGCATCTTCATAAGAAGCAGGTTTGTAACCTTTCTCTAAAAGACTTTTAACTTGGGCCTTATTAATTACGAATGGAAAGTAAAACCCTGAAAACCCAAACGTGCATAGAGAACAAAGAAAAACGATCCCTGCATAACCATACATACCTCTAAAAAGAGGGACGAAAGTTCCAAAGAAAAAAGTTGTCCATGAAAAGCCTGATTTAACTTCAACTGTGAGACCATTAAGAGAGTGCTTCATACGAATCATATCATATCCTTTGTTATTTCGTTACCCATCGGCGCTCTCTGCAGATATCTGACATAAGATTAGCTAAATCTTGTTTTCGGTTTATATTCTACCAGACTGAAATCCAAGCAAGTCCAAAAAATAACACATAAGATTCAGCTAGTTAAATCGCTTATATCCCTAGGTTGGATTATATCGAAGGTAAGTATATAATGAATTCCTATCCTTGAAATCAAGTCACTTGAAGGGGGACTCCGAGAATGTGTGCAGTAACTAATAAGTAATCATAAAATTTTGACTATTGATTAATAA
>CAYWMU010000015.1:0-24983 GCA_964459395.1 uncultured Bacteriovorax sp.
GAAGAGGCTCTTGTGATAAATTAATTTTCTTTACCGGCTCGTAGATTATTCGAGAAAGCCAAGGATACAGAATGATAAGGGTTTGAATGCGATCATCGGCGAATCGTTCAAAGTTTTTTTGAATTTTCTCCTTTTCACTTGGATGAAACTTCTCTTCAAGAAATTCTTCACTCCCTCCTTGATAGATGAGAATTTGTGGCCATTTCTTAATTGTTTTCAAATCCTCGATGGTACGATGGAGACCATGCTGTGCTTTTGCCAGAGAGTGGATTTTGATCTTGTTATCAATATCGGCAGAGATGACGTCTTGTAACTGGCCACTAAAACGGGCCAACTTGGCCCCCATGCGATCTCCGATAATTAGAATAGGGGCTTCAATTTTATATTCAGCACTTTCTTGATCGAACTTGTAGGGAAAGGGAGTTATGCTCTCTTCATTGGCCTTAAAACGCTGAAATATCACTCCACCTAAGATAAATAGGCCAGCTGTAATAGAAATGAGAATAAATGAGAGTACTTTTTTCATAGGAGTAGTTTATCAAATGCACTAATTTTGGTAAACCAGACACCTTAGGAGACAAATATGTCTAGTTTTATGCCGGAAATTCTCTCCCCAGCGGGGAGTTTAGATAAGTTGAAAGTGGCCATCCTGTACGGGGCGAACGCTGTTTATGTAGGTGGACAGAAGTTTGGTTTAAGAACTGCTGCTGAAAACTTCACTATGGATGAGCTTCGTGAGGGAGTTCTTTTTGCTCACGAAAGAGGGGCAAAGGTTTACGTTGTCCTTAACTCATTTCTTCATGACAAGGACTTAACTGAGTTACCTGAGTTTGTAGAATTTCTGGAAGAAATTAAAGTTGATGCGGTTATTGTTTCAGATCTTGGGGTCATTAAAACAGTTAGGGCCCACTCTAATATAGATATTCATATATCTACTCAAGCTTCTACTCTTAATGTTGAAGCGGCGAAACTCTGGAAGAAAATGGGAGCAACTCGAATTGTTCTAGGCCGTGAAGTATCAGTTAAAGAAGCTGGTAAAATTAAAAGAGAAGCAGGGATCGAAATAGAGATGTTCATTCATGGTTCAATGTGTATGGCCTACTCTGGGAACTGTGTTATTTCAAACTTCACCCAAGGCCGCGATTCCAATCGTGGAGGGTGTGCTCACTCATGTCGTTTTGAGTATTCTCTCGATATGGGTCTAGATACCGAAGAAAAAAAGAAGGCCTATTTCATGAGTTCAAAAGACCTTGAAGGTCTTCGTGTTCTTCCTGAATTTATTGCTGAAGAGATTGATTCCCTAAAGATTGAAGGAAGGATGAAAAGTCATCTTTATGCAGGGACAATGAGTAAGGTTTATTCAGAGGCCCTAACTTACTATCGTGATCATGGTAATTTCCTTTCAGACAAGCTAACGGTTTGGGAAGCGGAGTTATCTAAAGTGAGTCATCGTGCTTACACCCAGGCCAGTTTATTAGAACCTGCTGGTGATGAATCTATTTTTAATGAAAGAGAAAATCATTCTGCTAATGAATGGCAGATGGTGGGAACTGTTGTTGAAGTGAGTTCTCAAGGTGGAATAATCATAGAAGTAAGAAATGCTTTCAACCAAGGTGACTACTTAGAAGTTATTCCTTTTAAAGGAGAAGCTTTCCCTTTAAGTACAGTCGAAATAATGGATTTAAGTTTTAGGCCAGTTCTTCGTACTAAGCCTTCTACTCTTATAAGACTTCCATTTCATGAGAATGTTTCTGTTCATAACCTCGTGCGCGCTAGAGGTGCAAAATGAAATATGTAAGCTTTGCTTCTTCTGTTCACGACCTGGGTCTTTTAAAAGAACAAAATCATGATGAAGTGATCTTGAGTCATCGAGATTTTTCTCGTCTTGGTAAGCTTGATGACGAGGGGTTTATTGCTCTTTCTCGTGAAGCCAAAAAACTAGGAATGAGAGTGGTCTTTGAGTGGGATATCTTAATGACGGAGAATGTTTTCACTCTTCTTGTTAGTCGAATTAAAAAATTTGATGATCATTATGATGTTCTTAGAGTTCAGGATCCAGGGGCACTTGAGTGGAGCTTAAATAACACCGATAAACCGCTTCAGTTTGTTGCGGAAAATGCCAATCGGAATCTTGTCGCTCTTAAAGGTTGGTGTGATTATATTGGTTCAAGACTAGATCGTCTTGTTCTCTCAATCGAACTTTCAAAAAACACTCTTTCAGAGTTTTTAACTAAGCTTAATGTACCTTGCGAATTACTCGGTTTAGGGCGAATCCTTCTTTTCTATACCCCAAGGAACCTTCTTTCTTCTCTTAATGATGGAGAGAAGTTAAGTTACAATCAAGAGCTTTTTGCTCTTGGTGAAAGTGAAGAGTCGCCCCATAAAGGCTTTCCTATTATTGAGAACAAACATGGAACCTTCATGTTTCACATCAAGGAGTTTTGCCTTCTAGAATTTAGAGAAGATCTTAAGAACATGGGACTATCCCATATGAGACTTGATCTTCGCTCTGAGGGACTTCACTTCATAAAAGACTTAGATAACTTAAAAGAAGTTTATCCTCAGGATTTGATGAAGGGCTTCTTTCTTGTTAATAAAACCGATGTTCTTTTTCCAAAGCTAAAGAATTCTCGCTTACAAAAAAGAGAAGGAAATTATTTAGGGGAGATCATCGAAGTCGATAAATCAAATCATCTGGCCCTCTTGGTTAAACATCCTCAAGGGATTAGACCTGGGATGGACATCAAAATAATTCATCCAAAAGGTGAAGAGTTTTTTGTTAAAATTCATTGGCTCAAAAATTCATCACTTAAAGAAGTTGATCATATCGAGCAGAATCAACTGGCCCTCATCCCTTACGTGGGGGGAGTTTGGGTTAAATCTCACCTCTTTATTGAGTAATCCTTTCCCAGCTTAAAAAAGAAACCGGAAGTCCTCCATTTCTAAACCGCCTCTTATTTTTGAGGCGGTAGTTTTTTGGTGCCTTAAATATTTCTTCCATATCAGTGGGAACCAGCCAGCCAAGTTTTAGAGGATCTAGAGTGAAAAAATGTGCAAGGGCCTCTTTAAGAAATGAGCCTCGTTTACCTTGTATCTTTATTCTTTCTCCGTAAGGTGGATTACAGATAATCACAAGAGGTTGTGAAAGTGGATACTCCTCATTAAGAGAGTCACAGGTCCGGATATAATCTCGTTTTAGTTTTTCAACCAACTCTCTGTTGATCTCATGCCCTAAAACAGTCCTAATAGGGAGTTTGTTATTTATTTTTGGAATGGTAAAATGTTTACCTTTGAAGAGTGGATTCTCTGTAAAGGCGAAGTTTCTCTTGGAAGGAGAGTAAAAAGTCTGTGCTTCATAGAGGAAAGTTCCTGAACCGCACATTGGATCAAATAAAAGAACCTCTTCAGTAGTTCCTTCTAATAATTCATAAAGTAATGCGCTTGCGAAATTCTCTCTTAAAGGTGCTTCTCCTTTAATGAGACCTTCGCCTCTTTTGTAAAGTGCTTCCCCTGAGAGATCGACACTTAAGGTGAGAAGATCGTCAACGACCCTGATATAAAAAGTTTGAGGACTATAGTTTTTCTTTTGCCAATCAAGACTCAAAGGCTGCTTAGTTAGTTGTTTTGAAAGGATATCTCGAAAAACCTCTTCTATACGTCCTGTATGCATTAGTCGGGACTTCGAAGTGGTGATTTGAAATTGTGGTTCCGGATGAGCGAGAAAATCATTCCATCGAAGTGTTGAAAGTTTACTTGCAAGTTTAGGGAAATCCCGAACCTTAAACTCCGTAATCCTTAAAAGTAGACGAGTAGGAATCTTAAGTAAATAATGAGCATTAAATATCCATTGATGATCAACTTCTGCCAAAATACCGCCCTTGATAACTTCATAGTTATTAATCGGACATTTTTCTTGAATTTCTTTAAAAGCAAGATCCTCAAGTCCTGGAGTGATCACAATAAATATTTTCATGATGTCATTATGTCTTAAAAATATGTGCAAGTCAGGGGAAAACGGTTACCCTGATATAATGAAATATTTCCTAAAAAAACATTCACCCTCGGTGGCCACCCATTTAGTTCAGACCGAGACTGAGATCTCTGGCCGTACTCTTACTTTTCACTTTACGGTGACTAAAAGGGATGGAAGCGAATACTGTGCTAATCCAAACTACGGAGAAGACTATTCTCAGAACTGGGGACTATGGGAAACAGATGTGGTAGAAGCGTTTATTCAGCTTCGTAAAACTCCTGAGGATGTGGGTGCTCCTTATCTCGAAGTGCAGCTTTCTCCTCTTAATCAACCTTTTGCACTTCTTATCAAAGAACCTAGGTCTGTTTTTGAGTATCCCAAGACTCTTAACTTCACTCATGAGAGTTCCGGTGAAGAAAGAACTTGGAGAGCGAGAATGACAGTAACGCTTCCTGATGAGCTTCAAGGAAAATATCTTTATTTAGGGTTAAATGCTTGTCTTGGAATTGGTGAGAGGGAGTTTTTCGCTCTCAATCCTAATCCAGAGGAAAATCCTGACTTTCATCGTCCGGACCTTTTTGAAAGAGTAGGAGATGAATGGGAAAGCTAGTTTTAGTTCCAACTCCGATTCATGATGAACTCCCTCTAGAGTCTGTTGCTTTAGAGATGTTAGAGCGAGATGCTCTCTTGGATGAAACCATTCTTCTTATTGAAGAACATAAAGTCGCTCGCCAAAGGTGGCTTCGCTGGGGACTTCCTCGAGAGGCCATTGATAAATTTATTGTATTTAACGAGCACACGCAAAAAGATGTGTCCAAAGACATTGTTGAAAAATTAAAGAAGCAAAAAGGTACGGCGTACCTTTTAAGTGATTGTGGGTTGCCTGCCTTTTGTGATCCTGGACAAGGCCTGGTGGATCTTTGTCATAAAAATAAAGTCGAGGTTACGGCCACTCCTTTTCCAAACTCGATTGCTTTGGCCCTGGCCTTGAGTGGTTTTAGTCATGATCGATTTATTTTCTGCGGTTTTGTTCCTTTAAAAAACCCAGATCGAACTCAATGGCTAAAAGCGGAATTAAAAAAAGCAGAAACGCTGATTATGATGGAAACTCCCTATCGCTTAGTCAGGTTTCTTGAAGAATTAAAAGAAATAGGCGTAAAGCGTGAGATCTTTTTGGGAATGGATTTAGGGGCCCCGGAAGAGTGTTTACTAAGAGGAAGTGTTCAAGAGCTCCTTAACCACCCTCAAACCCAGAGTAAAAGAGAATTCGTTATGGTCTTAAGTCCTTTAAAATAAAGGCTTTTTTTCTAAATTGTGGTTTTTTTTCGCATCTGCATTAGCTTCATGACTTTTCGCCCTATCTTTGATACATGAACTGTCTATGGAATCAAGAACAGACTTATCAAATTCTAGTGAGTTAGCTCAACGAAAGACTCAGCATATTGAGTTGGCCAAGAGTTCTCAAACTAAGAGTTCTGGACTCGACGGACGCTTTTATTATGAGCCGCTTTTTTTCAGTCATGAAAAAAAACAAGGCTGGAGCACTTCATTTCTAGGTATCTCTCTAGATTTTCCTCTTTGGGTTTCTAGTATGACCGGGGGAACTGAACTTGCTAAAACCATCAACCAGAATCTCTCTTTACTGGTTGGTAAGTATAAGCTTGGGATGGGTCTTGGGTCTTGTCGTCCTTTGCTTGAATCCGATGATAGGTTCAATGATTTTAACTGCCGAAAAAATCTGGGAAATCAACCCTTCTTCACAAATTTAGGTATCGCTCAAGTTGAAGAACTTGTGAGTGCCGGTAAAACTCATCTTGTAAGTGAGATGAACAAAAGACTTGAAGCCACTGGTCTAATCATTCATATCAATCCTCTTCAAGAATGGTTTCAGCCTGAAGGGGATAAATTTAAAGAATCTCCTCTGACGACTTTAAAAAGATTTTTAGAAACGAGTAATTATCCTGTCCTGGTTAAAGAAGTAGGACAAGGGATGGGACCACGATCACTTAAGGCCCTTATCGATCTTCCTATTGCAGGAATTGAATTTGGTGCTTTCGGTGGAACAAACTTTTCCCATTTAGAGAACTTACGTTCAAAGTCTGAAAGTTTTAAGGAAGAGTTTATCCATATCGGACATACGGCCGTTGAAATGGTGGGTTTCCTGAATGCTTTAGGAAGTCACCAAAAAGAGATCATTATCTCTGGTGGAGTTAATTCCAGTCTTGATGCTTATCAATTATTGAAGCTCTCTCATTCTCGCTCTTTAATTGGAATGGCCTATGCCTTTCTTGAACCTGCTTCAAAATCCTTTGAGGAGTTAGAGAAGTTTTATTTATCACTACAAGACTCTATGCTTACTGCAAGAGACATCCTTGAGCTTAAGGAGGAATAAGTGCAAACGATTAATGGTTTTTCAAAACTTTCAAAAGTTGAAAAAATTGAGTGGTTACTTTCTCAGCTTGAAGGCGAGGCCAAGGATCTTGTTGGGAATTTAAAAGAGTTTTGGCACCATGATGAAAAAGTTCAAGCTCGTCTTGATGAATTTTCAGAGAATACATTAACTAACTTTGATCTCCCATTTGGAATTGCACCTAACTTCAATATAAATGGTAAAGTATTTTCAGTTCCGATGGTCATAGAAGAATCATCAGTTGTTGCAGCAGCTTCATTAGGAGCTAAGTTTTGGCTTGATCGCGGCGGGTTTAAGGCAAAAGTTTTATCAACAACCAAAGTAGGGCAAGTTCATTTCAAGTGGCAAGGCCCTAAAGAAAAACTTCACTCTTTCTTTAATGAGCAGAAAGAAAATCTTCTTAATAACCTCTCTCATTTAACTCAGAATATGGAGAAGCGAGGAGGGGGAATCAAGGGGCTTGAGCTCGTTGATATGACCGATAAAATTGAAAATTATTGGCAGTTAAAGCTTTCGGCAGAAACATGTGATGCCATGGGTGCAAACTTTATAAACTCCATCCTAGAAGAAATGGCCCAAGTTTTTAAAAGCATGGTCGCCAACTCTCAAGAATTTACAAACACAGAAAAAGAAACACAAATTATCATGTGTATTCTTTCTAATTATACTCCTGACTGCGTGGTTGAGTGTAGTGTCTCTTGTCCAATCGAAGACCTCGGAGTTGTTAATGGAGTTTCAGCACAAGAATTTGCTGAGAAATTTGCAACAGCTGTTGAAATCGCCAGAGTTGATCCTAATCGAGCGGTCACTCATAACAAGGGAATCATGAATGGTATTGATGCTGTCATTCTTGCAACAGGAAATGATTTTCGTGCTATCGAGGCCTGTGCTCATGCTTACGCTGCTCGTGACGGACAGTATCGTTCTCTCACAAGCGTATCACTTCAAGATGATACCTTTACCTTCAGTATTAAAATACCTCTAGCTGTTGGTACAGTCGGAGGATTAACATCGCTTCATCCTTTAGCTAAAACGTCTCTTGCTATCTTAGGTAATCCATCAGCTCAAGAATTAATGATGATTACAGCAGCGGTTGGACTTGCTCAAAACTTTGGAGCTGTGAAGTCACTTGTTACGACTGGAATTCAGCAGGGGCACATGAAGCTTCATTTATTAAATATTATGGGACAATTAGGGGCAACAACTGAACAGGTAGAAGAAGGGAAAAAGTTCTTCGCTGATAAAGTTGTTTCTTATACTGCAGTTAGAAATTTTTTAAATCTTTAAGAGAGCTATTTATGCGCGACCAATATTTTTACGGACATGGAAAGCTACTTTTAACTGGTGAGTATTTTGTGATGGAAGGGGCCCAGGCCTTAGCATTACCTACTACCGTTGGTCAGTCGATGAAGGTTAAGTATCGTCAGAGTTACCAACCTGTACTTAACTGGAAAAGTTTTGATCACACTGGGAAAATCTGGTTTGAATCTGACCTTGAGTTTTGGCATTTTCAGCCTATCAAAGAAAGCGATAATGAGGATGAAAAAGTTTTGTTCTTAAGAGATGTGCTTAAGGCCTGTCGACTGCAGAACCCACACTTTCTACGTGATGATTTAGATGTTTTTGTGGAAACAAGAATTGAATTCCCTCTTGGTTGGGGACTAGGTTCAAGTTCAACCTTCTTATATAACATTGCTCAATGGGCCTATGTGTCTCCTTTTGAACTGCTAAAAAAGACATTGGGCGGATCTGGTTATGACATTGCTTGTGCTCAAGCTATTGGACCGATTATTTTCCAAAACATTGATCACAAGCCTCAATGGGAATCATGTGATTTCAATCCTAAGTTTAAAGATCAACTCTACTTTGTTTATCTTGGGAAAAAGCAATCTTCTAAGCTTGAAGTTCAAAAGTTTCATAAGATGAATATTCCTGGCAAAAGCTTGATTGCAGATGAAATTAGCTTGATCACTAAAGAGATGATTTCAACTAATGACTTACGTACTTTTAATAAGCTTTTAGTTGCTCACGAAGATATCATTGCAACGACTCTTAATTATCAAAAAGTTAAAGACCTCCACTTCTCTGACTACTGGGGAGAGGTAAAGTCTCTTGGTGCTTGGGGAGGGGATTTTATCCTCGTTACAAGTGATCGTGATCCAAAGGAAACACGAGAGTATTTTAACAACAAAGGCTTTGATACCTTAATCGCCTATGATGAAATCGTTCGCAGTGTGAATCAGGAATTATAATGGATTTTTTATCAGCCTTTGCAGGTCTTGAAGTCAAGGACTTCAAGACCAAGTGGCAAGCGCCTTCAAATATTGCTTTTGTAAAATACTGGGGGAAAAAAGGGGATCAGCTTCCCAGTAACCCTTCCGTTTCCCTTACATTATCGAAGTGTTGTACAGAAACCCAAATAGAATTTTTACGTAATGACTCTCTTTCCGTTGAGCTTTTTTTAGCAGGGGAAAAAAGACCTGATTTCGCAGCAAAGATTCAAGGCTTTTTAGCGAAGCTTTCACAGGAACTTCCTTGGTTAAATCAAGTAAAGCTCACAATCCATACACAAAATACTTTTCCTCATGGAACAGGTATTGCTTCCTCAGCTTCGGGGATGGCAGCACTATGTTTAGGTATTGCAGACTATCTTTTCTTTCTAAAAAATAAAGAACACGATGAATATTTTTATAGAATAGCTAGCTATCTCTCTCGCTTGGGTTCAGGGAGCGCTTCTCGCTCAATCTATGGTGGAATGGTAAGTTGGGGTGAATTCAGTGGAGAGGATCATATGAGTGATTACTTTGCCTCTCCTTTTAAAGCACATGAAAACTTTAGTGATTTAAGAGACTCAGTAGTTATCGTATCTTCCGAAGAAAAAGTTGTTTCTTCTCGTCAAGGGCATGGTTTGATGAATGAGCATGGCTATGCCGAAGCTCGTTTTAAGGAAGCTTTCAAAAACTTTAAAAAAACAATTGATGCTCTTCGAAGTGGAGACTGGAAAACCGTTGGAGAAGTTTTAGAGAATGAGGCCCTTCAACTTCATGCTATGATGCTGACTTCTCCTGAATCATATACACTTCTTAAACCTGAATCCCTGACCATTATTGAAAAGGTTAGGGCATTTAGAAAACAAACGGGAACGCAGGTTTACTTTACTCTCGATGCTGGACCTAATCTTCATCTTATTTATCCGAAATCTATTGAAGAGGAAGTTAAGACCTTTATCGATCAAGAACTTAAAGATCTCAGCCAAATCATTATTCATGATTCAGTTGGGAAGGGTCCTACCAAATGTTGAGTTCTTTTCCTGCTAAGGTTTTACTTTTTGGAGAATACACAATTCTAAGTGGTTCACAGGCACTTGCTATTCCTTTTGATAAATTTAGCGGGAAGTGGTCTTATGAGGATCTTGCTGATAAGGCGCCTTCTCAAAAGCATCTTTATAACTTTCTTCTTAGTCATGATTGCAAAGATTTGGATACAGAGCGTTTTAAGAAAGAACTAGATCAAGGACTTTGGTTTGATTCTTCTATTCCACAAGGATACGGACTAGGGAGCTCAGGTGCTCTAGTTGCTGCTATCTATAGCCAATTTGGACTCAAACAAATTACAACTCCTGAGGCGCAATCCATCTTAGGACATCTTGAAAATTTTTTCCATGGCTCATCATCAGGTCTTGATCCTTTGGTGAGCTACTTGCAAAAAACATTGAAGATAAATAGTCCCACTGAAGTTTCAGTGATTGATTTAGATATTTCGAATCTAGGTTTTTTCCTTCTCAATACTCATCGTCCCCGTCAAACAGGGCCCTTGGTTGGAATCTATAAAGAAAAATTAAAAGACCCTCAGTTTCAGTTAGGGTGTTCTGACATATTAAGTGAAGATGTTAATTACGCCATTGAGTACACTCTCAATGGTAACAAAGAAAAGTTATTCCATCATTTCTGGCATATCTCAAAGTTTCAATGGGACTACTTCCAAGAAATGATTCCTGATATGGTCAAGGCCTCTTGGAAAAAAGGTATTGATCAAGGGGATTATGCTCTTAAACTTTGCGGAGCAGGAGGAGGGGGACTTATTCTTGGTATGTCAAAAGAAGAAGTACCCCTTAATGAATTTGATATTATTTGGCCTTAATGTTCAATCTGATTTTCTTCATTTTTAATTAAAGAAAGTTTTACAGTATAAGACATAGACTTTGCAGGCATAAAATCAAAGTTCTCTTCTTGAGGAGCTTTCGATTTCCAGTCTTCACTCATCATTGAAGCTTTAGCAATTTTTCTATCATTAACAATTCCTGCTTCAAACTGTGAGCGAAGGGATTCAAAAAGACCAAGTTTTGTTTGAATTCTTTGAACAGGAGCATCTTTCGCAATGCTATTTAAGATATGAGACCTAACCTCGGCATGGTTATGATCATTATAAGTTTCTCCGATAAATCCTGAGTTTTTAAGGGCATCAGTACTGATATTGTTTCCACTTAGAATCCAATGACGTGCAAAGCTTGGAGCAACTAATGTAGAGAGCATGCTCATTCCACCAGCAGCTGGTGAGAGTCCATAGTGATTATGATTAAAAGCAATGCGCGTATTTTGATGAGCGATACGAATGTCTGCTCCGAGAGCGAATTCCGAAGCAAGAGTCTGAGACCCATGTCCTAAGTCAATCACGATTGTTTGTGGAAGTTGCATCATCGCAAAAATAATTTTTTGTAGTTTAGAGTTTATTTTAGATAGAGATGAAGCCGAGAGCTCGCTTAAGTGATTCAGCTCCAGACCTGTAGAAAAGATTTTTGAAGATGATTCAATATATATAGAATTTATTTCAACTCTTGTAGTACACCATGCAAGAAGAGACTCAAGTTCAAACAACATTTCTAAACGGAAAGCATTATTCCAGTCAGGTCTGTTTAAAGTCACAAATAATGTTCTTGTTGTTTTTTCTAAGCGTGTAGCGAGAGTGGTGTAGTTGAAGAGATGCATTCTAGTTACCTTCCTTGGTAATTCAAAAAGAGTTTTGAGCTTTTCAATTAAACGGCCAATCCGTGGATGTTTAACTGAACTCTTAGTTTATTTTTTCAGAAAACTCTATTGAGTGTCAAAGAAGAATTTTATAGGAGAAAAATGCTCCACTATGAAAGAGTTTTAAAACTCTAACTCTTTGAAATGGCGCTCATCTGTAGTGGTGTCAGAATGAACCGTAAATGAAAAATCTCCGAATGGGCGATTATCAGAACTCATCACCACTACTTTCCATTCTCCTGGGCCATAATTTTTTTTGGTTACAAATCCTCTGTAACCTTCTGATCTACCTCCTTTAATATTTAAAGGGATGCGATCTTGTTTCTTACCATCTCGATAAAACTCCAAGAAAACGCGATCAGAAAAAGCTCTGGGAGAAAAAACCTGAACGAAGATATTAAGGGTATCATCTGCTCTGGCATGAAAGTCATCATTTGTATCAAGCCAAAAGAGATACTTTGGTGGAACAAAAGAAACACGGTAATTGTCTGCGACTTTTTCAATTTGGTGATAGACACCAATATGTTTTACAGCGATGGGAACAGGAGGAATGATATTGAAAAAGTAAGCAAAAACAAAAAAGAGGTGAGTACCGATAACTGGATAGAAAAACTTCTTTTTGATTTCAGTGACAGTTTGGCGTTTTAAATAAAAAATCCCCGAAAAGATGAGAAGTGAGGTGAGGATGCTGATAAAGAAACCAAGAATACTGATGTGACCAAAAAGAATAGGAAAAACGATAAGAAAAAATGAGATCACACAGAGAGAAAAAATAATAAACTTCACTCCGAATTCAAGCTTCTGGAACTGAGGAAACTCATTGGCCACGAGTAGTAGCCCCAAAAGAATAATAAAGAGAAGTCCTGTTATCTGAGATGCGGAATGAAAAAAATAAAGAGTATAGATAGAAAGAAGACTACCAAAAAGAAACTGAACAAGAAGTTCGCGGTAATCCCAATATTTATCTAAAACCTTAGGAGTCTTGTTACTTAATTCGCATAAAAGAATTGAGCCGATAATTAAAAGGTAGAGAAACTGTTGAACCAAGGAAAAAGTGTCATCAATCTCACCGAGAGTAAAAACATCGATTAAAAAACCGCTTAAAAAAACAATGACTCCTACCAACACTTGATGTTGCTGGTAGAAGTCTTTTAATTTTGTAATTCTGTTTGAATTCAGCACAGGCTTAATGGCCTTCGAGGAATCTTTCTGCTTTGATGGCCGCCTGGCAACCAGAACCTGCTGCCGTGATTGCTTGACGATAGTAAGAGTCTTGAACATCACCACAAGCAAAAACGCCAGGAATGTTTGTTTCTGGGCCGTTAACAGTCTTAATGAATCCATGTTCATCAAGAGTAATTTGACCTTTTAGAAATGCTGTATTTGGTGTGTGTCCGATACCGTAGAAAAGACCATCAGTTAGACGTTCTTGTTTTTCACCGGTTTTAAGATTTTCTACAACGATACCTGTAACTCCGCCTGCATCTGATTTAATTTCAGTCACAACGCTGTCCCAGATGAATTCAATTTTTGGATTATTGAAAGCTCTATCCTGCATTGGCTTAGAGGCTCGCAGAGTATCTTTTCTATGAACGATATAAACTTTTTTTGCAAACTTTGTAATGAAGGTTGCATCTTCCATGGCCGTGTCACCACCGCCAACAACGTGAACAATACGGTCACGATAAAAGAAGCCATCACATGTGGCACAAGTTGAAACACCACGGCCAACGAGCTCTTTTTCTCCCGGAAGTCCGAGCATCTTGGCACTTGCCCCTGTAGAAATGATCACTGTTTCAGCAAGATAAGTTTCACCGTTACTTGCTTTGATGGTGAAAGGTCTCTTAGAGAGATCAACTTCAGTACAAAGAGTTGGAATAAATTCAGCGCCAAAGCGGGCCGCCTGATTTTTCATATTACTCATGAGTTCAGGGCCCATCACTCCGTCCGTAAATCCTGGAAAGTTTTCTACTTCTGTTGTGAGAGTAAGTTGACCGCCAGGTTGCTCTCCCTCGAGAACAATCGGCTTTAGATCTGCACGTGCAGTATAGATAGCAGCAGTAAGTCCAGCAGGACCAGTACCAATAATAACGACTTTATGAGATGTCATAGTTCCTCTTTAAATTATTAATTCTCAGGAATTTCAAGACCAAGTTTCTTCTTAACCACCGCTGGCCTATCATCTTTATCAGGATTCATTTCATAATAAGCAGCAACTGAAAGAAGCTCTTTAGGCTGAGGAGCGCGGGCCGTTAGCTTATAGCGTTCACCGGTTAAAGAACACTCGTACTCAAAAGTTTGCTTTTCACGACGGTGTCTTCTTTGTCTTCTCATATTCATAGATTTTCCTTTTATATTGCGATGGCTTATTTATAGGCTTAAATGGCCGGTTTATCAAGGAGTTAACACTTGCTTGAATTAAGAGACTGATTAATTCTTTTATTCCCAAGATCGATGTTTTTTGACACAATTTATAAATATAACTTTTCTAGCAAGGATGATGGAGATGTTGAGGTTAGTATCAGGATGGATACTGCTATTGATTAGTTTTAATAGCTTAGCTCTTACGCAAACGAGATTACTTCAGCTCTCGAGCTCGGGTCAGACCGCTGTTTTTGACGCAGGCGTTCATGAGCGTCTGACAGTTGGTGAGTTTGGGATCATTCTTAAGCAAATTACTGAAATTGATAATCCTGACTCTTTGAGAGTGGTTCCAGTTGCCAAAGTACGAAGTGTCAAAGTTGGAACGGATCACTCAGTCTGGGTGATTTTTGATACTTACCAATCAGATCTTCTCCATAAAGGTGACTTATTCACTCTCTTTACTGAATCCAATATGCTTCCTGGTAGAAGAGAGATTGAGACTTCTAAGCTTAAAGTCGTATCCACTGAGGATGATGTTAAAAAAGCTGCCCGTTCAAGTTTAATCGATGATGCTGATCAATTGGCCAAATCTAAGAATTATGAAAAAGATTTTATTAACTATGATTCAAGCTACAAAAGTGACGTGGACTTCGAACTTATCGAACTAGAAAAATGGGTTAAGCACAGAAATATCAGATACCGCACAGGACTCTATCGATCACAAAACAGTGAACAATTTAAAAAGGCCCTTCGATTAGAAGTCTTTGAAGGACTTGTGACTCGATACCTACAGAGAGTTAACGACCCGGATTTCAATTACGCCTCATTCTATGATGAGCAAATGAAGCATAATGACGGTCTGACTCGTAAACGTTCAAATTTTTCTACGGCCTGGGAAAGTTACTTGGCAAATAAAAGTAAAAGCATTGAAAACAACACTCGGCTCTCTCGAACTCTATTGGAAAAGGGTGAGAGATGGTCAGAGGACTATTCAGATGAAGAATTAGGAAATATTTTAACAAACATCTCTGTCGTCCAAGAAAAAGAAAGGAAGGCCCGGGTTTCTTCGACTCCGGCCCGTTTTCATCTTGCTCTAGACTATGGACAGATGGTTAGTGACCATCAAACTAAAGATGATACGACTTATACTAAAAGTAATCGTTACGCACTCAATGTCGACTTTGAAGTTGTTCCTGTTCTTAAGCACGAAATTTGGGAACGCTTCACTATTAACGGGCAGATTTCAACTACCGACGATGCCATTGGGATTGGGGCAAGAAACTTCGATCGTACTGACCAAAGTTTCACTCTAGGAGTTAACTGGTATCCCTTCTATGCTCCTTATAAAGTGTCGGCCATAAACCTTTATTTAGGGACATTTTTCAGAGCTGGACAATCAAAGCTTCGCTCTGAGATTTATGAAGAAAAAGCTAATTATACACTTCTTAGTATTCCTGGATTCCGTGTAGGATTAAGGTATACTTTTAAGAATAAGGTAAGTTTACGCTTTATCGGCAGTGTTGAAACTGTCGGTCTTGAGAGAACTGGCTCAAATCGCTACTTCTCAGAACTTCCTGAATCAATAACAAAAACAGATATGAATCTTGCCTTAGGATTGGGCTATTCTTTTTAAGGATGAATGAATGAAGATTATATTAGCACTTTTAATGTTATTACCTAACATAGCTTCAGCTCTAGAAGTTGATGAAAAATTAACGGTGAGAATTCTTAAAACATCTGAATCAAGAAAAACTGTTCTTTTGAATCGTGGAACAGAGGATGGCCTAGTTGAGGGTGATCATGCCCGGTTTTTAGTGACAGCAGGTATCGTTGCTCGAGGTATGGTCGTGCGTGTTTCTCCATCTCGTTCAGTTTGGTCTATTTATAGACTAGTTAATGCGGACTATATTGTTAATGATTCCGTGATGACCATCAAAATTACTCCTCCTGTAAAAGTCACTAAAGATGATTCTCAATCTCTTATACGTGAAGATGTTCCCGTTAGAACCACAAGCGATTCTCCTCCAGTAGGCATTCCTCTTGCTGATGGTGCCAATGATTTAGCGGCTGCAGGCGTGAGTGATGACGATGATCTGAGGGCCTTAACAGAAGGTGGTGTTTCCGTTAGAAGTCTCGTTGAGAGAAACATGGAAGTGGTTGGCCTATTAAATATTTCCTCACTCTCAAGTAGCACCGGAGCAGATGGAGTGGATGAGATTTCTGGCTCTATGGCCCAATATCAAATAGGGGCCACGTTTGAATATTATCCACAGAATGAAAGAGCATGGTTTTCACGTTTCTCTTTGATGGGAAATCTTAATCTTATCAAATCGGACGCTCAGTCATACAACGGTCTTACATCTCGCAATGATTATACTGAATTTGGTGTTGGGGTGAATTGGCATCCTACTAAACTTCCAAGTCAGGTTGGCGAGTTTATACCTTTTATCACAATTGCTCTAGGATACGGTCAAGTGAAGTCTACTTCTGAAACACCGGCGGGAGATACTAGCGCAAACGGTACTGCTAATAGTTTTGCAATCGGTGGTGGTTATAAGTTTTATGCAAGTAACGGTTTTGGAGCAAGAATCATCGCAGACTACTATATGAGAAAAGAATCTTATGACGAGGATGATCTTACCAGTCAATTTAATCGTGACCTAAATGGCCCTCGATTACAAGTCGGACTTAGCTATCGGTTTTAACCGTTCGGTTTCCTGAGAGTTCAATTTTTTCAGGAAACCTATCTTTCAGATCTAATACGAGTTCTTCAACATCAGGATGCATATCCTCACATGTTTGAATGAGGAGCTTTTCTTCATCCTTTAAATGAGTGAAAACGTCATAGACCTTGAGTCTTGATAAGTAAGAAGTACGTCCTACAAAAGTCAGCTGATTTATTAAGCCATCTTTTTTGAATAAAACTTTATTTTTTAAAAGCCTCACTTCAAGAAGAAGGCTAACAACTAAACCAATAAAAATACCATATAAAAGGTCTGTCGTAAGAATGGCAACAATGGTGACAGAAAAAACAAAGAACTGATCCAAACCTTTTTTATAAATGGCAATATATAGCGATGGTCGATTGAGACGAAAGCCCACAATTAAAAGAATAACTGCAAGTGTGGCCAAGGGTACTTTATTTAATATTGATGTGCCTAAACTAATAAAAAGGAGAAGCCACAGCCCATGGATTATTGCAGACCATTTAGTTTTTGCTCCTGCCCCGATGTTGGCCGTTGTTCGAACAATGACAGCTGTTACAGGTAAGGCCCCTATTAGACCACAAAGAGTATTACCGATTCCTTGAGCAATGAGTTCTCGATTCTTGTTAGTCGTTCTTTTTTCCGGATCAATTTTATCGGCAGCATCGATACAGAGAAGAGACTCAAGACTTGCAACGATTGCTATGGTAAGGGCCCCAAGAATCATAGGGAAACTAACGGCAGATAAGGAAGGGAGAGTAACTTCAATATTTGAGAATAAGTTCTCGGGAATTGATACTAAGTCCTCTTGAGAAAAGAGATTCAATCCAAGATTTAAAAAAATGCTAATTCCTACAGCTAATAAAGCAGAGGGGATGAATGAGAGATAATTGTATCGAAAGTTGAATTTATCCCAAGCGGTGATGGTAATGAGGCTGATAGCAGAAATTAAAAGATGAGGAGTGCTTATCTTGAAAATTGTAAAATCTGTTCCCAATGCAAGAGGTAATTGTTTAATGATAAGAGTTAAACCTATGGCCGCCAGCATTCCATGAATAACAGAATTGGGGAAAATATTTCCAATACGCCCCCCTTTAATAAAAGAGAAAAAAACTTGGAAAAGTCCAGCTAGCGTTACGATTTGAAAGAATTGAGATAATCCAAAACTTTCAATTTGCGCCAAAACTATTACTGTTAGACCTGCGGCGGGGCCAGAAACAGAAATATTTGAGTTACTGATAAACCCCGTAATGACTCCGCCAATTATTCCAGCAAGAAGTCCTGATGCTAATGGGGCACCAGAGGCCAAAGCAATGCCTAAACAAAGTGGAAGAGCAACCAGAGAAACAACTAGCGATGACTTCAAATCATTAAATAAATGGGGCATTATTGCATCATATGCCCTTGTCTTGTATTTGAGAATAAAAAAAGGCCCTCCGAAGAGGGCCAGGGTTGTGTATGTTAGGAGACTCTTGTCTTATTAACCATTTGTTGCTGTTGTGGTTGTTGGAGTAATTGTTGTTCCTCCGTTTGTTTCACCAGTAGTTGCGCCTGTTGTTTCACCAGTAGTTGTCTCCCCAGTGGTTTCACCAGTAGTTGTCTCACCAGTTGTTTCGCCTGTTGTTGTTTCACCAGTAGTTTCACCAGTTGTTTCACCAGTTGTAGTATCACCTGTTGTTCCACCGTCTTCTTCTTCAACTCTTTCAATAACACCACAAGCAATTGGAAGGGACTGATGACTTCTGAAATCATCAATTGTCGCTACAGTGTCTGGGAGGTTTGAGTTAGAGTTTACACCGTGAACGATAACAACTTTACCTGCTAAATTAAGCTCCGAGCCATTGAGCTTTGTTAGACCATCTTCAAGATCCACATCTGCGTCTTGAAGGTCTGCAATCATTCTAGAAAGAGAAGCTGTTTTGCTCCATGAGTAAGTTCCTGCTGAATTAGCTCTAGGGAAACCGTTAGAACCATCATCTTGATCCTCTAAGTCGCCATCAAGAGGGATAAGGATGAGACCATAGTTAGGAACGCCTTCGATAACATCTACGTAATTATCGTTATTCACATCGTTAGTCTCAGTAGGACAGCTTGAACCTACTGTAATATGCTGAGCATGAACCACATTGCCTGGCACACCTTGCATATTCATAGTTGCCTTAAATTCATCACCTTCAATAACAACATCTAGAGTACCAGTAGGGTTGCCTGCAACAGAAGTATTCAGAGGAATCGGAGCAAGAGTTGCTTTATAAGTACCGATTGTTTCTTGTTGCTCTTGAGGTCTACTTCCGCTTCCGTTGTCGTCGTCATCGCTTCCGCATGCGACCATCGTTAATAGACAAGTACCAACTAGATACGGGACAAACTTATGCATTTTTTTCTTCATATCCACTCCTTAATATGGGTGCTCTATAAGCACAAAATTGACATTCGCCTGTTAAAGCAAGGTTCCTGCCAAGATAAACTTGTGAGATTTAGTTAGAGATAAGTATGGCCGGGGTAATTTGACTAAGTTGTTTGAGAAATATTGCTTAAAGCCCTGATTCTCTACTATGATTATCTTGATTCGACGTATTCATTTTAAAGGAAGTTATGTCAGCCCCTATTAAGAAGACTCAAGACTTTTTAGATATTAGTCATCAATTTAAATTAGGAGGACTGCAGACTGAGTCCTTTCATCCTAAAACTCGTCAACTTTCATCTCTTCTCAAATCAGATATAAGAGAAGGTCTGAAGTTACTGGCACAAGTTGATCACGATGCTCTCAACACATTAACTGATTACGCTTCTTCTTTTTGGGAGTTGTATCAAGACATAGAAACTACACTTACCAATGGCCATCGAATTTTTATGAGTGGTTGTGGTGCAACGGGAAGACTCGCTTTAGTTCTAGAAACACTTTTCACTAGAAAATTTGGTGAGAAGAAAGTGATTAGTTTTATGGCCGGAGGTGACTTTGCTCTCATAAAATCAGTTGAAAGTTTTGAAGATCAAACTATTTATGGACATAGGCAGTTAATGGACTTGGGGTTTCGAGACGGAGATCTTCTGATCGCTACTTCAGAGGGGGGAGAAACTCCATTTGTGATTGGTTCGGCCCAAAAAGCCTCCGAGGTCTCACAGCAAAGTCCTTATTTTATCTATTGTAACCCAGATAAAGAACTTAAAGGGCTTGATCGCTGTGAGGGAATTCTAAAAAATAAGAAGGTTAAGAAAAGAAGTATTCCTGTTGGTCCCATGGCCATATCTGGTTCAACTCGCATGCAGGCATCTACCGTTCTGATGTTTGTAGTGGGAGAGTGTTTACTTTATAAGCATTCAAACTTGAATAGTTTTGTTTCTCACTATCAATCGCAACTTAAAAAGTTATATTTTGATTACCAAGATTTTAGCGTCTTTACTGATCAAGAGTTTAAATTCTATCAAGATAAAAAGTTATTA
Organism: uncultured Bacteriovorax sp.; assembly: GCA_964459395.1. GTDB lineage: Bacteria > Bdellovibrionota > Bacteriovoracia > Bacteriovoracales > Bacteriovoracaceae > Peredibacter. The sequence continues at coordinate 19,921 of CAYWMU010000015.1, forward strand.
AATTATGTTTCAGATCCAGAACTTGCCATCAGTATTCTTACTGATACGACGGAAAGGTCTCCTACATTTTCATTAAATGGATTTGAAAACTTCTTGCATCCAGAACAGACTCCCAGCCTAAGCTACTTGTTTGTGAAAAATACAACTTCTCCGGAAGAAGGATGGAACGCTTTATTATGCCGAGAACCAAGGGCCCTTTCATGGCCAGATCTCAATCGAAAAATTGATCTCGAAGAAGTTTATGGGTTTGATATTTCCATGAATGGAATAAGGAAAAGAAGTCTTCCTGGAGAGAATTTTGAGATCACTTTCTGTGATGGCATTATTCATTTTAAACTCGCAGATTTTGAGAGGGCCTATAACTGGGGTGATGATTTATTTATTATTCATTTAAAGCTTAAAATGCTTTTGAATGCTCATTCAACATCAGTGATGGGGCTCCTCGGTCGATTCGAAGGTAATGTGATGAGTTGGGTTAGACCGAGTAATAATAAACTTATTGATAGAAGTGCTCGCTATATCAAAGAGATTCTTCAACAAAAAGGTATCCACAAGACCTACGAAGAAATTGTACTTATGATTTTTGAAGAGTTAGAGACAATTAAAGAGAATGAACCGATTGTTATGAAAGTAGTGGGCAGAAATTAATTCTGCCCATCTTTTTTATCTTTATCTGAATTATCGTTTAAAGCTTTTTTGAAATTCTTTATAGATTCCCCCAAGGAAGAACCCAGTTGAGGAAGCTTTTTTCCACCAAAGAAAAAAAGTACAATTAAGAGAACGAGAAGAACTTCACCAAATCCAAGTCCAAACATATATATTCCTTAGTAGAGACGTGAAAGATCCATACCATACTTACCAGGAGAGTAATTACTCATGCGTACTTTTTTCATCTCTTCATATTTTTTTGTGCCGTTACTCATTGAGGCATAAGGGAAGATGGCGATTCCACCGCGAGGAGTGAAGTCTCCCATAACTTCGATATACTTTGGCTTCATTAGTTTAAAGAGATCTTTACAGATTTTTTGCACGCAATCCTCGTGAAAGTCTCCATGATTTCTAAAACTAAAGAGGTAAATCTTTAATGACTTAGACTCGACCATTTCTTTATCGGCAATGTAATTGATAAAGATTTTGGCAAAATCAGGTTGGCCAGTTTTAGGGCAAAGAGAAGTGAATTCCGTACAGATAAAAGTAGTCCAGGCGTCATTGTCTGGATTCTTATTAGGGAACTTCTCCAAAACTTGTGGGGCATAGCTGTCTGGATATTCAGTATTAGTATTACCAAGGAGGGTGACACCCTGCAGCTCCTTGGTCTTTCTGCCTTCAGATTTATATTTTTTTGCCATGAATGAGATCCTTATAATGATTGATTATAGTCATTTAGCATCCTATATGCCAAAAAGAGAAGAGTCTTTATAGTATTTTCAAACAGGCAAGAGCATGAAACCCAAAATAAAAGTAGTGATCGGTCAGTTGGGCTCCCCAAGATCCACTAAAATAAGCGATGTTAGATCCTATTTAAAAGAGTTTTTGTCGGATCCTCGAGTGATCGATACAAACCCTTGGATATGGAAAATCATTCTTTATCTATTCGTCCTTCCATTTAGACCTAAAAAGTCAGCTGAAGCCTATAAACGTATCGAAACACCGAATGGCTTTCCATTAATTAACAATACGATAGATGTGGCCAATAGCCTCCGTCCTCATTTGGATGGGAACCTTGAAATAGATTATAAGTTCATGCTCTCGGAACCAAGACTTAAAGATGTTATGGATAAATGGGAGAGCGAGGATTCTTTTCATCGGGCCCAAAAGTTTGTCTTCTTTCCTCAGTTCCCACAATATTCAGAATCAACTATTGCTTCAGTGGTTGATGGTCTAGGACACGAATTCAAAAAGAGAGTTAATATCCCAAGTTTTGAGATGGTGAACTTTTACCATCGCTCTAAGGCCTTTATCGATCATTCAGTTATTCAGATTGAAAAGTATTTAGCGAATCACGCAGATATTGAAGTGCTGTATATTTCCTTTCATGGGATTCCTCTTAGAAGGGTCGTGTCCAAGAAAGATATCTATCTTCTTCATTGTATGGAAACTTTTGAGTTGATTAAAGAAAGGCTCAAAACCACTATCCCGGTAAAAATATGTTTTCAATCACGATTTGGTAGTGAGGTATGGCTTGGCCCTTATACGGATGCAAGTGTTACCGGTGAGATAAAAAATGGCATAAAGAAACTTGCCGTTTATTGCCCTAGTTTTGTTGTTGATTGTCTCGAAACAACGGACGAGATTGGGATCGAGCTAGGAGAGGATGTAAAAAAACTTGGGGGAGAGCTCGTTCACATCCCTTGTTTAAATAATGATCCTGCATGGATCAAGGATTATGCTCATTTTATAAATGTCACTGTAAATGGCTCTCAACAAGAAAAAGATGATCTCTATTATGAGGTGGATTTGAAGGATAGGTATCAAGAAGTTATGAGTGAACAAGAAAAGATTGCACCAAAACCTATGAGTAAAGAAAGTAAGAGAATTCTTAAAGTCGTATTTTTAACGATGTTCTTAGATCTCATCGGCTTTTCTATTATTTTTCCGATGTTTCCTGCAATGTCGGCCCACTACCTAAGTGTTGATGCTGATAATTTCTTTTTATCAGGAATGATGAATTTAATTTCAAGCATTCAAATGTCAACGACGACAGCTGATGGTGCCCCATTGATGTCAACTATTGTTCTCTTTGGTGGACTTCTTGGTGCTCTGTACTCCCTTCTTCAGTTTTTTGCTGCTCCAATGTGGGGTGCCATCTCTGATAGAATAGGAAGACGCCCCGTTCTTCTTATTTCAGTTTTTGGATTATTTATTAGTTATGTTCTTTGGATTTTCTCAGGCTCATTCACACTCCTTATTCTTGCCCGTATTCTTGGTGGGATAATGTCAGGGAATATGTCTATTGCTTCAGCAGTGGTGAGTGATGTGACTGATGAGAAAAACCGCTCTAAAGGGATGGCCATCATCGGTATTGCTTTTGCTCTTGGTTTTGTTTTTGGACCGGCCTTTGGAGGGATACTCTCTCTTTGGAATCCACTCGCGTCGAATCCTTCTTGGGAAGTTTATGGGATAAATCCATTCTCAGTTCCTGCTGCCTTTGCCGCTTTCTTATCGCTAATTAACTTTATAATGGTATGGAGAATGTTTCCTGAAACAAAAGTTTTCGGAACAAAAACTATTCAAAATAGAAGTATCAATCCGTTAAAACTATTTAGACCTCTTCCGGTGCCAGGAGTGAATGGCACTAATATGGCCTACTTCTTTTTTATTACGGCCTTCTCTGGAATGGAATTCACTCTTACTTTCCTTGCAGTAGAAAGACTTTCCTTTACCTCGATGGATAATGCTTACATGTTTATTTATATTGGGCTTATTCTTGGTTTTGTTCAAGGTGGATATGTTCGTCGTAAGGCCCACCAGGTTGGTGAAATTAAGATGAGTCTGCAAGGTCTTATTGCCATTATTCCTGGTCTTCTCATCATTGCTTATGCTCATTCTGTATGGATGCTCTACTTTGGTCTTGCTTTCCTATCTGTTGGATCGGCCATGATTATTCCATGTCTGACTTCTCTTGTTTCTTTCTATACTCCGCAGGAAATGCAAGGAAGAAGCCTAGGGACTTTCAGATCCCTTGGTTCTATGGGGCGTGTGATCGGGCCAATTTATGCTTCATTAATATACTGGAGATTTGGTTCAGTGTTGGCCTACATTATTGGTGCCATAACTTTAATCATTCCTCTTCTCATTGTTAAAAAATTACCGGCCCCGATAAAGGAAGAATAATGAGCACAGATATTTTTAATGAACTTTTAAAACCTGCTGTTTACATCCCTTTGAGTGCTGTCGTTGTAAGTTATGTTTTGATTTTATTCCTTAAAAATATCGTTCTTAGTCGTCTTGAAAAAGTGGCGAGAAAAACAAGTCTCAAAGTCGATGACATTGTTGTAGAGGCACTCCATAAAACTAAGCAAGTTTTTATATGGGGAGTGGCCCTGTATATAGGATTCCATTTTACTCCGCATCTCAATAAGTTTGAGCGCTTCTTTGATAGCGGCTTCATTCTTATTTTAATGTTTCAGCTATGGATATGGGGTAAGGAGATTATTAATCGCTGGATCTTTTATACGGTTGCTAAAAAAGCAGGGGATCCTTCAGTTAAAACTACCTTGAATTTTGTTGGGATCATTCTAAACTTGGCCCTTGTTTCCGTCCTCGTGCTTTCAACTTTAGCTAACTTTGGCCATGATGTTTCAACAATTGTGGCAGGTCTTGGAATTGGTGGTGTGGCGATCGCTCTTGCCACTAAAAGTTTACTGGAAGATCTTTTTTCTTCATTGTCTATTGTCCTGGATAAGCCTTTTCTAGTTGGAGACTTCATTTCTTTTGGAGAATGGGAAGGAGAGGTTGAGTATATAGGACTTAAGACAACTCAAATTCGCTCTGTAAATGGTGAGCTTATTCTTATTGCCAATTCTCAAATGCTTGCTTCAAAAATAAGAAATTATAAGAGGCTTAAAGAGAGAAGGGTAAGTTTTAAACTTGATATAGAAACCGCTGGGATTAAGGTTTCTGATATCCCAGATTTAGTTAAGACATCTCTATCAACCTTCAACAATGTTAGGTTTGACAGGGCGAATTTGGTTAGCTTTACCACCAGTATAGCCTCTTTTGAAATGGTTTACTGGGCCCAGACTTCTAAGTATAAAACATATACTCAGATCCATCATGATGTTCTTCAGAAGCTGATGTATGATCTTGAAGAAAAATCTCTCAAGGCCAGTGCTTCTGCTCGACTTTAATTAACTGCCACACTTGAGTGTTGGAGATACTTCTTTCGTTTTCGGAAAAGTCCCAAGTTTCTAGAAACTTAGTCCCTCAAACGTTGATCCCTCAAAACAAGTTTTGTGGGATCAACAAAGAATGTAATGATTGGAAGAATAACTAATTAATTTCAGACGCAAGCCTAGCTTAATCGGGAAGATTTATCACACTCAAGTGGGGCAGTTATATTT
>CAYWMU010000015.1:24993-26940 GCA_964459395.1 uncultured Bacteriovorax sp.
TAAAACTGGTCCCATTTTCATTTCGAGTGCATAGATGACAGCATCTTTGAATAGATCCCAAAACTTTTCTGTATGAGAAGGATCAGAGTTTGGGAGCTCTAAAGTATAAGTAGGAATGTGTCTTTCTTTTCCTGCCCAGTTTCCAAGACTCCCTGGGAAAATGGGATAATTTGAAATTTTATATCCGCTTGAACGACGACTCATTTCCTCGAGGAGCTGTAAGGCGGATTGTCCTTTGTCGGCCTTAAGGCTAGGTCCATCATAATCAAGGATAGTTAAAGGAGAGTGAACCGAGATAACCTTTTGAGGGTTATAACGAATGATGAGGTTCATTTGGAAAATTGTTTCTTGTTCGCTAGCAGCATGGGGCCCTGGAAATTTTCTTATATCTCCTCGAGCATTATGTTTCCATTTTTTATGTGCATCTTTTTTCCAATCTTTGGTAGGGAAGTTTCTATTAACATCCACTCCTCGTCCATTAGTGCGAGTAGGGCGAGCTTTGAAAAAAGAATCAGGGGCCACTAAGGGAGCGATGATAACTTGTTTATTATGAAATTCGTGATTTTTAAGTTCACGCATCAGGTCCCAACAAAATTTTATTGGGGTAATTTCATCTCCATGAACTCCACACATAACGAGAGTCGTATTGGCCTTAGATTTAGGATCTTGCTCCTCACCGAATGAAGTCCAAATAAGGGGAGTTCCTAGATCAGTGTTGCGTACGTGGTGCCAATTAAACTCCTCGCAGTTGGGCTCTCCCCAGCCATAGGTATTAAACTTTTGAGATAATTGATCACAGAATTGTTTTACCGCTGGTGAAAGGGAGTAAGAAGTTTGTTGAGGAGTTGGTGTTGGCGCTTCTTGTTGAGTGACTTCAACTTCTTGAGGTTCAGGCGCAACCTCAACGCTTTGATCTTGAGGGGGAGTATTTCTTATGATGGTACAAGCACCAATACTAGTTAATAATAAGGGGAGAAAGAGACGTGATAATTTCATGTTTTAATATTAAATAAGTTTGTAGAGACTGTCTTTATGAATAAGCTCCTAATTCTTGCCAAAAATTTTCATACTTTTTTTATTGAGAGGCTTCAACAGGAAGCGACCTGTTCAGTAAGTTTTCTTAACCCTTGGGAGAGTGATCGAAAAGTTCAGGGAGATGAGAAAATTTTAGTTAGGAGTACCTCCATTCATGGTTCTCGACATGACCTGGATTATCTTGAACGGCACAAGCTTCAAAGCATACCTTCTCTTCATGCTCTTAAAAAACTACGAACAAAGCCCCTTCAATTTAGGTATTTTGAAGAACAGGGGATTACTCATCTTCCTTGGCTTGATCTTGCCAACGCCAGTTCATCTGAAATTGAGTTGTTTGCTTCTTTCTGTGAAGGCAAAAAGCTTTTGATAAAGCCGCAGCGAGGACAAGGTGGTTGGGGAGTGAGAGTTTTTGAAAATGTCGAAGAACTCCTCACTTGGTGGAATCAGGCAAAGGATAGAGAGTATTTACTTCAACCTTTTATTGAAGAGCATGAGGAGTTTCGCGTTTTTTTCATGGGGAATGAATATCTAGGATTAAAAAGAATATCAAATGGTATTGCTGCCAACTTTACTCAAGGTGGAGAGGCCATCGAGTTTACACCGACTGAAGAACTCAAGGAGATAGTTCAAAAAATTAAAGAAGACCTGGGTCTTATTTACGGCGCCGCTGATTTTCTTTGTACTCAAGGCCCAAAAGGTACGGCGTACCTTTTAGAAATGAACTTGGTTCCGGGCATTGAGCAACTAGAGAAGGTAACTCGCCGAAATGTCGCCAAAGAATTGCTCCGAATCTTTGGGGATTCTTAATTTGCCAAGTATTATTGTCAATTGAACTCAAGCTTTCACTCCCAATGACCGAGAAGTTAATGATTTCAAAGTTAAAGGAGAGTCACATGCTTACAAGTTTCTCTG
>CAYWMU010000016.1:0-4369 GCA_964459395.1 uncultured Bacteriovorax sp.
CGAGACCAAGAGCAACTGTAAGCTGTTTTTTCATGAAAACTCCTTTTTTACAAAAATGACGTACGTCACATTTCACGGTTAAACATGCTAATTAAAATAGTTATTACTTAAAGTTTGAGATTCAACTTTTAGTTTGGCAAATGAAATTTAAGGGGTTGGATGATGGTGGAAAAAGTGGTCCGATGAAAAAGGCCATCCGAAGATGGCCTTGAGAATGATTTTTAGAAAAGAATATCGAACTTTAGAAAGTTGATTTTTAACTCTGTTCCACTCTTAAAATAGTTCTTTCTGATTTGTCCGCCGTAGCGTTTGTATTCAAATGAAACGGTAGGGGCATATGAAATATTGACCACAGAATAGCGTCCTAAGTCCCATCTTTTTCCGAACTCAGTTATTAAGAAAAGGTTAACACCCTTTTTATTACTCATGCCTTTGAACTCTACTTCGCTTCTTTCTGCCCCTATGAGTGCTGAAGCAAGAAATGAATTTTTAACATCGCGATGATCGAAGTTGTAAAGAAGACCACCAGCAATTCCAAGATTGGCTTCTAAAGAGTCCCCACCCCATTTTGTTTTTGCTCTGTTGTAGAACGCTTGGCCTTTAACCATGAGACCTTGAGCTCTGTGAATGTCTTGAGCGTAGTTTAGATTGAATCTAAATTCTGAAGTTCTTCTATCACTTCCAGATTTAGTGTTATCTCTTTTGAAGACGAGACCACCTGTATATGAAAGGTCGAAGGCGTCGACGGAAACGATTCTGTTAGTTTGTGTTTGAGCGTGAACGAATAGAGATGATGTCAGCACGAGTGCCGCTACAAGTAACTTCATATGACTCCTTAAAGTGAGTGAATTAAATTAGTGTTCTTGTCAGATATTGTTCACCAGAAAGATCCGGATCGACAAGCTTACTTTGCCCCAAAAATTCGAGTGTAGGATATTTTTGAATGACTTCAAGAAGAGCTTCATCCCGCACACCTTGAATAAACATATCGCTATCAAAACGAATCGTTTCAGCTTTTATACTTTTTTCAAAGTCTGGGAAAACTCTCTCTAGAACTCGCTTCATTAATTTGATTTTAGCACCTAGGTCTTCTGCTTGCGGCTCCTCTTCGTTGATAAGGAAAAGGACATTACAGAGATGAGAATCTTTAAACTCTACAATAAAGTGTCCCCATTCATGAGTCATGCTCTGTGGAACGAAAAGCGTTTGAGAGTTAAGGCCAAAGTCTTTAGTGAGTTCAAAACTCACATTCATGGCCGAGATAGATTCGGTGGCAGAACAAAAGTCGATTAACGATGAGTCGAGATCATTTTTATTCGTGATGAGTTTTAAAAATTTATGAGGAGCAACAGAGATATAAAGGTTTTCAGCTCCTAGTTCAGTGAAGTCTTTGAAAGTTAATGACCACTCTTCTTTTTCTACTAAATCTTGAGGATCGCTTTTTTCGATAGACTCAAAAATTTTCATATCCTGAGAAGTTTTAAGAAGCTCATCTAACTTTTCCCAATCTGCTGAATCAAAAAAGCTCTCGATGAAATATTCATACCCTTTAGTGGTGAAAAACATCTCATTACCAAGAAGCTCCATAGGCTTCGCACGACCATTAAAATCATGGAATTTTCCATCTTTATAGAATACAGGGTCGTTTGATTGCGGAAGAATTTTAGCATTAAAAAGCTTCTTATAGATCGCCTCAACACCGGCGCTGGAACGGATCAAGGAAACTGTATTTTGATAATCTTCGTAAATACTTTTTTGCGAGAGTGGCTTATTTGAAATGAGACGAACTTGCTCAGCAGAGTTCTCTTTTCTTAGCTCTATTAGTTTAATAATGGCCCCAAGGTCATGCCCAATAATGACATGCTTAGCGAAAGTTTTTTTAACTCCGCCTTCTGGGTTTTTCTTTAAATCTTTAAAACGTTTAATTAATCCAAAACTCATGGCCAAATCTTATAAAAAAAAAGCCACTCTTGCGAGTGGCTTTTAATTTATTTTATCGGATTGCCAGTTTATCCCCTGGAAGGATCTGTCTTTTCTTCAAAATATGGGAATTAGAACGGATAATCGTGCTCATAGGCACACCTGTCTTGCGAGCAACACCCCAAAGACTATCACCCTTCTTCACTGTATAATATTCTTTTGGGTTTTTAATCAGCTGTCCACGGTTAATGTTTGCAGCAATGATTCTGTTATAAGTTCTGGTTGCACGTACTTTTTTACGTGGTTTCTCATAAAGATCTGCATACATTTTACCTCTCAAGTTATGATCTTCTCTAAAAGGAAGAAGCACTTGAGTTTTTGGAGGGTAAGCTCTTCTTGAGCTCAAATGAGGGTTGATATCTGTTATCACAGTTAGTGGTACTTTAAACTTTCGTGCTACATCACCTAAGTTCGCTCTATATTTTGTTTCGTATGTTTTATAACTTCTTGCGATGATCAGCTCACGATGAGTATGCTCATCCCAGTTTACAGCTCCTCCTACTGGAATTTTAAGAGTATATTCTCTTCCTGGAGGCGTCTGCCATCTCACAATTTCTGGGTTGTATCTTTTTACTGTATCAAAATCTAAGCCTAAAACTTTAGCTACCTCATATAAATCGGTACTAGGTTTTACTTGAATTTCTTCATAATCAAGAGGCTTCTCAAACGAGATATTATCAAAGCCAAAAACGTCTAGGTTTTTTCCAATGATTGAAAGGGCCATGATTTTTGGCACATAGTTTTTCGTTTCAGGTTTTAAGTAGCGGCCTTTAGACATTTGCCAAAAATCTTTGGTTTTATACATCCTAATGGCACGACCAATCTTTCCTTCACCAGCGTTATACCCAGCAGCTGCTAGTTCCCAAGAATTGAAAAGACCGTGAAGCGTCTTTAAGTAATTAGCGGCAGCAATACTCGCCTTAATAGGATCTCTTCTTTCATCAACATACCAATCAATGTCTAGACCAAATTTCTTCCCCGTATAAGGCATGAACTGCCAAGGTCCAACTGCCTTGGCCCAAGAACGTGCATGGTTTTGAAATCCGCTTTCTGCCATAGCAAGATAAATAAGATCACGAGGTAAACCATTGTCGGCCAGGATTTTTGAAAGGACAGGAGCATAGCGGCCTGAACGTTGAGCATAGTTTTGGAAATGGACTCTTCCACGACCTGTGAAATATTTTAGCCACATTTCAACTTTGCTGTTCCAGACAACTGGAAAATCAAATTTACTATTTTTTAATCCAAGCTTTTTGGCAACAGCCGGATCAAGTTCATAAACTTTTAAAGGAGGAGTGAATGTGAGTTCATGTCCAGAACCATGAATACAACTCTCACAGTTAGGCAAATCTCTTTCAATCAATTCTTCTTGAACACGATAATACTCTGCTTGTTCTGAGACAGATGCATGATGAGTTGTACCTTCGTTGGAAACAGAACGTGATTCTTTTCCTTGGTTAGTAGCACATCCTCCGACGACCATTAGCGTGAAGATGGGAATGAGAGACTTGAGTTTTTTCATAAAGATATTTCCTTCCTATATCATCCTGATCGTCATTATTAGCTTAAAGGACTTTCCTTCTTCCTCAAAGGAGACATTTAGGGAATTCCCCTAGGAAATAATCCAATAAGTTAGAAGAACAAAGCGGGTAAAAATTTTCCTTACCGACTAAATCAATCAGACTTATTTCTTCTCTCCTATTAACTCCAACCTTGCTATAATGAAGAAGATGCATTTAATTCGTCTTATTTTGCCATGCTTACTAATAATGTTTCAACCTTTAAAAGCGAAGGTTGAAGCCCCTAATTATCACTTCGATATCAAGGAATTTGATCCTTATCTGCCAGGAAAAACGATAGAACCATCATCGGGGCAGTTTAAGCTCTTAAATAAAAAAAATTCTGCAACATTACATCAAGGCGAAATAAAAACATCTAAGTATCACATTCCATTGTTCATAACTTTGGAGAAGAATACGGTGATTGACTTCTATGCAAGACTTCCTAGTTACTTTCTTCACGATGTTTTTTTCCAAAGCTTAATCAACCGCTATGGAAAACAAACTCGTTATCAAATGAAAGATGAACATGCTGTCTACACCTGGGAGACTAAAGAATTGTTGATTACATACTCTGCGACATGCACTATCACTTGCTTTCCCATTTTTCTGTCTATCGCCTCACAGCAAAGCAAGAACAAATCTCTTCTCAAACAATTAAAATTTAATTAAGCTCCCTCTAACAGGGAATCATTGTGAATAACTTTCTTTTTGCATTCGCCGGGAAGAATATTTGGCGTCATAAAGGTAGAAGCTTTTTTATTAGTTTCTCTGTTTCTTTAGCAGTCACAGTCTCTGTTTGGGTCATGGCCTTTTTTGATGGAATGAAT
>CAYWMU010000016.1:4379-26896 GCA_964459395.1 uncultured Bacteriovorax sp.
TGTTGTTAATACCAATACCGGCCATTATCAAATTCAAGAAGACACCTACGCTTTTAATACCGATGCCAATAAGCCTCTCGTTTGGAATAATGAGATTAAAAGTTTGGTTCAAAATTCAAAGGCTATCTCATACTCTCCCGAACTTGTCCTTGATGCTAATATCTCTACTCCTGAAGGGAGCGCTCCTCTTCTAACCATTGGAATTATCCCTCATCTCCATCAGCATTTCCTTCCAATTGCTTCTCACATAATTGATGGGAGTTTTCTTGAGGAGAATGACGATGACTTTATTATTATCGGTAGAGAGCTCGCCAATGATTTCAAATTCAATGTTGGGGACGAACTTGTTTTGAACTATCAAGACCATCTCGGAGAACTGCGCTCTGAGATTCTTTATATCAAAGGTATTTACGACTTTAATGCCAACGTATTCCAGAAAAGATTTGTTTATATTTCTCAACTCACATGGCAGAAGCTTTTCTTTGGAGAATTCACAGATTTTAAGTTCAATCGCATTCCAATGATTTTCAACTCTTTTGAAAAGGCCACCCCTGCAATTGAGAAACTAAAAAAACATTTTAAAATTAAATCCTGGAAAGATCTCAATCCAGAAATGGGTGTGGTTCTCGATTTTCATCACGGTATGGTTCGTCTTTTCTTTTTAATCATTGCTATAACCATCATGATGACGATCCTTACTCCTATTCGTATGCTCTGGCAGGAAAGACTAAAAGAATTTCGTATGCTTCATACACTAGGAGTTAGTTTTAAAGACTTTTGGATCATTGGTCTCTGTGAAATCATTTTAATGATTCTTATTTCATCACTTCTTTCTACTTTTATATTAGGACTTATCCTTGGGATTCAGTCTTACACAGGACTCGACTTCTCCTTTCTTAATCAAGGACAAATCATCGAAAGAAGTGGCATTAGACTTCCCCGAATTGTTTATCCACGAATAAGTCCTGACCAAATTTACATCACCGTTGTGATGGTTATCGGTATTCTCGGAAGTAGCTACACCTGGTCTATTTCAAGAACCCTTAAAAAATTAAAGGCAGAAATATGAGCTACTTTAATTTCTTGATGAAGTTTGGCTATCGAAATATCTGGAGAGAACCTAAACGTGCCCTCATTATGATTCTGAGTCTTTCACTTGGAACGGCCTATATACTTTGGATCTTAAACTTCGCTGAAGCAGGTTCTAAAGAAGTTATTAAAGAGTTTCTCTCTCAATACTCGGGCTCATATCAGTACACTCATCCTGATTATTATCCAGCTGGCAATACCAAAAAATTTAATGCTTTTGCTACTATCCCTGCAGCTGAAATACCTTCAGAACAAAAGATTAATGCGATACCGAGAGTAGTGGCCCCTGTTTTTATTTCGGGAAACAAAAAAACATTGGGAGTTCTTCTCAATGGCACTTTACCTGAAGAGGAACTCTCTCTTTCAAAGCTTAATTCCTCTGTAAAATACGGAAGATTCCTGGACCCTAAGAATTCCAACGAAATCATCATCGGTCAAAGTCTTGCCAATAAAATTGATGCTCAGATTGGTGACGAGGTTGCACTCATTGGGCAAGCACTCGATGGCTCTGTGGCCAATGACTTATTTAAGGTCGTAGGTCTCTTGGATTTTGGAGGTGGTGATCTTGAGGACTCGTTAAGTTTTACAACCCTCTCCAGCGCCCAGAACTTTTTTGTCATGAACTCAGATCAGTATCATCAATATGTAAACTTTGACATGGAGCGACCTGCTCCCGCTTCTTCTACTCTCAAGGTGACCACTTGGCATCAGTTACTACCTGAAATCAGTGTATCTATTCGCTTTATCGACGGATTCACCAAGATTGTTTGTATTGTCGTTGTGATCGTTATTTCCCTTGGGCTATCTAATACACTCATGATTTCCTTTCTAGAACGTCAAAAGGAATTCGAAGCCCTCAACATTATCGGTGCCAGTCGTTGGTGGATCTTAGGAACACTGATTATTGAGGTTTTTATCCTGGGAACAGTTGCTCTTCTCATTGGTCTGGTTCTTGGACACATTTTTACTATCATAAATTTCTATTACCCCATAAACTTAGAGATATTCACCAATGGGAAACCGATGTTTTTAGGGGGGATGCTTATCCATCCTTATGTTAAAATATTTCCTGTTGCTAAGTATTACTGGCAAGTGAGCTTATTGATTTATTTATTCCTAATATTAAGCATGATTTACCCAAGCTACAAAATCATGAATCGAGGGAAAAATGCAGTTTGAATTAAAAAATGTAAGTAAGATTTATGAGACAGGACAAGAAAATATTACTTATGGAGCAAAGGATGTAACCCTTACCATTAAAGAAGGAGATTTCACTGCTCTTGTAGGCCCTTCCGGCTCAGGGAAAACGACGCTTCTTAACCTTATCGCAGGTCTTCTTATTCCTACCAAAGGTGAAATTCTTCATAAGGGTGAAAGCATCACTCATATGAGCCTTGAGGAGAGAACTACTCATCGACTTGATTATATGGGCTTCGTTTTCCAAGACTACCAACTTCTTCCTGTTCTCACTGCTTACGAAAACGTTGAATTTCCACTGCAATTAAAAAAGATCCCTAAACAAGAAATCAAAGAGAGAGTTTTATGGGCCTTGGAACAAGTGGGTCTTTCGCAGTTAAAAGATCGATTCCCTAAACAGCTCTCTGGTGGTCAACAACAAAGAGTCTCCATTGCCAGAGCGATTGCCTGCCGCCCTTCTCTTATTTTGGCCGATGAACCAACCGCTAACCTTGACTCTAAAACATCTCAAGAGATTATCGATTTATTTAAAAAGCTAAACTCTGAACATAATCTAACATTCATCTTCTCCACGCACGACCAACGTTTAATTGATCAAGTAAAAACTGTCCTCTACATCAATGATGGTCAAATCGCAGAAGTTAAGGAGCACCAATGAAAAAACCATTTATCGTTTTCTGTGCAGTTTTAGGAGTTAAAGCTCAAGATGCTCATGAGTGGATTAAATATACAGATGCTCAATTAAGAGGAGATAGTTCTGAAGCTACCATCACCATGACGGTGCAAAACCCTAACTACACTCGAACTCTTGAAATCAAATCTTTTGTCGAAGGAAAGAGTAATGCTCTCTCAGAGATTATTAGTCCCGCAAAAGAAAAAGGGATTAGGACCCTTCGTCTCGATAACAAAATGTGGAATTACTTCCCTAAGATGAAACGAAAAATAGCTGTCTCATCTTCCATGCTCCTTTCGAGTTGGATGGGATCTGACTTTACTAATGATGATATTCTTAAAGCTTCGAAGATGAGTGAAGATTATAATCATAAGTTCATTGCTGACAAAACAATCAATGGAGAGACTTACAAGGTCATCGAAAATACTATTAAAGAAAACACTAAGGCCATGTGGCCCAAGATTGTAACGATGATGTCTAAGAAAGATTGTCTTCCTAGGTATTATGAATACTACGATAAAGAAGACAATCTTAGGCGCACACTGAAGCTTGATAACTTAAAGTCTTTTGATAATCATAAGTTTTTTACATCTTGGAAAATGATGCCCGAAGGAGAAAAAGGTAAGTTCACCTCTCTCCACTATAAGGACATCAAATTTAATATTAAGTTTCCTAGTGATCAGTTCACTCAAAAGAAGTTAACGGAATAATTCATGAAGTATCTATTAGCATTTTTTCTTTTTCCTCTTTCAGCATTAGCGGTCAAAGTAGATCTATCTGGAAACCTCGAAGCACAGGGAAGAAAAACCTGGAATAATGAAGAAGCCAAACAGGAACTCATGCAGGGTTGGGATCACAGTGAGTTTTATATGCTCTATGGAAACCTAGGAGCAAAAATAGATATTAAAGGTGGTTCTCGCTTTGAGGCCAATTGGCTTGTCCGTCATACTTACTCTGATCTCTACCAACCTGATACTCCTGGGCAGGATGAATACCTCGTCACTAGTGTCTTCACTTTTCCACAAACTTTAGTGGCCCGTGATATTTTTAAACTTCAGTACGAAAAACAAGAAAATAAATATAGAACGGATTCCGTACTTAATAAGTTCATGTACCAGTGGAATTTCGAAGAGCATCGGTTCACGATAGGAAGAATGTTCATTAATTATGGGCAGGGAGAGATCTTTAACCCACTCAACCCTTTCAACCAACCTACGGCCCTAAACTCTATCACCAATTTTGCCCAAGGAAACGATGGAGTGAACTTCACCTTCTATGCTAACGATAAACATACTCTCAACTTTTATTTTCTAGGTGATAAATCTATTGATAATTATGAAGGTCAAATTGATAAAACATTATGGCTTCACGGGGAATATGCTTACTCAGATAAACTTCAGTTTGACTATGTCATCGGTGAAGATCAAAATCGCCAGAAAGTAGGAGGGCAATTCACCTACCTCGCTGAAGAGGCCATGATCTTTGCACAACTTCTCTACCAATCTGATTATGTCACTAATAAGAAATCACATAACCTTTGGGACGTTCTTCTGGGTTATGATGAACAGCTCACGAGTAAATGGCACCTTCGTATTGAAGGTGGATATCAAAAAAGAAATAGACTCCAGACAGGAATGAATCTCAATAATCGATTCCTTCCTACAGAATACTTCCTTGCCGTTGCAAACAAGTATGAAGTTCACCCCTTAGTTAATGTCTCTGGAACAGTGGTTACTGATGTGAAGTCTGGCTTCACTTATCTAGTAGCAAAAAGCACTATTAGTCTAAGTAATAATACAGAGGCAGAGTTCTTTGCCTTCTCTCCAGTTATCAAAGGTGAAGGAGAAGAGTTTCCTGTCCAAAAGCTTGTAACAACTGATGTAGGTTTAACTTTAAGGGCCTTCTTCTAAATGATAAAAAGTCTTCAAGAACATTTGGCATTTATTCAACTTCAGAGTGGAAACAATCCATTACTCGAAGGCCTCATGTCTCTTACATTAAAAAGACTAAAAAAAACTTTTCCGCAAGTCTGGATTAGAAATAGTTATTACTTCAATGCCCATCATCCACTGGCTTCAGATATTGACCTCACCTATATTGGACAAATAGAAATAGCTAAGAAAATTTTTAAAAAGACTCTTAGAAATAAACTTCTAGGAGAACTCAATTTCTATCCCGATAAAATTACTGATGATCTCTTATTTCTCATTAATCCTTATGAACTCGCTCGAGACCCTCTCTTGGAAAAGAAGTTTCCTAAGAGAGAAAAAACAGAGATTCAACGACAGGTTTTTCTCTCTCGTCATATTATTGGTGATAGCTATTGGCTAAAAAGAAATCCAGTTATCCGTCAAAAGAAATGGGAATATCTTTTAACCATTATGGAAGCGAGTATAAGATCACTTTCCCTTGAGGATCTTTTGGCCCATACTCTCCATCCTGAGGCCCTTAGATTTTATCTAGATTCTAAAGAGCAGAACTTATTTAATCACTTTAAAAACTCATCTCATCGTTTCCTCTTTCCTCATAAACATATTTGGGAGGCAGATGATCACGCTTCACTCCTTAACCTCTCCTCTTCTGAAAAAGAGTTTTTCATAGAACAAGTAAAATGGGAGTTCTGGGGGATAGGCACTCAACTTCACTGGATAAATCTACCCATCTCTTATGAGTTTTTGGAGCGTTTAAAAAAGACAGTTATCCACATTGGAGTAGACCAATCGACCTTGAAGTCTTTTGAGAATATTTTAGCCTTTATTCAGGAACAGTTAGCAACCAATCGCTAAAGTTTTTTGGAAAAACTCTTCGATGATCTTTTCCACGACGTCTCTCAAACTCTAAAATAAATCGTTTAAAATAAGTCATACGATCCTGGCGAGGCTGGTAGTTCTCCATAGGCTGAGTCACTTCCGTGATGTAATCAATTAAACGGCGAATTGATTCTAATTCAAAATCAACGAAGTACTCGCTCTGTTCATGGGCCCGGTACCACTTCACAAGTTTTTCTTGAAACTCAAAGAGGAGATGATCAGGTAGAGTTGTGATATTTAGGAAGTCAGGAATACGTAAGATATTAACTGAAATTACTCCCATCCCTCTTCCATGTTTCTTCTTAAAACTCTCCACCATATCTAAGAATTCAATAGTTGAAAAAACTGAAAGAGCATTGACTGTCATCATAATATTAAAGGAAGCTAGATTCCCATGAAGTACCAAGTACTCAATATTTTCTTGCCACGCTTTAAAGTCGAGTCCATCACGTGAATACTCTGCCTGCTCTCCGAAAGATTCTAAACTCGTATAGATATGAAGATTTTGAATTGAATGACTCACTTCTGCGAGCTTCTCAATATAGGCCTTCTTCATTCCAAGATTAGAATTAATGGCCACTCTCATTTTTGAATCAGGATTGTATCTGAAGTGATCGAGAAGCTTCCAAGTATTAGGACTCAGAAGAGGCTCTCCACCAGTAAGTCGAATTTCTTCTAAGTGTTCAGACAGCTCAGGCCACCACTTCCAGAAAGCTTCAATATAAGGATTGTTTTCCGGATCAAGAGCATCATGAATATTACCTTCGAGGTAATGATTCTTATTTCCTAAGTTCTCATAAGAACCAAAAGTTTTTATCTCATTTACCCATGTGGTAGAAAAACTTGCATTACAATAAGAACAAGCAAAGTTACATGTACGATCAAAGGCCAGCTCCATGGTTTTAGGAACCACGTCCTTACTCCAAGGGTCTTTTGCAATCTTTTCTAAATCTGCATCATTGTAAATGACGGTTTTAAAAACCCGATCACTTACAAAGTCAGCTCCCATGTCCTCTATGCGCCAACAGTACTCACACTCGGTTGGACGAATTCCTTTGAGCATTTGCAGTCGCTTAATTTTTTTAAAAGTGGTGTTGTGAAGGGCCTTGGGATTTTCTAGGACTTCTTCTAAAACAATGTCATGGCTAGGGGGATGGTGACAGCTGGCGGTTTTACCGTTGGTTAACCAGATTGTTGCATTGTACCATTTGGCCCCACAAAATGTCTCAGAGACCGGGTCGATCACCCGTCTCTTATATTCTAAATAAGATTCATTTTTCTTTTTGGCCATTTTAGTCCTAAATAATAGCTATAATTGTGACATGGGCCCGAAAAAAAAGCCATAGCGGACTTTCAACAACTTACCGCTTTTCTCCTCTCTTGACAGAAACGCAACAAAGTCATAAAAATACCCATTCTATACTTTACTCACCTAGGGATAAAGAAGGGTTTTAGCCCCTCTCCGAAAGGTGGTTACTCATTAAGGAGTTCTCATGTACACTATCGTGGAAATCAAAGGTCACCAGTACAAGCTAAGTGCCGGCGATATGATTGACGTTGAAAAAATTGATGCTGAAGTTGGCGCTACTGTTGATTTCGATCGCGTTCTTCTAGTTGGCGGCGACAAAACTGTTGTTGGTGCTCCAGTTGTTACTGGTGCAAAAGTTACAGCTAAAGTTGTTAGACAAGCTCGCACTCGTAAAATTATCGTTCTTAAGCGTAAGCCAGGTGCATACCGTAAGAAAAACGGTCACCGTCAGCATTACACTGGTCTATTAATCACTGAAGTGAATGATGGCCAAGGAAACGTTGCTAAAGCTGAAGCTAAAGCAAAAAAATAATTAAGAATTTAATTTAGGAGATTCAATATATGGCACATAAGAAATCGGGTGGTAGTACCTCAAACGGTCGTGACTCTAACCCAAAAATGCGCGGTGTAAAAAAATTCGGTGGTGAGTTTGTTGAAACAGGTATGATCATCGTTCGTCAGAAAGGAACAAAGTTTCACCCAGGTGCAAACGTAAAGATGGGTCGTGACTTCACGATCTACGCTATGGTTCCAGGAAAAGTTCAGTTTGGTTGGTATAATAAATCAACAAAAACTATATCTGTTATTCCAGCTTAATTGATCTTTAAAGATCTTTGTTATACAGAGAGGGAGCTTTAGTGCTCCCTTTTTTTTTGGGCCATCCATTGGTGGGTGAAGAGAATTATGAAATTTATTGATGAAGTTAATATTGAAATTGTCTCAGGAAACGGCGGAAAAGGCTGTGTAGGCTTTCGTCGTGAAAAATATGTCCCTATGGGAGGACCAGATGGTGGTGATGGCGGAAATGGTGGATCTATCATTTTCGTAGGAGACGAAGGTCTTAACACCCTCATGCACTTTAGAGGTTTGAAAACTTTTAAAGCAGAAGATGGCCACAATGGTATGGGTTCAAACATGAATGGCCCTACCGGAAGTGATCTTTATCTCAAGGTTCCTGTAGGAACACTTATCTTCCACCAAGAAACAGGTGAATTACTTGCTGATATTACGGCCCATGGTCAAGAGTTTCGAGCCTGCGAAGGTGGCCGGGGTGGTAAAGGTAACGCCTTCTTTAAATCCTCAACAAATCAAACTCCAAGATTTGCTCAGCTAGGTGAAGAGGGACAAGCGATCCCAGTTCACTTAGAGTTAAAGCTTTTAGCTGATATTGCTT
This sequence comes from uncultured Bacteriovorax sp., assembly GCA_964459395.1. Lineage (GTDB taxonomy): Bacteria > Bdellovibrionota > Bacteriovoracia > Bacteriovoracales > Bacteriovoracaceae > Peredibacter. The sequence continues at coordinate 12,851 of CAYWMU010000016.1, forward strand.
TAATTGGGCTTCCCAATGCGGGGAAATCTACATTGATTTCAGCTATCAGTGCTGCTCGCCCTAAAATTGCAGATTACCCTTTCACCACTCTTGAACCGAACCTAGGAGTGGTGACCGTTAATGATACTACTCTTGTGGTGACAGACGTTCCTGGACTCATTGAGGGAGCCGCTGAAGGAAAAGGGCTGGGAATTAAGTTTTTAAAGCACATTGAGAGAACCAGTGCTCTTGTTCACCTCATCGACTGTTCGATGTTTCTCGAGGAATATGAGGCCATTGAAGCCTACTCTATTATTCGTGACGAACTCGAGAAATTTAATCCCGAATTACTTAATAAAAAAGAGATTGTTTGCCTAACGAAGATTGACGCCATGACCGAAGAAGAGATAGAAAAATTTCGTTCTCATATGGAAGAGCAGCTTGACCGTAAGGTCCTCCCTATCTCAGGAGTGTCGGGCAGAAATATAGAGCTATTAAAGCAATTAATGATTAGAACTAAAGAGGAAATACAAAATGGCCATGAATGAATATGTAAAAGGTGAAGTTGATAAGATTATGAGCAACTCATCTTATGAGTTCCCTTTGAATCACGCCTTTTCTTCAGCTTGGATTTTAGCAAACTTCAAAGGTGACGGTTTAAAGATTTTCGATATGAGAAAGTCTTCTGCTCTTTGTGACTACACCATTCTTGGGACTGCTCAAAACGCAACTCAAGCAAGGGCCATGGCCGATGAAATTGCGCAAAATCTAAAGGCCCATGATGCTAGTATCATTTCCTACGAAGGTTACGAAGGTGCGGACTGGATCCTTATTGATACTGGAGATATTATGATTCATATCTTCAATGGGCCGGCACGTGATATTTACGATCTAGATATGGTGTTTGCTAAAAACCCACAGGTGCAAATTCCAGAAGAGTTCTACTACTCACAACCAACAAATGTTGCTGAATCTAATTCTGATCTTAAAGGTTATTTCTAGGGAGCTCTTTATGAGCTTCCCTAGTTCATAGATTATGTCCAAACAACTTCATCTCATCGTTGTGGGAAAACTAAAAGACCCTCACTTCGAAGCTATTGAAAAAGATTTTCTTAAACGCATCAATACTCCTGAACTCATTATTCATGAAGTCAAGGCCAGTGCAGAAAACAAAGAGATTGAAGGAGAAATGCTTTTAAAAAAGATTAAAGAGATTTCCCCTACTTCCAGTCCTCATATAATTGCACTCTCGGAATGGGGCAAGAAAATGACCTCTACTGATTTCGCCAACTGGACCGCCGACCTTATTGAACGGCCTCAAAAAGTCGTTTTCGTCATTGCTGGAGCCGAAGGTTTTTCAGAACAGTTTCTTAAAACCTGTCAGGAAAAGATTTCTTTGTCTGCGCTGACGTTCCCTCATAAGTTCGCCCGACTACTCATCATTGAACAGCTATACCGCGCCCAGACGATCCGCCAAAATCATCCTTACCATAACTAAAATCATTGGGTAGACTAATCACAAAAGGGGGCCTTATGAAGTTACAAGGCTTAAGCGATAAAGTACTGCTTGTTATCATGGATGGATTCGGTATGAGTCCCCAAAAAGAAAACAATGCCATTTTCTCAGCCAAGACACCTAACCTCGATTCCTTCTTCGCTCAATATCCACTCACCACAATTGAACCAGGTGGCGAAGCAGTCGGACTTCCTAAAGGTGTGGCCGGAAACTCAGAAGTTGGGCATCTAAATCTTGGGGCAGGAAGACCTGTTCGACAGGATCTTGTTCGCATCAATGAAGCCATTACTCTTGATACACTAAAAGATATGCCTCGCCTGCAGGAACTCATCGATGTTTCTCTCAAGGGAAATAAAAGAATTCATTTGATGGGACTTCTCTCTGATGGTGGAGTGCATGCGCACATCAACCACTTAAAAGAAATTCTTAAAATTCTTCAAAACTATCCTGAAATAAAAGTTTTTCTCCACGCCTTTATGGATGGTCGAGATACTTCTAAGGATCATGGAGTAAAATACATCCAAGAAATTTTAGAATTCAAAAATTTCACCTTTGCTAGTATGCAAGGACGCTCTATCGGAATGGATCGGGATCGCCGATGGAATAAAATTGAACACGCTTATAAGACTATGACAGGTCAAGGTCTTATTACAGATGTGGATCCAGTAAGCTATATCCAAAACGAATATCAAAAAGATATCTGGGATGAGTTTATTACTCCTACCTTATTTGATGCTTCTGCAGCTATCAAAGATGGTGACAGTATTTTCTTCTTTAATTACCGTCCAGATCGCGCAAGACAAATTACCTTGGCCTTCAATGAAAAAGATTTCGGAGAATTCCTTATTCCCGTTAAACCTGGCTACTTCTTATGTATGACTCCATATGTACCAGATGAATGCCCTGATCTTCCTGTTCTTTTTGATAAAGAAAAAATCAGTGGAACTCTCTCCTACTACCTCTCTACTCTTGGCAAGAAGCAATTCAAAATTGCAGAGACGGAGAAATACGCTCATGTGACTTACTTTTTTAACGGTGGAGAAGAGACTCCTTTTCCTGGAGAAGACCGTATCCTTGTTCCTTCTCCGCGAGATGTGGCCACATATGATCTGAAGCCTGAGATGAATGCTCCAAAAGTCACAGATGAATTAGTAGCAAAACTCAATGACCCTAGTTACTCATTCTATCTTGTTAACTACGCCAATGCCGACATGGTTGGGCACACTGGAAATTTTCAAGCAGCAGTTAAAGCAGTTGAAGCCGTTGATGCATGTGTTGGACGCCTTTATGAAGCTTGTGTGAAAAATAACATAACAATGATCCTCAGTGCTGATCACGGAAATGCTGATCAGATGACTTATGAAGAAGGAGGAGTTCATACTTCTCACTCTTCTGCGGATGTCCCATTCTGTGTTGTTCATCCTCAGCTTAAAGGCATGAAAGGTGTTCTTAATCCAGAATTAGAAGTTAAAGCATTAAAAGATGTTGCCCCTTCAGTTCTCTATTTCTTAGGAATTGAACAGGCACCGAACTTTACTGGTAAACCTATTTTTGTAGAGGCCAATTAATTATGACTATTTCTCATATTGCAATTTTAAGTTCGGGTGGTGACGCTCCAGGGATGAACTGTGCTATACGTGCTATCGTAAGAACAGCTCTCTTCAAAGGAATTAAAGTTTCGGGAGTTCGAAGAGGTTACTCAGGACTTGTTAAAGGTGACTTCAGAGAAATGAATCATTCGAGTGTAGGAAATATTCTTCAGCGCGGAGGAACGATTCTTCAGACATCTCGCTCTCCAGAATTTATGGAAAAGAAGTTTCGTGAAGTTGCTTATAATAATTTAAAGACCCATGGAGTTGATGCTCTTATTGTTATTGGTGGAGATGGATCATTCAATGGAGCAAAGAACTTTGGTGAAGAGTTCAACTTCCCAGTTATTGGAATTCCAGGAACCATCGATAATGATATTTCAGGAACGGAATACACTATTGGTTTTGAGACGGCCGTTCAGACTGCCATTGATGCAGTAGATAGAATCCGCGATACGGCACACTCGCATGCTCGTACCTTCCTAGTTGAAGTTATGGGGAGAAATTCATCAGCTATCGCTCTAAAAGTTGGAGTTTGTACAGGAGCAGAAAATGTACTCCTCCCACACGAAGAAGTGGATTATCAAAGAATTATTGATGACGTTAATCGCGGTGTTGCTCGTGGAAAAGAATCATCGATTATTATTGTAGCGGAAGGCCCTAAGAGTGGACGAAGCTATGAGATCCGTAAAAACCTTAAGGAACAATACAAACTCGACGCCCATGTGGCCATCCTTGGCCATATCCAGCGTGGAGGTTCTCCTGTGGCAACTGACCGTTTCATTGCTTCAGAGATGGGTAATCTCGCAGTGAATGCTTTGATCGAAGGTAAAACGGCCCATGTAACGGTTGTCCGCGAAGGTAAAACAATCATTGCTCCAATTAGTGAATGTGTGACTAAGCAGGATTTACACTTCACTGAATACAAAAAACTTGCTCAAACGCTCTCAATTTAAAATTCATTTTTCGCTCAATTACATCCTGAGCATCAATTCGTTTATCCATGAATTGATGCTCAAATGATGTTATCCAAGTGAAGTCACGTCTCAGACAAAGATCTTCAATTCTCTCCCCACCAATTTCTTCAACAATTCCTTCAGCTCTAATCGAACCTAAGGCAAAACAATTTTCAAGTGAACGAAGAGGCAATGCTCCTGCTAAATGCCAATAGAGAAGAAGAAAAGCATATTCTAACCACTTCACATTTTGAGTTGTTATTTCTCCCCAATCATCCGGAATTTCTACATTTAGTACAAACCGTCTAAGAGGAATCTTAATTTGATTTTTCTTAGTTAAGTAAATGATCTTTTCTTTGATCCCCTTACCATACTTTCCAATTCCATTGATCTCAAGACCAGGAACAGATTTTGAAGAGTAACCAAAGATAATGACTGGCTCTGGACCTTTCTTGGTTAAAAAGCTTGAATAGATTTGTGTTTGCATAATTCCTCCTGTTCCCAGAGAGTGCAAGGAAGAATCATTAAGGCATGAATTTAAATTATCAAAATCATTAATTGATAACAGCGTGCTTAATCTTTTATGTGTCTTTTTATCTTCTTAAAGGGGTGGATTCATAAAAGCAATTGAGCTGCTTAAATGACTCCTTTTGAATGAACGAAGAATGAACACTATCGAGTCGATAAGCAAGTTTGGGACGAAGTTCGCTGCATGAAACCTCAGCAGAGTTCTTGCATAGTCGATCTTTTTTTCTACAAGCATACTTAAAAATAACTTTCTTTCCCGAAATACACTCCACTTTATCATTACTTGCATAACCACGAAGATAGTAAGGATCAGTCACCATTTTCTTCTGACAGAAATCAGTCACCTTAATTTTCTTCCCCATACAATCAACAGTGGTAATAGATTTCACCTCAATAAGCGGAGAAGGATGAGTTACCATTTCTTGGCACAACTCTTTAAGAGTAAATGTTTCTTTGGAAGTAATTGTGATGTCGTCGGTGAGAACTCTCCCCCAGGAGATCTGAGGGAGTATGATAATAAGACTAATGAATAGTTTCGCAGTAAATGCCGCCATCTCTGATAATGCCTTTTAGTTCATAAGAACCGGCCACTTTCAATTCATAAAAAGCGCCGTATTCATTATCGCCTGGCCAGTAGTGAACGAGTACAAAATTCTTATTTCCAATTTGATAATAAAGAACCTCACCCGCATTTGGTCCACGTTGATTACTTTCATCAACCTGACTAAATGTTAGAATCGCTTCTTCACGAGAGACACCTACGTACCAACTCTGTAGGGTTATCGTTAAATGAATGAGGTTCTTTTCCAAGAACGTAAACCGTTTATGATTTCTCGCTCTTTTAATATGCTTAATTCCCTGAGACTCTAATTCATCAAAAAACTGATAAGTCTCAGAATAAGAACAGAAGTCAGTGGATGCCACTGAACTTAAAGAAAATAATAATGAAATTAAAACTAGAACTTTCATGGGCCCAACATAGCCCAAGAGAGTTCTATATGAAAAGTAGAAGAATGAGAATTTTCTCATCTAAAAATTAGATAGGCTATCCCGGGAAAGTTCCTCTGGCCTTCATTGCTTTTTCCAGGGTTTCCAGGGCCGATATGAGTGCGCCTTGCTTCATATTCACTTTATAGCGCTCCGAGCACTCCCAGACTCGATCAAAAGAGGATCTTAAAATTTCAAAGAGCTTCTTATTCACTGTTTCAAGATCCCAGAAAAACATCTGGAGTCCCTGAACCCATTCAAAATAAGAAACAATCACTCCCCCTGCATTACATAGAATATCAGGAATAATGAGGATTTCTTTATTCGTTATCATATGGACAGCATCGTAAGTAATTGGACCATTGGCACCTTCGGCGATTAGTCTGGCCTTAATCTTATGAGCATTAGCTTTAGTAATAACCCCATCGATAGCAGCAGGAATAAGAATATCAACATCCATTTCCAATAGCTCATCGTTACTTATATGGTCGACATCAGGAAGATCTTTTAGGAATTTTCCGCTTCGAACCCACTCGCTACATTTTTTAATATCTAATCCATCTTTGTTATAAATGGCACCAGAGACATCTGAAATAGCTACGACAGCAGCACCTTGATTATGCAGATCTTCTGCTGCAGGAATTCCAACTTTACCGAATCCATGAATAGCAACTGTCGTATTCCGATCAACTCTTTTTCCAAGTTTCTCGTAAGCAAAATTAATACAGAAGACAACACCTTTCCCTGTGGCCTCCTCTCTACCTAATGATCCACCAATAGAGAGGGGCTTGCCGGTCACAACACCTGGGATGGTATAGCCTTTGAGAAGAGAATAGGTATCCATTAGCCACGCCATGGTCTGAGCATTAGTACCAATATCAGGAGCAGGGATATCTTTATCTGGGCCAATAATCATGGCTATCTCAGTAGTATATCGACGAGTGAGGGCCTGTAATTCGTTTTGTGATAATTCTTCAGGGTTAACTTTTATGCCGCCCTTAGCACCACCTAGAGGCAATCCGACTAATGCACATTTAAAAGTCATCAACATTGCGAGAGCTGCTGTTTCAGAAAAAGAGACTTCCGGATGGAAACGAATTCCGCCCTTACCTGGACCAAGTGCTAAATTATGTTGAATCCGATAACCTTCAAAAACCTTAATTTTTCCATTATCTAAACGTATCGGAACAGAGACTTGAAGAGCTCTTTGCGGATACTTTAGACGTTCTAAAATATTCTCATCGAGATTCATTACTTTCGCGGCATTCTCTAACTGAGTAAAGGCATCCTGGAAAAAAGGACTGTCTGAAAGACTCATGATCGACTCCTAGGGCAAGACTTAAACCTAAGTTAAGTTTACTCCTAAAAATCCATCGAAGGTAGATTAAAATGTTTTTGCATAAAGCAACATTAGTCTCTCATCCTGCTCTTCTTTATCTGGTTTCTTTGATGCAATAAAACGGGCCTTAAGGTTTTGAGTGATCGTTTGATCCAGTGAAGTAAAATATTCACCTGTATCGGCTTCATAGTTAAACATCGCCCTGAAACCAACAGACTTTACTTCATGCTTAATATTTATTTCTGTTCTACCATTTACACCCACCCAAGCTCTTGCATGAACGAGTTTATTTTTTATCCCTACGATAACTAAGCCTTGATCTAAGCGTGGTTGAAAAATAAATTTATTTTTTCCCCAGATTGAGATCTCTTTTGCTTGGAGATTTTTAGGTAAATCTGCTTTAGATACTAAGCTCTTTTTCTTAGAGTTTCTGAACTCTGCTTCTAATTCATCAATTGTATCCACTTTCTGAGAGTCTCTAAAATCCGCGTACCAATCTTTTGGCATATCTTTAAAAGGTTGCTCTCCACGTTTTCTGAGGTATCTCATATAACGATCATTAAAGTACTCCCATTTCTCTTCAGGAGTTGGAACATAATAAATGGATTCAGAACTAGTTGAGTCAAAACCATACTGTTCAGCAAAAACCTGATTATTGTGCCAAATCTGAATTTGGTTTCGTGAACGAATGACTTCTTGAGATTTATCTGAAGCAACGTATTGCTGGTAGAAGCCAATTTCATTATCAATCGGCTTAACAATCATATCATCATCTGGAAGGTAACTCGCAGGAGCGCGTTGGGCCCATGTAGTTGATGCACATAATGATATGCAAACAACCACCATCGAGTGTCTAAATTTTAGATAGTCCTTGTATACTGTCCAAAATTTTGCCATTTCCCTATCCCCCTTAAATCTTCCAAGTAATTAAAATTCCAGTTTTTAACTACTCAGTTGAGTCCCTTGTATAGATTTAAGGAGCAAATGGGATGCCAACAAAAAAAGGCCCCGAAGGGGGCCTTATTCTTATTGCATGAGTTCTTTTAGCATCGCTTGAGCATGTGCTTTCAGCTTAGGATTTTTCATCTGGACCTTTAAGACCTTCATGAGCTCATCAACGGCTGGATCAACCTTCTTTTTGGCGACCTTTTTCTTAGCGACAGCTTCTCCACCTCTTAATGAAGCGAGGAGACGCTTTAACTGAATACGTTTTGTTAACTCTCCGGCAAGAATCTTATCTTTGATTTCGTTTTTAAACTCACCCTTTGGAAGTTCATTCCACTCAAGCAGAACATACTTTTCAGTATTATGTGCTTTAGCTGCTTCTTTAATAGCAGTAGGAAGTTTTGCTACTTTCAAGCAGCGGTGGACTTCTGACTTTGAAATACCTAGGGCCGCAGTGATTTTTCTTTCACTTGAGCCAGTGAGCTTTTGATATCCAAGAATAGAATCCGCTTGATCGATATAGTGAAGTTCTTCGCGGGCCTGGTTCTCTGAGAACTGAATGGCCATTAGTTCTTCTTTAGATTTGTTCTCTAGAATAAAGCAAGGAGCTTCTTGCATTTTAATAAGAGTCATTGCTCTAAAACGTCTCTCTCCGCAAATGAGAACGAATTTGTTACCTTCACGGTGAAGAACAAGAGGCTGAATCAGGCCATTAACTTTAATGTTCTCACCTAATTCGGCTAGCGAATCATCATTGAACTTCGTACGCACCTGTTCTCTTACTTCAATATCAGAGAGCAGAATGTTTGCCAGTTGAGCTCCACGTAGAAGCTTCTGATCATTCATGCGTAAAATACGGTCATCAATATTAGACGTAATATCTATCACTTTACGTTCACGCTTAGATACGCGTGCACTGAATTCCTTGGCCATTGCCTCTCCTTATAAAAAACCTCAGTGTTTTCTAAATAAACTAATTCAATCCGAGAGAATCCCACAGCTCTGTGTAATCAGTTTTACCCTTAGATTTTTTAGGGAACATGAACACAGGCTTTCTTAATGCAACAGATTCTTGCATATCAACGAGATTGCGAATCATTGGTGTTACATTAAAGGACTGAGAAAGCTCTTCAAGGCGTTGGCGCTCAATTTTTCTACGAGGGTTAACCATCGAAGGAATAATCGCAAATTCAAGACCAGGATTTTCAGTTTCCTTGATGATCTCAAATGTATCCATTAATTCTTCTAAACCATCGATAGAGTAATCTTGGGCCTGAGTAGGAATAAGAATTTGAGTAGATGCAACTAGCGACATAATTAACTCATCTCCAAGCATTGGAGGAGTATCAATCACCACATAGTCGAACTGATCTTCTAATTGTTTTAAACGTAATTTTAAAAGACGCTCTTTTCTTCCAGCATTCTTTCTCACTTCTGACTCTGAAAGAATAAGAAGTTTAGCTAGATTGGCCATGTGGCGAGAAGAAGCGATCAATTTTACATTCTTGTAAAAGTCATAATCACCTTCTACATCACATAGAATTTCTTCAGCTCCAACATCCCCAATAAGCCATTCAGGAATGAGAGTTCTTTGGATATTTACTCCTAGCGTGGAGCTTAAATTTGCTTGAGAATCAAGATCAATAGCTAGAACTCGATGTCCGAGATTAGCGAGATGGCAGACAAGTTGAAAACATTGCATTGTTTTCCCTACGCCACCTTTGTTATTACCGACAGTAATAATTTTCATAGAGCACTCTCCTTGTGGTCCTATGGTCCTTTCAATGGTCCTATACTAAAAGTCTAAGTAAGACGCTACGGTTCGCCAAGGCAATATTTAATTTTTTTAATAGGTTATTAAGAAAAACCTTCAAAAACTAAAAGCTGATCACTCCAGACAAGCGCAACGAGTCATTTCACCTCAATTAGGCCATTCTCTCACCCAAAACTTGAACAACTAGCGATAAAAATATATGTTCTCCCTCTCGGGAGAGGTAATTTTATGATTGATATTTATGATGAACTGGAAAATAAAGATCACTTGCCCACTATCAGTGAGACAGAACTCTCAGATGAAGAGGTTTTAGTTGAGCTTAAAAAAATTAAAGAAGAACTTAAAGATCGAGTTGTTGTTTTAGGACATCATTATCAGCAAGACGACGTTATCGCTTTTGCCGATGTTACAGGTGACTCTCTTGAACTTGCTCGTAAGGCCGCTCAAATTAAAGAAGCCGAATATATTATTTTCTGTGGCGTTCACTTTATGGCGGAAACCGCAGATATGCTCACTGGCCCGAACCAAAAAGTTATTCTACCTGATATGAGAGCTGGTTGCTCCATGGCCGATATGGCCAACCGTCGTGAAATCGATGTTGCTTGGAAATACCTCACTGAATCTACATCTGATAAAATTGTTCCTATTACCTACATTAATTGTAGTGCCGCCTTAAAAAGCTTTGTGGGAGAAAACGATGGTTCCATTTGTACATCTTCAAACGCAGAACAAGTTATTACTTGGGGCTTAAAGCAAGGAGAGAAACTTCTTTTCTTCCCTGATCAGCATTTAGGACGAAACACTTGCTTCAAGCTAGGAATCCCGCTTGAAGACATGGTGGTTTATGACCCTCGTCTTCGCTTTGGAGGATTAACTCCGGAACAAATTCAAAAAGCCAAAGTTATTCTTTGGTACGGATTCTGTTCTGTTCATCAAGGCTTTAATTCTGAGCATATCAAAATGTGGAGAGCTAAAGACCCAGAGAGAAAGATTATTGTTCATCCTGAATGTTCTTTTGAAGTTGTTCAAGGCTCAGATCTAGCAGGATCTACTAGCTACATCATCAACCAGATTAAAGCTGCTCCTGCAGGAACGAAATTTGCTGTTGGTACAGAGATTAATCTTGTTAACCGATTGGCCGAAGCTTATCCAGAACTAGATATTACTTCGCTCTCACCTTATCAGTGTCTTTGTACGACGATGTATCGAGTTCGTCCAAGATGGCTCCTTGAAAGTTTTAGGGCCATTAAAAACAATTCTCCGATTAATATTATTAATGTTGATGACCAAACAAAAAAGTTTGCTTTAAAAGCACTCGATCAAATGCTGGCCATCTCTTAAGGATTTCTTTTCATGTTATATGCAGATTACAACGGATCAGCTCCGCTACTAGATAGTGTTAAAGAACATCTCAAAAAACGTTTTGATACGACTCTCTTTGCTAATCCCAATGCTCTTCATACTATTGGTCAAAAGATCAACCAAGGGATTGAGAAGTGTCGCTCGATGATTGCCCAAGACTTAGGAGCTTATCCTGATCAAATATATTTTAACTCTGGTGCCAGTGAAGGAATTTCCCATATTATTGGATCAATCCTTCTCAACTCTCCGGCAGAGAAAAAAGTGGTGATCACTTCTCCTATCGAGCATGTGGTTGTCCCTACGACTTTAAAATTCTATGAGGAAATATTCGGTTTCAAAATTGTAGAAGTTGAAATTACCAAAGATGGAGTGATCAAGCTTGAACACTTGAAGTCTTTATTAAATGAATATAAGGATAAAACCGCTCTGGTAAGTATCATGGCGGCCAATAATGAAACAGGCGTGATTCAACCTTATCAAGAAATCGCTAAGCTTTCTCATGAGTATGGAGTTGATTACTTCTGCGATACCACGCAAATTATTGGAAAGGGAGAATTTAATTTCGAGCAATCAGGTATTGATTACGGAGTTTGTTCTGGCCATAAAATTGGAGCCCTAAGTGGTAGTGGCTTCATCTTAGTTAAAGATGCCACGAAGTTAACTCCTCACGTATTCGGCTCGACTCAAGAGCATGGCATCCGCGGTGGTACTCAAAACTATTTAGGAATTGAGACACTGGCCATTGCTATTCGCGAGTTCACAATGAATAAAAGTAAATTAGTTGAACTTCAAACGGCCCGTGAAGATTTTGAAGCTCAATTAAAAAAAGATATCTCTTCAGTAGCCATTATCGGGGAAGCAGCCCCTCGCTTAGCGGGTACCACTCTTGTAGGCTTCCCAGGAATTCATGGGCAGGCCATTCTGATTGAACTAGAAGCGAACAATATCTTTGTGACAACTTCCGCTGCTTGCTCCGATAATCAACCAGAAACATCAGTTGTTCTTAAGTCTATGGGAATTGAAGATAACATTGGCCGCTCAGTGATTAGAATATCTCTTAGCTACCTTAACCAACCGAAAGATTATGCCTACCTCGCAGAAAAGCTAGTCAGTATTTATAATAAACTAAATCGCATTCATTCATATTGAGATGAAAAATGAAAGTAGCCCTCGCATTAGTTCTTCTGTTAGGAGCTTGTAGCTTCAAAAAGAAACCTCTTAATAATCAGGTCTTAAAAGGTCATAACGAACTTTACTCCCATCCTGAGGCGCCTACCACGGAAGATCCTGCGAAGTTTATTCGGCTCTCAGTTGCAAGCTTTAACGATCTTGAGGCCCAGCTATCTCCCCTCAACATCGAGTTTCAAGATAAGAAAAACAAAGAAACTCAATCCATCAGAATTGGTGGAGCAGAAGTTATTGCTCAGTATATGAAAATACTGAGAAACAACTCTTCAAATACTCTTCTACTTGATTCAGGAGATATCTTTTCCCCTGATATTTCTGCTCAAGAGATTATGAAGTTTTATCACGAATTAGGCTTCGATGCTTTAACTCTCGGGATGAATGACTTTAATGTTAAACTCCCCGATGGATATCAAAGCTCTCCTCAATACTTTAAAGATTTTGCAGCTTCTTCTCAAACGCCTTTAGTTCTGAGTAACCTCTATGATTTAAAAACTGCACGCCATGTAGAGTGGCCAGGGGTTAAACCATATCTCCTTAAAGATGTTGGGCAGTTAAAAGTAGGAGTTATTGGCATCATCCCGGATGATATTGTGGGAAAAACGACTATTGATAATCGTTTAGGACTCTTCGTAGAAAACATGCTGCAATCAACTCTTAGACAAGCAAGACTTTTGCGCTCTCTTGGGGCCAATATGATTGTAGTTCTTACTCATCAAAACATTAATTGTGGTCATGAAATGGCCAAAGAAAAGAAATTACCTCTCGAGAAAGTTAACTTCGAACCCCGCAATCAAGATATCTGTGATCTCACAAACATCTTAGGTGAATATGTTAAAAGGCTTCCCCCTGATCTTGTCGACTTAGTCATCGGAGGAAGAAGTGAGCAGAAGGCGGCCAACTACGTAGGAAACACACTCGTTTTGAGTGGTTTTGCTAAGGGAGTAAGCTTTAATCTCGCTGACTTCTACTTCGATAAAAAGACCAAACAACTTCAACCAGAACTCACCCAAATTTATCAGCCTATAATGACTTGTCATGAGTTCTTTCAGAAAACTCAAGACTGTTATTATAAAGATGAAACCGTTAACCATCGCAAGAGAACACTTGCCAAGTTTTTTGGTGTTGAGATAGTGCCAGTGCATACTCAAGATAAATCTGCTTTTTTAAAGATCAATTATCAGCGTGCACTTAAAGAATTGGAGCTTGACCTTATTTTCAATTTAAAGAAGAAAGGAATTACCAAATTACTTAAATTTGAAATTTCTGGGCATGAGCTGATTAAGCTTTTGGAAGAAGAGTATAATCTTGGCCATTCGAAATATTGGTTCCCTAATCCTTTTCATATAAATAAGAAAAAAGTCTCCCTCTCCCTTAAAGGACATCAAATCTCTCTTGATAAAACATATAAAATTGGACTCGACCTGGAATCTAGAAATGAATCGATTATTTTTTTGAATCGGTTAAAAGATAAGGATTTTACACTTCTTCCTAATCTGTCTTGGAATGATTTCACTTTTCAGGATAAAGTCTCTACTAAGCTTGCTGCACAATCTACTGGCACCAAACCTCTGCCCCCTGACACATTGGAATAGAATCCTTACTACAAAAAGCAAAGCTACTATCTCTTCTACAATCAAGTACTCTTTGTCGCAGAAACTTGATTCCTCTTCTGCAGGCCGGATTTCCTTTTGTTCCACATTCAAAGGATGAACAATAACGTGGCCCTGTTAAACAACCATTAGGGGCTTCAAGAGAGCCATTCGCACATTGATGACAAGTAGATTTCCCTTCAACCGAGCAATCGTCTCTTACTTTAAGGCATAAGGTTCCATCTTCTAATAATCGTTTAGGGGCAACCTCATCATTAATAAAGAGAACACTCT